>JAKOWJ010000197.1 GCA_029781595.1 Pseudomonadota bacterium | reverse complement strand
CGCGGTAGGCGGTGGCGAGCGGGCTCGCGAGGCCGAAGGTGGCGGCGCGCGCGCCCGCGTCGGCCAGGATGTCCGCGACCACGAAGGCCGCGCGCGGGTCGACGACGGGCTCGCCCGCCGGTGGCGCGCCGGCGGCGACGTCGAACCGCACGGGGCCGGCGCGGCCCCCGTTGGCGAGCACGCGGTAGGCGTTGGCGAGGTCCACGAGGCGCACCTCGCCGCCGCCCAGCGCGAGCCCCAGGCCGTAGTGCTCCGCGTCGCGCTCGAGCGTGGCGAAGCCCAGGCGCCGCAGCCGCTCGTGGAAGGGTCCCACGCCCACCAGCGCGGCCGTGCGCACCGCCGGGATGTTGAGCGAGCCCGCGAGCGCCTGGCGAAGGCTCACCTCGCCCCGGAAGCCGCGGTCGTAATTCTGCGGCACGTACAGTCCCGCGCCCGTGGGCACCGCCAGGGGCGAGTCGTCCAGGAGCGAGGCCGCGGTGAGCAGGCGCCGCTCGATGGCGAGCGAGTAGAGGAAGGGCTTGAGCGTCGAGCCGGCCTGCCGGCGCGCGATCACGCCGTCCACCGCCGGCGCCCGCGAGAGCTCGCCGCTGGAACCCACCCACGCGAGCACCTCGCCCGTCGCGTTGTCCAGCACGACGACCGCCCCGTCCTCCACGTGCCGGCCGGCGAGCTCGCCCAGGTGGCGCGCGAGCGAGTCTTCGGCGAATCGCTGCAGGCGGGCGTCCAGCGACGAGACGCGGCGCTCGCCGGGGAAGGAAAGCAGGCGGCGGGCGAGGTGCGGCGCGTCGCCCTGCGGCGCCGCGGCCAGTCCCCCGGCCCGCAGGCCGCGCAGCGCGAGGCGTTCGGCTCGCGCGCAGGACGCCGCGTCGCCCTCCAGCAGCGCGCAGGCCCGTCGCGTCACCGCCGCCGGCGCGGCATTGGGCGCGCGCGCCAGCACGGCGACGATCGCGCTCTCGGCGCGGTCCAGCCCCGAGGGGCGCTTGCCGGCGAGCGCGCGCGCGGCCGCGTCCACGCCTTCCACCTCGCCGCGGAAGGGCGTGAGGTTGAGCCAGGCTTCCAGGACCTGGTCCTTGGTCCACGTTCGCTCCAGCGCGAGGGCCTGGCGCACCTGCCGCCACTTGTCGACGAGGTCGCGGTGCCCGCCCGTCTCCAGGCGCGGCTCGATCTGCGCGGCGAGCTGCATGGTGAGCGTGCTGCCGCCGCGCCGCCCGCCGCGCGAGGACTGCACCGCGGCGCCCGCGAGGCCCACCCAGTCCACGCCCGCGTGCTCGCGGAAGCGCCGGTCCTCCGAGGCGATCACCGCCTTCACCAGCGAAGGCGAGACGTCGGCGAGCGCCGTCCACTCGCCGCGGCGCCGCTCGCGGTCGATGCGCACGCGCGAGAGCGGCTCGCCGTGCCGGTCCAGGAGCCACGCGTCGGCCGGCCGCCACGCCGCGCGCACCGCCGCGAAATCCGCGACGGGATACGGAGCCACGGCGAGCGAGGCCACGAAGGCCGCCGCGCCCAGGCCGGCCGCCGCCGCCGCCGCGAGGACGGCTCGCCTCACGGCGCCACCGTCACCGGCGCGTTGGGCAGCATGCCCAGCATCTCCGGCGCGTACATCGCCTCCACGCGCGTGGCGGGCAGCTCGAAGCGCCCGGCGTTGTTCAGGCGCACGGTGTACTCCGTCGCGAAGCGGCCCTTGGGCACGAAGGCGTAGTAGGCGCGGTAGGCCGTGGGCGTGCGCTCGACGAACGCGGGCTGCACCCAGCCCTCGCGCCGTTCGCCCGCCGCGAGCAGGCGGGAGTCGCCGCCCAGGCCCGAGCCCAGGATCGTCGCGCCGGGCGGCACGGGGTCGTCCACCACCACCCAGGTCATGTCCGACTGCGCCTCCACCTCGAGGCGCACGCGCACGACGTCGCCTCGCGTGGTGGCGCCCGGCGTCTTCTGGTCGACGGCGGCGAGCGTGCGGCGGATGCGGTAGCCGGCCGCGAGCGGCTCGGAAAGCGGCACCGCCGCACGCGACTGCACAAGTGCCCACGGCGCGCCTTGCCCTTCGTGCGCCAGCGTGAGCGGCACGGTGGACGGCGGCCAGGAGAACTCGTGGACGCTCGCCGCGCCCGTCATCGCGAGAGTGGCCTGCGCATCGCCGACGGTGGCGCGCGCCGTGCCGGTGGGCGGCGTCTTCTCGAAGACCTCGGCGTAGCGTGCGAGGGCCACGGTGCCCCAGGCATTGGCCACCGTCGTGCCCCAAGCCCCGCGCACCTGCCGCGAGAGCGTGCCGCGCACCAGGCGCCCGACGTCCTCCTGCCAGCCCGGCGCCTCCAGCACCGCGAGCAGGGCCCGGTTGGCGTTGGCGTCGGCCGAGGCCATGAGCCACCACAGCGCGTCCTGGCGCTCGGTGGAGAAGGTCATCACGGAGCCCTGAAGGTCCAGGCGGCTGCGCAGCAGGTTGAGGGCCTCGGCCAGCCGCGCCGGCCCGTCGCGCACGCCCTGCACGCGCTGCAGGATCCCGATCCAGTCCAGCAGCGCGGAGGTGGGCCAGTGCGGCGGGTCGATCTCCAGCGACTGCAGCATCGCCGGGTTGGCGCGGCCGTGCCGCGAGAGCGCCTCGATGGCCGCGAGCTTGCGCAGCACGAGGTCCGCGGTGGGCAGCGCGCCCGCGCGCACGATGCGGCCGGTGGCGAAGGCCTCCAGGCCGCCGAGCATGCGTTCGAGCGCCGCCTCGGGCCACTCGCGACCGTCAGCGTCCGCCACCTGCACGAGGTAGGCGGTGAGCGAGTCGCTCCCCGGCAGCCAGTCCGCCGGGAAGTAGCGCGCCAGCCCGTCGCGGTCGAGGTAGGCCGGGAGCGAGGCGGCCGCGGCGCGCCACAGCGCCTCGTCGCGCAGGCCGATGGCCTTGGAGGTGCGCTGCTCGATGCACGCGTAGGGGTAGTGGCGGAACCAGTCGCGCACGCCGTCCAGGTCGCCCGCGAGCGTGGGCAGCACCTGCACGCGCACGCCGCCGCGGCCGGGCAGCGCGCCCGCGGGCGCCGACACCGGGAAGCTCGCCGGCGCGGAAAGGCGCACGAGGCTCGCCTGGAACGCGCGCACAGGGTGCACTTCCGTCACCGCCTGCCTGGCGCGCATCGCGTCGCGCGCGCGGCCGGGTCCGGTGGCGCTCACTTCCCACTCCAGCGAGCCCACGCCCGCCGGCACCTTGAAGTCCACGGGCACGAGCCGCGACTCGCCCGCGGCGAGCG
>JAKOWJ010000172.1 GCA_029781595.1 Pseudomonadota bacterium | reverse complement strand
GATGTTCAGCGTGTTGGCCGTGGCCACGAACATCACGTCCGAGAGGTCGTACTCCACCTCGACGTAGTGGTCGACGAAGGTGTGGTTCTGCTCGGGGTCGAGCACCTCCAGCAGCGCCGACGAGGGGTCGCCGCGGAAATCCATGCCCATCTTGTCGACCTCGTCCAGGAGGAACAGGGGGTTGCGCACCCCCACCTTGGTCATGTTCTGCAGGATCTTGCCCGGCATCGAGCCGATGTAGGTGCGGCGGTGGCCGCGGACCTCGGCCTCGTCGCGCACGCCGCCCAGCGACATGCGCACGAACTTGCGGTTGGTGGACCGGGCGATCGACTGGCCCAGGGAGGTCTTGCCGACGCCGGGCGGGCCCACGAGGCACAGGATCGGGGCCTTGAGCTTGTCCACGCGCTGCTGCACCGCCAGGTACTCGACGATGCGCTCCTTCACCTTCTCGAGGCCGTAGTGGTCCGCGTCGAGGATCTTCTCGGAGTTCTTCAGGTCCGTGGACACCTTGGTCTTCTTCTTCCAGGGCAGGCCCACGAGGGTGTCGATGTAGTTGCGCACCACGGTGGCCTCGGCCGACATGGGCGACATGAGCTTCAGCTTCTTGAGCTCGGCCTCGGCCTTGACGCGCGCCTCCTTGGGCATGTGCGCGCCCTTGATCTTCTTCTCGAGCTCGTCGAGGTCGGCGCCCTCCTCGGCGTCGCCCAGCTCCTTCTGGATGGCCTTGACCTGCTCGTTCAGGTAGTACTCGCGCTGGCTCTTCTCCATCTGGCGCTTCACGCGGCCGCGGATGCGCTTCTCCACCTGCATGATGTCGATCTCGGTCTCGAGCAGCTGCAGCAGCTGCTCCAGCCGGCGCGCCACCTCGAACATCTCGAGGATCTGCTGCTTCTGCTCCAGCTTGAGCGGCAGGTGGGCGGCGATCGTGTCCGACAGGCGCCCGGCGCCGTCGATCCCGGAGAGCGAGGTGAGCACCTCGGGCGGGATCTTCTTGTTGAGCTTCACGTACTGGTCGAACTGCGTGAGGAGGGTGCGGCGCATCGCCTCGACCTCGGTCGAGTCGGCCTCGTCGACGACCACGGGCTCGATCTCGGCCTCGAAGTTCGCCTTCTCGGTGAGCACGCGCACGATGCCGGCGCGCTGCACGCCCTCGACGAGCACCTTCACGGTGCCGTCCGGGAGCTTGAGCATCTGCAGGATGGTCGAGACGGTGCCGACGCCGTACAGGTCCTCGGGGGCGGGCTCGTCCTTGGCGGCCGACTTCTGCGCCACGAGGACGACGTTCTTGCCCTCCTCCATGGCGGCCTCGAGCGCCTTGATGGACTTCGGCCGCCCCACGAAGAGCGGGATGACCATGTGCGGGAACACCACCACGTCTCGCAGCGGCAGCAGCGGGAGCACGCGGGATTCTGGGGAAGGGACGGTCATGGCGGTTTCCTGGGAGGATTCAGGCGGGATACATGGGGGCGGCCCGGCCACCGGACAAGCCCGGCGGGGGGCGGCGCGGCAAGGGCCCTAGGACTGCCCGCCCGCGACCTTCGGCTGGTCGGCGTAGATGAGCAGCGGCTTGGTGTCGCCGGCGATGCAGCCCTCGTCCACGACGACCTTCTGGACGTTGGAGAGCGAGGGCAGGTCGAACATGATGTCCAGCAGGGCGTGCTCGATGATGGAGCGCAGCCCGCGCGCGCCCGTGCGCCGCTCCAGCGCCCGCTTGGCGATCGCCGTGAGCGCGTTGTCGCGGTACTCGAGTTCGACCCCCTCCATCGCCAGGAGTTTCTGGTACTGCTTGACGAGGGCGTTCTTGGGCTCGGTGAGGATGCGCACCAGGGCGCTCGCGTCCAGCTCGTCGAGCACCGCCACCACCGGCAGGCGCCCCACGAACTCGGGGATGAGGCCGAACTTGATGAGGTCCTCGGGCTCCACGTCGTGCAGCAGCTCGTTCATCTCGCGGCGGTCCGTCGAGGAGCGCACCTGGGCGCCGAAGCCCATGCCCGAGCGGTCCGTGCGGTTCTGGATCACCTTCTCCAGCCCGGAGAAAGCGCCGCCGCACACGAAGAGGATGTTCGTGGTGTCGACCTGCACGAACTCCTGGTTGGGGTGCTTGCGGCCGCCCTGCGGGGGCACGGAGGCGATGGTGCCCTCGATGAGCTTGAGCAGCGCCTGCTGCACGCCCTCGCCGCTCACGTCGCGGGTGATGGAGGGGTTGTCGCTCTTCCTCGAGATCTTGTCGATCTCGTCGATGTAGACGATGCCGCGCTGCGCCTTGTCGACGTCGTAGTCGCACTTCTGCAGCAGCTTCTGGATGATGTTCTCGACGTCCTCGCCCACGTAGCCCGCCTCGGTGAGCGTGGTGGCGTCGGCGATCACGAAGGGCACGTTGAGCAGGCGCGCGAGCGTCTGCGCGAGCAGGGTCTTTCCCGAGCCGGTCGGGCCGATGAGCAGGATGTTGCTCTTGGCGAGCTCGACCTCGTCCTGCTTGCCGCCCGTCTTCAGGCGCTTGTAGTGGTTGTAGACCGCGACCGAGAGGATCTTCTTGGCCTGCACCTGGCCGATCACGTACTGGTCGAGGATCTCGCAGATCTCGTGCGGGCTGGGCAGGTCGCTGCGGGCGGCCTTGGCCGTGGTGTCCGGCGCCGCCTCCTCGCGGATGATGTCGTTGCAGAGGTCGATGCACTCGTCGCAGATGAACACCGACGGGCCGGCGATGAGCTTGCGCACCTCGTGCTGGCTCTTGCCGCAGAAGGAGCAGTACAGGAGCTTCTCGCCGCCGACCTTTTCCGTCATCGCCCGTCCCCGCCGTGGTTGCTAGGCCGCCGCCTGCGCGCGGTTGACCAGCACCTTGTCGACCAAGCCGTACTTTACCGCGTCCTCGGCCCCCATGAAATTGTCGCGGTCGGTGTCGCGGTCGATCACCTCCAGGGGCTGGCCCGTGTGCAGCGACATCATCTCGTTCAGGCGCCGCTTGAGGTACAGCACCTCCTTGGCGTGGATCTCGATGTCCGAGGCCTGGCCGGAGAAGCCGCCGGAGGGCTGGTGGATCATGACCCGGGAGTTGGGCAGGATGTAGCGCTTGCCCTTGGCGCCCGCGGCGAGCAGGAACGCGCCCATGCTGGCCGCCAGGCCCGTGCACAGGGTCGAGACGTCCGGCTTGATGAACTGCATCGTGTCGTAGATCGCGAGGCCCGAGGACACGCTGCCGCCCGGCGAGTTGATGTACAGGTGCACGTCCTTGTCGGGGTTCTCGCTCTCCAGGAACAGCAGCTGCGCGACGATGAGGTTCGCCATCGCGTCGTTGATGGGGCCCACCAGGAAGATCACGCGCTCCTTGAGCAGGCGCGAGTAGATGTCGTAGGCGCGCTCGCCGCGCCCCGACTGCTCGATCACCATCGGGATGAGGCCCAGCCCCACCGGTCCCTCGTACTCGTTTCGCATCGCCTCTCCTCGGCTCAGCCCTTGCGGGTGCCCATCAGGTCCTCGAAGGCCGTGGGCACGTCCTCGACCTTCATGCGGCCCAGGGCCCATTCTACGACGTTGTCCTCCATCACGAGCGCCTCCACTTCCGCCATGCGCTCGGGCTGGCCGTAGAACCAGCGCACCATCTCCGCGGGCTGCTCGAAGCTGTCGGCGTGCTCCTCGATCACCTTGCGCACCTGCTCGGGCCTGGGCGCGAGGTCGTGGCGGCGCACGAGCTCGGCCAGCAGCAGGCCCAGCGTCACGCGGTGCCGCGCGCGGTCCGCGAAGAGCTCGCGGGGCAGCTGCACGTCCTTGGCGGTCATGCCGCGGCCCTTGAGGTCGGCCAGGGCCGCCTCGGCCATGCGGCCGGTCTCCGCGTCCAGCAGGGCGTGCGGCAGCTCGAAGGTGGCGGCGGCCGCCAGGCCCGCCATCACCTGGTCCTTGACGCGCGACTGCACGCGCTTCTTCACCTCGCGCTCGACGTTCTGGCGGATCTCGGAGCGCATGCGCGAGACGTCGCCGTCCTCCACGCCCAGGGCCCGGGCGAAGTCCGCGTCCACCTCGGGCAGCCTCGGCTCGGCCACCTGGTTCACCTTCACGGTGAACTCGGCCGTCTTGCCGCGCAGGTGCTCGGCGTAGTCCTCGGGGAAGGTGAGCGGGAAGGTCTTGTCCGCGCCCTCGGCCAGGCCCGCTAGCGCCGCCTCGAAGCCCGGCAGCATGCGGCCCTCGCCCAGCACCACGGTGAAGTTCTTCGCCGCGCCGCCGTCGAAGGGCTCGCCGTCCACCCTGCCCTCGAAGTCGATGTTCACCAGGTCGCCGTCGCCGGCCCCGCGCGCCACGCGCTCGTAGCGCGCGCGCTGCTTGCGCAGGGTGAGCACGGTCGCGTCGACGTCCGCGTCGGTGACGGCGGTCACGGGCCGCTCGACCCGCAGGCCGGCCAGCTCGCCGTGCGTGATCTCCGGGTAGACCTCGAAGACGGCCTGGAACTCGACCGCCTCGGCTTCTCCCTCCTGGGGCACCGGCTCGAATCGCGGCAGGCCCGCCACGCGGTAGTTGTTGCTGCGCACGGCCTCGGCGAACGAGCGCTGCACGGACTCGGTGAGCGCCTCCTGGCGCACCTGGAACCCGTAGTGGCGCTCGACCATGCGGATCGGCACCTTGCCGGGCCGGAAGCCCTGCATCTTGACCGTGCGCGCGAGGTGCTTGATGCGCGCGGCGATGTCGGCCTCGAGCTGCGCCACGGGCACGGCCACCTTCAGTTGCCGCTCGAGCGGGCTGGGCTTCGTTTCGACTGCCTGCTGCATTGGACTGTTCCTGTGAGTTTTTTGGCGGGTCGTCGCCGCGCGGGAAGGCCCCGGGGGCCTTGGGTCGGGCCGGGACCTGCACGGAAATCGGCCCACGGGATCGTGGTGCGAAAGAAGGGACTCGAACCCCCATGCCTTTCGGCGCCGGAACCTAAATCCGGTGCGTCTACCAATTCCGCCACTTTCGCGGTGAGGGCCGAATTATACCCGGAAAGACGGCGCGCATGGCCGGGGGCGGGACCGATATAATCCCGAAAATTCAAGCGCTTCCCCCCGCCTTGCCGGTCGAGCACTACGAGAACTTCCCCGTCGCTTCGCTCCTGCTTCCGCCGGCCCTGCGGCCCCCGGTGGAGGCGATCTACGCGTTCGCCCGCAGCGCCGACGACTTCGCCGACGAGGGCGACCTGCCCGACGGCGAGCGCCTGGCGCGCCTGGACGCCTACGCCCGCGCGCTCGAGCGCATCGCCGCCGGCGAGCGGCCGGCCGACCCGCTCTTCTCGCGCCTGCACGACGCCGTGGTGGCCCACGACCTGCCCCTCGCCCTCTTCCACGACCTGCTCTCGGCCTTCCGCCAGGACGTCGTGAAGAAGCGCTACGCCAACTTCGACGAGCTGATGGACTACTGCCGGCGCTCGGCCGACCCGGTGGGCCGGCTCCTGCTCGCCCTGTTCCGCAAGGACGACCCGGCCAACCGGCGCGACTCCGACGCCATCTGCTCGGCGCTGCAGCTCGTGAACCACTGGCAGGACGTGGCGGTGGACTGGGCCAGGGGCCGGGTCTACCTGCCGCAGGACGAGCTCGCGCGCTTCGGCGTCGCCGAGTCGCAGATCGCCGCCGGGCGCGCCGACGAGCGCTGGCGCGCGCTGCTGCACTTCCAGTGCCAGCGGGCGCGGGCCATGATGCGCTCGGGCGCGCCGCTGGGCACGCGCCTGCCCGGGCGCCTGGGCCTGGAGATCCGCGCGATCGCCGCGGGCGGCCTTCGCATCCTCGAGCGCCTCGACGCGGCGCGCTACGACGTCTTCGCCCGAAGGCCGGTGTTGAACCGCCGCGACTGGGCGCGCATCCTGTGGATGGCCGCCTTCTGGCGGCCCGCGCCGCCGGGCGCCCCTTCCCGATGACCCCCGACGACTACTGCCAGCAGAAGGCGGCCGCCAGCGGCTCGAGCTTCTACTACAGCTTCCTCTTCCTGCCGCCCCCCAGGCGCCGCGCCATCACGGCCTTCTACGCCTTCTGCCGCGAGGTGGACGACGTGGCCGACGAGGCGAGCGAGGCCGCCGTGGCGCGCGCCAAGCTCGCCTGGTGGCGCACCGAGGTCGCGAACCTCGAGGCGGGCCATCCGTCGCACCCGGTGACGCGCGCGCTGCTGCCGTTCGCCGCGGAAATGGGCATCGACGCCGCGCGGCTGAACGAGATCATCGACGGCATGGAGATGGACCTCACGCACCACCGCTACGCCGACTTCGACTCGCTGCGGCTGTACTGCCACCGCGTGGCGGGCGTGGTCGGGCAGGTGGCGGCCTCCATCTTCGGCTACCGGCACGCGCAGACGCTCGAGTACGCCGAGCGCCTGGGCCTCGCCTTCCAGCTCACCAACATCATCCGCGACGTGGGCGAGGACGCGCGCCGCGGCCGCGTGTACCTGCCGGCCGACGAGCTGGCGCGCCACGGCCTTCGCGCGGAGGACATCCTCGCGCGCCGCGGGGGCGAGGCCTTCCGCGCCCTCATGGCCGAGCAGGCCGACCGCGCCGAGGCCACCTACGCCGACGCCCTCGCCCGCCTGCACCCCGAGGACCGCCGCGACCAGCGCGCGGGCCTCATCATGGCCGCCATCTACCGCGCCCTGCTCGCCGAGATCCGCCGCGACGGCTTCCCCGTCCTCGAGGGCCGGGTCTCGCTCACGCCGCTGCGCAAGCTCTGGATCGCGTGGAAGACGTGGGTGCGCGCGTGAAGGGCGCGCCGCCATGACCGGCCACGTGGCGGTGCTGGGCGCCGGCTACGCCGGCCTCGCCGCCGCGGTGACGCTCGCGGCGGCCGGCGCGGCCGTGACCCTGGTGGACGCCAACCGCACCCCGGGCGGGCGCGCCCGCCGCGTCGACTACCGCGGCACGGGCCTGGACAACGGCCAGCACATCCTGCTGGGCGCCTACCGCGAGACGCTGGCGCTCATGCGCGAGGTGGGCGCGCCCGCGGCCCTGCTGCGCCGCGAGCCGCTCGCCCTGCGCTACCCCGGCAGCCTCGCGCTCGCCGCGCCGCGCCTGCCGGCGCCGCTGCACCTCGCGGTGGCCCTGGCGCGCGCCGAGGGTCTCGCCTGGCCGGAGCGGCGCGCCGCGCTGCGCCTGGCCCTCGCCATCCGCCGCGCCGAGGCCGCCGCGCGCGAGGGCGAGACCGTGGAGGGCTTCCTCGACCGCCTGTCGCAGCCCCCGCGCGTGCGCCGCCTGCTCTGGGAGCCGCTGTGCGTGGCCGCGCTCAACACGCCCGCGCCGCGCGCCGACGCCGCGGTGTTCGCCCGCGTGCTGCGCGACGCGCTCGCGCGCCGGCGCGCCGACTCCGACCTGCTGCTGCCCGCGGCCGACCTCACCTCGCTGCTGCCGGACCCGGCCATCGCCTGGCTGGGCGAGCGCGGCGCGCGCATCCTGCTGGGCCGGCGCGCCACGGGGCTCGCGCGCGAGGGCGGGCGCTGGCGCGTGCAGTTCGCGCAGGCCGACCCGCTGGAATTCGACGCCGTGGTGTGCGCGGCCGCGCCCTTCGAGGCCGCGGCGCTGCTCGCCGCCGTGCCGGGCCTCGGGCCGCTCGCCGGCAAGCTGGCGGCGATGGCGCACGAGCCCATCACCACCGTGTACCTGCAATACGAGGGCCGCGTGGCGCTGCCCTTCCCGATGATCGGCCTGGACGGCGGCCACGCGCAGTGGCTGTTCGACCGCGAGCGCCTGGGCGGCCCGCGCGGGCTCGTGGCGGCCGTGATCTCCGCCTCGCGCGCCCAGGCCGGGCTCGACCACGACGTGCTCGCCACGGCCGTCCACCGCGAGCTCGCGCGCGTGGCCTCGCTCCCCGGCCCGCCCGCGTGGACGAAGGTCATCACCGAGAAGCGCGCGACCTTCGCCTGCGTTCCGGGCCTCGCGCGCCCGGGCGCCGACAGCGGCGCCCCGGCGCTCGCCCTCGCCGGCGACTACACCGCCGGCGCCTATCCCGCCACGCTGGAAGCCGCCGTCGCGAGCGGCCGGCGCGCGGCCCGACTCCTCCTCGACAGGAAAGCCCCATGACCGACTCCCCCGCCCTGCACGCCGACGGGACCTTCCCTTCCGACTTCCTGCGCGAGCGCGTGGTCCTGGTGACCGGCGCCGGCCGCGGGCTGGGGCGCGAGGTCGCCCTCGCCTGCGCCGCCCACGGCGCCACGGTGGCCCTTCTCGGCCGCAAGCCCGAGGCGCTCACGGCGACCTACGACGCGATCGTGGCCGCCGGCGGCCCCGAGCCCGCCGCCATCCCGCTGGACCTGGCCAGCGCCGGCGACCGGGAGCTCGAGACGCTCGCCGGCATGCTGCGCCGCGACCTCGGCCGGCTGGACGCCCTGGTGCACTGCGCGGTGCACTTCACGCCCCTGGTGCCGCTGCGCGACCAGCCCCTGGAGCAGTGCCTCGCGCACCTGCGGGTGAACCTCGCCGCGCCCTTCGCCCTCACCCGCGCCTGCCTGCCGCTGCTGGAGGCCGCGCCCGACGGCGCCGTCGTCTTCACGAGCGAGACGCACGCGGTGCGGCCGGCCGCGTACTGGGGCGCCTTCGCCGTCTCCAAGTCGGGGCTCGCCACCCTGGCGGCCGTGTGGGCGGACGAGTGCGAGCAGGCCGGCCGGCCGCGCTTCCACGTGGTGGTGCCCGGCCCCGTGGCCACGCCCCAGCGCGCGCAGAGCCACCCGGGAGAGGACCGGGACTCGCTGCCGCCCCCGGAGCGGGTCGCCCTCGCCTACCTGCGCCTGCTCGGGCCGGAGGGCCGCGCGTACGGCGCATCCCCCATCACGGTGGTGACGTAATGCACAGGCAGGCTTGCCGGGAATGGGCTAAACTAGGACTTGCCCGAAGTTTGTCCAATAAGTCCCTTTTTTTAAAGCAATAAGTGCCCACCAAGGGGGGGCGGCGCCGCCATCCAGGTCCCACGATGCTCGATCAGGCCAACCGGACATTCATCTGCAGCGTCGTGTTCATCGACCTCGTCGGCTATTCCAAGAAGCCGGTGGCCGAGCAGATCCGCCTGAAGACCAGCCTCACGAACAACCTGTCCGAGGCCATCAAGGACATCCCGGTCAACGACCGCATCATCCTCGACACGGGCGACGGCGCGGCCCTGTCCTTCCTGGGCGACCCCGAGGACGCGCTCTTCACCACGCTCTCGCTTCGCGAGGCGATGGTGCGCGAGAACCAGTCGGCCACCCAGATCGAGCAGTCGGGCGAGGACGCGATCCGCATGGGGATCAACCTCGGTCCGGTGAAGCTCGTGAAGGACATCAACGGCCACCCCAACATCATCGGCGACGGCATCAACGTGTCGCAGCGCATCATGAGCTTCGCGCGGCCCGGCCAGATCGTCGTCTCGCGCTCGTACTACGACGTCGTCTCCAACCTCGCCAGCGAGTACGCCAAGCTCTTCACCTACGAGGGCTCGCGCACCGACAAGCACGTGCGCGAGCACGAGATCTACGTGGTGGGCCACCACGAGGGCGCGATGAAGAAGGCGCGCGACAGCATGAAGGACCGCGCGGCCACCACCAGCACGAATGTCAAGCGCGCGGCCTCCGCCGCGGCGCCCGGCTCGGCCACGGTCACGCTCACCATCCCGAATTTCGTGCAGGACCGCCGCAAGCTCACCGCGGTGGCCGGCGCGCTGGCCGCCGTCGTGGCGGTGCTGGGCTTTCTCGTGGTCACGAAGAAGTCCGACGTGCCCGCGCCGGTGGCCGCCGTCGCGCCGGCCCCGGTCACGGCCGCGCCGGTCGAGGCGCCCAGGCCCGCGCCCGCCGAGCCCGCCAGGACCGAGCCGTCGACCGCCGAGGCCGGCAAGGCCGAGCCTGGCAAGGCCGAACCCGGCAAGACCGAGCCCGCGAAAGCCGAGGCCGGCAAGACCGAGCCCGCCAAGGCGGAGCCGGCGAAGGCCGAGCCGCCCAAGGCCGTCGCCGCCAAGGCGAAGGCCGAGCCGCCCAAGGCGCCGCCCGCGGCACCGGCCGTGACGCCGGCCACCCTCATCTTCTCGATCCACCCGTGGGGCGAGGTGGTGCTCAACGGCAAGCCGAGCGGCGTGAGCCCGCCGGTGAAGTCGCTCAAGGTGGCGCCCGGCAAGTACAAGGTCGAGATCCGCAACACGACCTTCCCGCCCCACGTGGAGTCGATCGAGGTGAAGTCGCGCGACGAGCTCACCATCCGCCACCGGTTCCAGTGATGCGCGCCGCCTCCGCCCTCCGACTCGCGGGCGCGCTGGCCGCCCTCGCCGCCGCGGCCTGCGCCCCCCTGCCCCCGCCGGCGCCCAAGCCCGTCGCGCCGCAGATCACCGAGGAGACGCTGCGCGCCCGCGCCCGCGACCAGCTCGCCGCGGGCGTGAAGCTCTACGACGCCGGCGACTACGACGGGGCGATGAAGTCGCTGCAGGCCTCGCTCGACCACGGCCTGCTCGAGAAGGACGAGCAGGGCCGCGCGCGCAAGTACCTCGCGTTCATCCACTGCCTGGCCGGGCGCGAGGCCCTGTGCGCGGCCGAGTTCCGCAAGGCCTTCGAGATCGACCACGCGTTCACGCTCACCGCGGCGGAGGACGGCCACCCCATCTGGGGCCCCGTCTACCGCAACGTGCGCGCCACGCTCATCGCCGAGCGCGAGGCGGCACAGGGCACCCCGAAGGAGAAGCTGCCCAGGGCCGAGCAGATGCTCGTCGACGGCCTCGTGAAGTACGAGGCCGGCGAGTTCGCCGAGGCGCTGGGCCTGCTCGAGGGGTCGGTGAAGGAGGGCCTGCGCGAGAAGAAGGACCAGGTGCGGGCCCTCAAGCACGCGGCCTTCTGCCTGTGCCTGCTGGCCCGCTACCGCGACTGCCGCAACGAGTTCATCCGCATCTACGACGTGGACCCCGACTTCGACCTCACGCCCGCCGAGGCGGGCCACCCCGACTGGACCCGCACCTTCGCCGGCGCCAAGGCGCAGGCCAAGCGCATGCTCGCCGAGAAGGCGAGGAAGAAGGCGCCATGACCCCCGTGCTCGGACGCTACAAGATCGTCTCCGAGATCGGCCAGGGGGCGATGGGCACCGTCTACAAGGCGGTGGACCCGGTCATCGACCGCACGGTGGCGATCAAGACCATCAACCTCAACCTGTCGCGCCAGGAGCTCGAGGAGTACGAGGCGCGCTTCCAGCAGGAGATCAAGGCGGCCGGGCGCCTGAACCACCCGAACATCGTCACGATCTACGACGTGGGCCGCACCGAGCAGGTCGCGTACATGGCCATGGAGTTCCTGGAGGGCCAGGAGCTCAAGGACATCATCGCCTCCGGCCGGCTGCCGGCCACCGAGCAGGTGGTCGACATCATCGCCCAGGTGGCCGACGGCCTGTGGTTCGCGCACCAGCAGGACATCGTGCACCGCGACGTGAAGCCCTCGAACATCATGGTGCTCAAGGGCGGCATCGCCAAGATCACGGACTTCGGCATCGCGCGCCTGCCCAACTCGGCGGTGAAGACGATGACCGGCCTCATCCTGGGCAGCCCCCGCTACATGTCCCCCGAGCAGGTGATCGGCAAGTCGCTCGACACGCGCACCGACATCTTCTCGCTGGGCGTGGTGCTCTACGAGGCGCTCACGGGGCTGGCGCCCTTCGACGGCGACAACGTGAACGCCATCATGTACGCGACGGTGAACACCACCCCGCCGCCGCCGTCCACGCACAGCCGCAGCGTGCCCGCCATGCTCGACCTCATCGTCGCCAAGGCGATGGCCAAGGCCGTCGACGACCGCTACCAGACGGTCAAGGAGTTCGCCGACGACCTGCGCGAGGTGCGCCGCCAGCTCGACGCGGCCCGCCCGTCGGTCGCGCTCAAGGCGCGCTCGGCGCCGCCGCCGCGGCCCGCGGGCGAGGCGTCCTCCCCCGACGTCTCCACGATCCCGCTGCCGGCCGACGGCAAGCTCGACAAGGGGGCGCTGCGCGACGAGGAGACGCCCAAGCCGCTGGGCATCGCCAAGACCTTCGACTCCTTCGACGCGACGCTTCGCCTCGCGTCGATGACCAACCAGACCGAGGAGTTCGAGGAGTACATCACGGCCACGCAGAAGATGCGCGCCTACCGCGGCCGCATCGAGCCGGGCAGCCCCCTCGCCCCCGCGACCCCGCCGCCGCCGCCGGTCGAGGCGCCGGAGGCGGCCGCGCAGCCCGAGCCCGCCGAGCAGCCGCGCTTCCGCCCCATCCCGCGCTTCGTGGCGCCGCCGCCCGAGGCCGCGCGCGCGCCGTCGGATTTTCCCGAGGGCTCCAGCTCGAACCTGCCGGCCATCGTCGCGATCGTGGCGCTGTCGGTCGCGGCCGTGGGCCTGCTCATCGCCCTGCTGGTGAAGTAGCCCCTCAGCGCGCCGCGTAGTCGACGGCGTCGGAGAGCCGCTCGACCGCCACCACCTCGATGCCCTCGACGCGCTGCCGCGGCCGGTTGGCCGCCGGCACGATGGCGTGCGTGAAGCCGAGCTTGGCCGCCTCCCGCAGCCGCTCCTGGCCGCGCTGCACGGGCCGCACCTCCCCGGCGAGGCCGACCTCGCCGAACACGACGTGCTTGGCCGGCAGCGCCCGGTTGCGCAGGCTCGAGACGATGGCGAGGGTGACCGCCAGGTCCGCCCCGGGCTCGACGATGCGCACGCCCCCGACCGCGTTCACGAACACGTCCTGGTCGAAGAGCGCGAGCCCGGCGTGCCGGTGCAGCACCGCGAGCAGCATCGCCAGGCGGTTCTGCTCCAGGCCCACCGTGAGGCGCCGCGGCTGCCCGCCGTGGGTCTCGTCCACGAGCGCCTGCAGCTCCACCAGCAGCGGGCGCGTGCCCTCCTGGGTGACCATGACGCAGGAGCCCGGCACGTCGGCGCGGTGGTGCGACAGGAAGAGCGCCGAGGGGTTGGTCACCTCGCGAAGGCCGCGCTCCGTCATCGCGAACACGCCCATCTCGTTCACCGCCCCGAAGCGGTTCTTGAAGGCGCGGATGAGGCGGAAGCTCGTGTGCGTGTCGCCCTCGAAGTAGAGGACCGTGTCCACCATGTGCTCGAGCACGCGGGGCCCGGCGAGCGCGCCCTCCTTGGTCACGTGGCCGATGAAGATCATCGCCGTGCCCGACTGCTTGGCCACGCGCGTGAGCTGCGCCGCGCACTCGCGCACCTGCGCCACCGACCCGGGCGCCGAGGTGAGGGCCGAGGAGTAGAGCGTCTGGATGGAGTCGATCACCGCCACGCGCGGGCGGTGCGTGGCCAGGGCCGCCTGGATGCGCTCGAGCTCGATCTCCGGCAGCAGCCGGACCTTCGCCGCGTTCACCTCCAGGCGCCGGGCGCGCAGGGCCACCTGCTGCGCCGACTCCTCGCCGCTCACGTAGAGCACCGGCGCCTGCTCGGCGAGGCGCGCCGCCGCCTGCAGCAGGAGCGTGGACTTGCCGATGCCCGGGTCGCCGCCGATGAGCACCACGCCGCCCTCCACCAGCCCGCCGCCCAGCACGCGATCGAACTCCTGGAGGAGCGTGGGCATCCGCGGGAAGTCCTTGGCCTCCACCTCGGCGAGGGCCACGACCTCGCCGCCCCCCGCCAGGCCCGCGAACCGGTTGCCGCCGGCGCCCTTCGCGGCCTCCGCGGCCGTCTCGACCAGCGTGTTCCACGCCTCGCAGTGCGGGCACTGGCCCTGCCACTTGGGCGCCTGGCCGCCGCACTCGGTGCAGGTGTAGACCGATCGCGCCCGCGCCATCAGGGCACCTCCCGCACCGGCACGCGAGGGGCCAGCGCGCACAGCAGCTCGTAGCCCACGGTGCCCGCGGCCTGCGCCACCTCGTCCACCGGCAGGCCCTCGCCCCAGAGCACCACCTCGCTGCCCACGCGCGCCTGCGGCACGGGCGTGAGGTCCACGGTGATCATGTCCATGGACACGCGCCCGGCCGTGACGGTGCGCACCCCGTCCACCAGCACGGGCGTGCCGCCGGGGGCGTGGCG
>JAKOWJ010000161.1 GCA_029781595.1 Pseudomonadota bacterium | reverse complement strand
CGACCGGAAGCCCTCGGCGAGCAGCCACTCGCGCATCGTCGTGCGGTCCAGCGCGAGCAGGGCCGGGTCGCGCGAGGAGAAGTCCACCGGGATGGTGAAGGCCTTGCGCCCGTCCGCGCCGCGCAGGCGCTGGAAGTCGCGCATGCGCGCGTGGAATCGGCGCCACTCGTCGGCCTCCGCCGCCGGCCGTCCCGACACCGGCGAGAGCCCCTCCTCCCAGGAGCCGTTGCGGTAGAGCCGCTCCTGCGGCGAGTGGCAGAGCCAGCGCTCCTCGTAGCGCGGCCGCGGCGACTCCGGGTCGCCCAGCAGCATCCCCAGCTCCGCGAGCAGCAGGCGCGTGGCGCGCGACTCCACGGTGGGCAGCGGGATGTAGTGCGCGCCCCAGGGATAGGCGCTCACCGCGTTGCGGCCCCACCGGGCGTTGCCGCCGGCCTCGGGCTCGAGCTCGAGCAGCTCGAAGTCCGCGAACCCCGCGCGGCGCAGGCGCCAGGCCGCCGACAGGCCCGAGATGCCGGCGCCGACGACGAGCACGCGCGCCTTGCGCGCCTCGGCCCGGCCGCCGGGCACGGTGCCGTCGCGCAGGCGGTGGCCCGCGGCGAAGCCCGTGGCGAGGAGCTCGCCCGGCGGCGGCGGCGGGCGGCCGCGCGCGCAGCCGGCCGCGGCCAGGGCCGCGCCCGCGGCGAGGAACCCGCGCCGGTCCATCACTCGGAGATCCCGCGCCGCCACTCCGACTCGAAGTACTGCACCAGCACCTGGTTGTTGAGGCGGTTCACCTCGGCGGGCAGGCGCGACATGTCCTTCGGGAAGCCGAAGAGCGCGGGGTTCATCGCCGGCGTGACGAAGCGCAGGCCCTCCGGATAGCGTTCCGGCGGCGCGTACGGGGCGTTGGAGGCGATGATGTAGCCCCACTCGCCGAACGAGGGCACCAGCGCGTGGTAGGGCGCCACTGAGAAGCCCACGCTCTCGAGCGTGGTCACCACGCACCAGAAGGAGCGCCGCGCATACAGGGGCGAGGTGGACTGGATGACGACCCGGCCGTGCGCCGAGAGGCGCCGGCGCAGCACCTCGTAGAACGAGGCCGTGTAGAGCTTGCCCAGCGAGTGGTTGCTGGGGTCCGGGAAGTCCGCCACCACGAAGTCGAACTGCTCGCGCGAGGCCTCGAGCCACTTGAAGGCGTCCTCGTTCACCACCTTCACCTTCGGGTCGAGGAGCGAATCCCTGTTGAGCGCGCGCAGGACCGGCGCCTGCGAGAACAGGCGCGTCATGGCCGGGTCCAGGTCCACGAGCGTGACCGACTCCACCTGCGGGTAGCGCAGGATCTCGCGCACCGCCAGGCCGTCGCCGCCGCCCAGCACCAGCACGCGCCGCGCCGGGAGGCCCGCGAGGCCCGGGTGCACCAGCGCCTCGTGGTAGCGGTACTCGTCCAGGCTGCTGAACTGCAGGTTGCCGTTGAGGTACAGGCGCAGGTCGTCGCGCCATCGCGTGACCACGATCCGCTGGTAGCGCGAGGTCTCGGCGTAGACGATCTGGTCGGCGTAGAGCTGGTTCTCGGCGAAGTGCGTGAGCCGCTCGGCGCCCGCAAAGCCGCCCGCGAGCACGGCCGTGACGGCCAGGCACCGCGCGGCGACCGCGCGCGCCGAGGCCAGGCGCGCGCGGAAGATCCACGCCGCCCACAGGGCCACCACCGCGTTCATGAAGCCGAAGAGGAAGGCGGTGCGGATGAGGCCCAGGTGCGGCACCAGCACCAGCGGAAAGGCGATCGAGACGGCCAGCGCGCCGAGGTAGTCGAAGGTGAGCACCTGCGCCACCAGGTCCTTCAGGCCCAGGCGCTCGCTCAGGATGCGCATCACGAGCGGGATCTCCAGGCCCACCAGGATGCCCACCAGCACCACCAGGGCGTAGAGCACCACGCGGAAGCCGGGCCCGGCGTAGGCGAAGGCGAGGAACATCACCGCGGCGGAGAACCCGCCCAGCACCGCGATCATGAGCTCGATGTCGATGAAGCGCGCCACCAGGCCGCGCTCGACGTGCTTCGACAGCCAGGAGCCCACGCCCATCGCCGCGAGGTAGACGCCGATCACCACCGAGAACTGGGTGATGGAGTCGCCCAGCAGGTAGGTGGAGGCGGCCGCCGCGATGAGCTCGTAGACGAGCCCGCACGCGGCGACGACGAACACCGACGCGAGCAGCGCCCGCGTCAGCGCCTCGGAGGGGGGCGTCGCGGCCCGCGCCCCGGCCGCGACGCCGGCCTGCCCGGCCGTGCCGGACACGCTAGCCGCCGTGGATCGCCGCGGCGACGATGAGGGCGATCGCCAGGCAGAACGCGGCGACCACCGTGGCCAGGGGCTGGTTGCGGTTCTCGATCAGCTCCTTCCACAGGTCGTAGGGCGTCATGCGGTCGACGATGATGAAGCCGACGACCACGAGGACGATGCCGATCACCGAATACAGGATCGATCCGATGATCGCCGCGGGCTTGAGGTATTCCATGGTGGGTGCCTCCCTGGTTTCACTTGTGGCCGGAGAATCCGCCGGTGCCCCCGGTGCGTCCGAAGAGGTTGCCGAACGAGCCCATCGCGCGCTGGCGCTTGAACTCCTGGGCGTCGGAGCCGAACACGGACCAGCCGCGGTACTGCGCCCAGCCGTAGGTGGCGAGCGCGAGGATGCCGATGAACACGTAGGCGCGCAGCATGGTCCCTCCCGTCACTAATCGTCGTCGTCTTCGGAACTGGTGAGCGGATGGTCGCTCTCGGCCCAGCGGCGCTGCTCGAACCCGCGCGCCCGGGCCCACTCCACGAGCGGCCACAGCATGAGGAAGCCGGCCAGGAGCGCGAAGTTGGACCACCCCGGCGCCTGCCGGTACAGGCGCACCTGGCCGGCCACCGAGTCCGTGGCCAGGCGCGGGGCCTTCGGATCCGGCGTCACCTGCGCGCGCGCGTCGATGGTGAGCACGTAGCTGCCGCGCGGCAGGCTCTCGATCTCCGCCACGTCGTCGGTGTCGCCCGAGCGGCTCGTGCCCAGCCCGCGCGTGCCGACCTGGCGCACGAGGTGGAAGGCGCGGCCGCTCGACGTTTCCACCAGCTGGTAGTCGAGGTCGAAGTGGGCGTTGGTCGACGAGGCGTGCGAATGCACGATGACCGGCCCGTCGAGCCAGCCGCCCAGCGGCAGGACGGGGCTCACCGTGCGCGTGACGGCGCCGGGCGCGGCCACGAAGCTCACCGCGCGCGGCGGCGAGCCGGACCCGAGCAGCGAGAAGCCGAACTGCATGAGCGCCGCCACGCCCAGGAAGGCGAAGCACAGCATCCACAGCGCGAAGGGCTTGCCCTGGTGCGGCGAGGGCTGGTTGGCGGCGAGGCCCGCGCGCCGCGGCGGCTTGCCCTTCAGGCCCAGGGCCTTCCACAGCGCCTCCGGCTCCACGTACTCGCCGAGCGACCAGGTGATCTCGTTGTCCGTCGCCTCCGAGGACAGGATGAGCGGCGGGGCCACGTAGTCGTCCACGCGCGCCTGGTCGCCCAGGCCCACGCGCCAGTAGAACTCGCCCACCAGCCAGCTCACGGCGGCGTCGCAGTGCTGGAAGTGCGTGAACTCGCGGCCCAGGTAGCGCACGCGCGGCACGCTGCGCAGGCTCGAGCCGATCGGCAGCGGGTCGTCGGCCGCCGCGCGGACGAGGCTGAAGTGCCCGTCGTACTCGCTGATCCACAGGTAGCCCTGCTCGACGTCGTGCAGCAGGTACTCCGTCCACTCGTAGGTGACGCCGTCGGCCGGGAAGGCGCGGCGAAGGCAGCCCACCGCCTCGTAGCGCGAGCCGCGCCAGTCGAGCACCGTGCCCAGCGGGATCGACGGCGTGAAGGCCGCGAGGTTCACCTCGTTGCGCTGCACCAGCTCGCCGACGGTGCCCGAGACGTCGGTGACCGTGCCGCAGGAGCCGCAGGCCACCACCTTCGTCGTGGCGAGGCTCTTCTCGATGGGCGCGCCGCAGCCGGCGCACTTGAAGGCGAGGGCGCGGCCGCCCGGCTCGACGGGCCGGTCCGGGTCGCGCAGGTTGTCGAAGCCGAAGGCCTCGAAGGGCAGCTTCTCGCCCAGGTAGACGTGCGGCGGGTCCTCGGAGTAGTCGATGGTGGCGAAGCGCGTGCCGGCACCGCGCAGGTCCGCCACCGGCGCCTTCCAGCCCGACTGCCAGCGGAACGGCAGCTCGCCCTCGCCCGCGATCACCTCGGCGCTCTCCAGGTCCGCGACGCTGTAGCGGTCGCCGGCCAGGGAGAGCGCCTGGCCGGGCCGCAGCGACTCGTGGGGAGGCACCGGCGCCGGCGGCGCGAGGAAGGTCATCGTGTACTCGCGGCTCGCGTCGGAGAGCCAGCCGCTGCGCCCGTTGTCGAAGAGCGCGTGCCACTCGCTCCACAGGCCCGCCGGGTAGCGGTACTGGATGCGGCCCACCACGGCGAAGCGCTCGCCGCGGTAGCGCCCGCCGGTGCCCAGCTGGATCGGGGAGTCGTCCTCGAGGAGGTCGGCCTGCTTGCCGATGTCCTCCAGCCTCGCGCCGTCGCGCACGAGCGTGGACTTGCAGTACGCGCAGACCGCCACGATCGAGGAGGCGCCGCGGAAGCGCAGCGGCCCGCCGCACGAGGGGCAGGTGGCCATGCGCGTTCCCGGTCTGTTCTCGATCGCCACCCGCTCCTCCCTGGCGCCGGTGCCCGCCGCGCGCGCCGCGCGCGGCCGTGCGGCGATTATACCGAGCGCGCGGTCGCCGTCGCGCTCACTCCACGACAGTCTGCGACTGCTCGCGCAGGTACTGCGGCAGGTAGTAGAACGAGCCGATGTTCTTGCCGGTGGAGCCCGAGCCCTTCCAGCCGCCGAAGGGCTGGTAGCCGGGCCAGGCGCCGGTGGTGGCGCCCTGCGGCCGGTTCACGTAGACCACGCCCGCCTCGATGGCGCCGAGGAAGGCGTCGACCTCGCCCGGCGCGCCGTAGAAGCCCGCCGTGAGGCCGTAGCCCGTGTCGTTGGCGCGGGCGATCGCCTCGTCCAGCGAATCCACCGCGCCCACCAGCACGAAGGGCAGGAAGTGCTCGTCGCGCCACAGGGACGAGGCCCACGGCGCGGTGGCGACGGTGGGGGCGACGAACCAGCCGCGCTCGCGGCCGGCGTCCGTGAGGCGCCGCCCGCCCGCGAGCACCGAGCCCTCGCCCGCCGCCTGCGCCACGACGCGCTCGTAGCGCGCCAGCGCCGCGGCGCTGATCACCGGGCCCATCCAGTTCTCGCGGCGCGTGGGGTCGCCCACGCTCGCGCCCGCGGCGAGCTGCGAGAGGCGCGCGGCCAGTTCGTCCCGGACCGGCCGCTCGACCAGCACGCGCGAGGCCGCCGAGCACTTCTGCCCCTGCAGGCCGAAGGCGGAGCGGAAGATGCCGGTGGCGGCGCGGTCGAGGTCCGCGTGGCGCGTGACGACGACCGGGTTCTTGCCGCCCATCTCGGCGATGCAGGGCCTCGGCCAGCGGCCGGCGGCGAAGCGGCGCACGATGGCGAGGCCCACCTCGCCCGAGCCGGTGAAGGTGATGCCGGCCACGTCCGGGTGGCCGGCGAGCGCCTCGCCCACCTCGCCTCCCGGGCCCGTCACGTGGTTGGCCACGCCGTCGGGCAGGCCCGCCTCGCGCAGGCACTCCATGAGCAGCGCGCCGCACCAGGCGGTGTCGCTCGCGACCTTGAAGACCACGGTGTTGCCCGCCACGAGCGCGGCGGCGAGCGGCCCGCCGGCGAGCGCCATGGGGAAGTTGAACGGCGCGACCACGGCCCACACGCCGTGGGGCCGGAGCACCGACCGGTTGCGGCTCGCGTGGCCCGGCACCGGGTCGTCGGGCAGGAAGCGCACGAACCCGCCGTTCTCCTCCATCTCGTCGCAGTACCACGAGAAGAGGTCGGCGGTCTCCTGCACCTCGCCCAGGGATTCCATGCGGTTCTTGCCCACCTCCAGCGACATGGCGGCGGCCAGCTCGTAGACGCGCGACTCGATCACGCGCGCGGCCTCGCGCAGCAGCGCCACGCGCTCGGGCCAGGGGCGCGAGGCCCACGGCCGGAAGGCGGCGCGCGCGGCGGCCACCGCGTCGTTCACGTCGCGCGCCGTGCCCAGCGGGAAGCGCCCGAGGACCCAGTCGCGGTCGATGGGCGAGCGCGTCTCGAACGTCGCCGCCCCGGCGCGGTCCTCGGCGCCGATGCGCATCGCGTGCGGGGCGCCCAGCCGGCCGCGCACGGCGGCGAGCGCCGCCTCGAAGCGCTCGTGCAGCGCCTCGGGCGGGTCGAACATCGTCGAGTAGGTGAGCTTGAACGCGCCGGGCTCGGCCATCGGGTTCCTCCGGGCGCCGCGCGCGCCTATTTCCCGCCCGGCGGCGCGAGCTTCGGCCACTGCTCGCGGTCCAGGCGGATCAGGTCGAAGAGGCGCGCGATGGGGCCGCCCTCGGGCTCCAGGCCCATCGCGAGGATGGCCTCGCGCACCGCGGGCAGCTCGAGGACCCTGTTGGCGTCCGCGTTGTGCAGCGCCACGAGCGGGCGGGGCGTGGCGATGGGCAGCATCAGGCCGTACCACGACACCGCCTCGAAGCCCGGGTGGCCGGACTCGGCGACCGTGGGCACCGCGGGCAGCGCGTGCGCGCGCTTCGCCCCGGTGACGGCGAGCGCCTTCACGCGGCCGGCCGCGAGGTCCGCGGCCGCCTCGCGCGCGGGCACGAAGGCCACGTCCACCTTGCCGGCGGCGGCCGCGGCCAGCGCCTCCTGCGCGCTCGCGAAGCTCACGCGGCGCAGGTCCGTTCCCGTGGCCCGGCGGAAGAGCTCGCCCGCGAGCGCGCGAGCGCGGCCGCCTTCGAGCGCCCCGTACGCGAGGCGTCCCGGCTTCGCCTTGGCCGCCTTCACCAGGCCCGCCACGTCCTTCAGGCGCGAGGCGCGGCGCGCGACGATCGCCAGCGGCTCGGTGGCGACGGTGGTCACGGCCGCGAAGTAGTGCTTGCGCGGGTCGTCGATGGTGGCGCTGGCCGACAGGAACACGGTGTACGCGTCCCACGGCGCCCGCGCCGCGCGCCAGGCGGCCGCCAGGCCGCCGTCCGACGGGTCGTCGGCGACCGTCACGGGCTGGCCCCACACCTTGCCCAGCTCGGGGGCGAGCAGGCGCGCGAGGCGGTCGGCGTCGCTCCCCGGCGCGGTGGGCACGACGACCGTGAAGGGGCGCGAGGGAAAGGGCGCCGCGGCCAGCGGCAGCGCGGCGAGGGCGGCGGCCAGCGCCACGGCGCGCAGCAGCAGGCGGGTCACGGGCCCGCTCACGTGCGCGCGACCCAGTCGGGGTCGCCCTGCTGCTCGCGCTCGAAGCGCAGGAAGTCGTAGTAGCCGCAGCGACGGCTGTCCGGATAGGCGCGGCAGGTGCCGGGACGCGCGGCGTAGACGGTGCAGCGGCGCGCCTCGCGGTCCAGGAAGACGCAGGCGGTGTCGAAGATCGTGTCGTCGCGGTGGCGCAGCATGCGCGCCGGCTTGCCCGGCAGCGGCCGCGTGAAGCGCGACTCGGCCGTCGCGTAGTCCACGCCGAAGTGGCGCGCCAGGCGCTGGATGTCGCGCTTGCCGATCTCGATGTGCGCGTAGGTGCAGCACCAGGCGGGACACTTCGAGCACGCGTACTGCACGCGGACCCGGACGGGGAAGGGCTTGCGCTGGCTCATCTCGGGAGGACCGGAAAAAAGGCGCAATTGTACGGGAAAGCCCGGTTCGGCTCGAACGGGGTCGCCCCCGGGCGCCCGCGCGCGGCCGGCCGCGGGAACTTCCGCCCACGCGGCATTTCCTACCTCGAGCGCGACGCGCGGCGCGCCCCTTGACGGGGGTCAACGCCGGGGCGGCACGCGGGTCTAGCCTGAGGGGAAGCGGTCACGCCGGAAAGGAAGTTCCATGGGTGCTGCTGCGCGCGAGGCTGCGAGGCGGGTGGCCGCGGGGGCGGCGCTGCTCCTGGCCGCCGGCTGCGCGGACCTCCTGCCCACGGCGCGCAGCGAAGTGCGCAGCGCCTGGCACAGCTACGACGAGGCGCGCGCGGCCATCGAGCGCATCGAGCCGTACCGCACCACGGTCGCGGACCTCCGCGCGCTGGGCCTGGACCCGGTGGAGACCCCCAACGTCCAGATCCTCACCTACTCCGACATCCTGCTGCGCTTCCCGCTGGGCGGCAGCGTGCCGCCGGAGCGGCTCGACCGCGGGCTGCGCGAGTGCCTGGACTCGGGCAAGGCCTGCGTGGGCTACTCGGTGGCCGTGCGCGAGACGCATCGCGACCGCGTGGGCAACTTCTGGCTGGACGCCCTGGACTTCCGCCGCGTGACGGACGTGACGGGCTGGTCCTTCAACGCCCTGGTGCTGGTGACGGGCGGGCGCGTGGTCTACGTGATCCACGGCGGCCAGCCCGCCATCCGCGAGCAGGAAGTCAACCGCCAGCCGCTCGGCCCCCTGCAGGGATGGGGCGAGGCGCTGCCCGCCCACATCCGCTGAAGCGCCTCAGAAGGTCATCGCCTCGCCGGGCTTGAGCACGTGCACCTTCACGGGCGCGTGGCCCAGCGCCTGCACGAACTCCTCGGGCGTGCCGGCGAGCTGCGGGATGGTGCCGTAGTGCATGGGCACCACGTCCTTCGGCTTGATCCAGTGGCTCACCGCGAAGGCCGCATCCTTCGGGCCCATGGTGAAGTGCCCGCCGATGGGCACCAGCGCGATGTCGGGCTTGTAGTACTCGCCCACGAGCTTCATGTCGCCGAACAGGCCCGTGTCCCCCAGGTGCCAGATGCGCTTGCCGTTCTCCAGCTCGATCACGAAGCCCACGGGCTCGCCGCCCACGTGGATCTCGGTCTTGCCGGTGGCGGGGTTCTTCCAGGCGAACTCCGAGGAGTGCTCGGCGCGCGTCATCGTGATCTTCACGCCGCCCTTGCCGAAGGGCTCGATGGTGCCGCTCTTGTTCATGCGCGGCGCGAGCTCGTTCGGCACGATGCCCAGCGCGGCGATGGTCGCGTCCAGGCCCGCCGGCCCCCAGATGGGCGCGTGGTTCTTCGTGGCGATGGCGGGCGAATCGCCGAAGTGGTCGCCGTGGGCGTGCGTGACGAGGATGAGGTCCACCTTGCCCAGCTCGTCGAGGTTCTTCCACTTCGCGGGCGTCTTCGGGTTGGTGGTGAGCCAGGGGTCGATCATGATGACCTTGCCGCCCGGCGTGGTCAGGCGGAAGGCGGCCTGGCCCAGCCAGAGCAGCTCGGTCTTGCCGGCCTCGACGGCCGCGGCGGTGGCGGCGGCGAGGCAGGCGACGGCGACGGCGGCGATGCGGAGCAACGGTTTCACGGGCTTCCCTCCTCGTGGTGGTTGCGGTTCGTCCGGCTGCGTGGCGCGGCGGGCCATTCTGCCCCGGCCGCGCCACCGGGTAAACGGGCGCTAGAATCGCGGTATTCCCCCGCCCCGCCGACCATGACCCCGCGCCCCCTCGGCCGCTCCGGCCTGCACGCCGTGCCGCTCGCCTTCGGCGGCAACGTCTTCGGCTGGACGGCCGACGAGGCCACCACCTTCCGGCTCCTGGACGCCTTCGTCGACGCCGGCTTCAACCTCGTGGACACCGCCGACGCCTACTCGTCGTGGGTGCCCGGCAACGAGGGGGGCGAATCCGAGACGCTCATCGGCAAGTGGCTGGAGCGCTCGGGCAAGCGCGAGCGCGTGCTCATCGCCACCAAGGTCGGCTGGGAGACCAAGCGGGGCAAGGGACTGTCGCGCGAGCACATCCTGCGCAGCGTGGACGAGTCGCTCAGGCGCCTGCGCACCGACCGCATCGATCTCTACCAGTCGCACAAGGAGGACCCGGCGGTCCCCCACGAGGAGACGCTCTCGGCCTACGACGGGCTCATCCGCGCCGGCAAGGTGCGCGCCATCGGCGCCTCGAACTTCTCGCCGGCGAGCCTTCGCGCGGCGCTGGAGACGAGCGCGCGCCTGGGGCTGCCGCGCTACGAGACGCTGCAGCCGCTCTACAACCTGTACGACCGCGAGGGCTTCGAGGCCGAGCTCGGGCCCCTGTGCCGCGAGCAGGGCCTGGGCGTGATCCCGTTCTACGCGCTCGCCGCGGGCTTCCTCACGGGCAAGTACCGCAGCGAAGCCGACCTCGGCCAGAGCGCGCGCGGGGCGCGCGCGAGGAACTACCTCAACGAGCGCGGGCTTCGCATCGTCGGCGCGCTTTCGGAGGTGGCCGCGGGCCTGGGCGCCACGCCCGGCCAGGTCGCCGTGGCCTGGGTGAAGTCGCGGCCGGGCATCACGGCGCCCATCGCCAGCGCGCGCACGCCGGAGCAGCTCTCGACCCTGCTCGCCGCGGCGCGCCTGGAGCTCGGCCCGGGCGCCCTCGCGGCGCTCGATCGCGCGAGCGCCTGAGCGCCATGCCCTACCCGAAGCCCGGGCCGCCGCGCTTCAAGCTGCAGGTGCAGGAGGACGAGCGCGACGCCCGCCTCTGGCACGACGTGCGCGGCGCCGACGGCGCGCCGCTCGTCTTCGACGACGAGGGCGAGGCCCGCGCGCGCCTGGAGCAGCTCTACCCCGTCCTCGTCGGGCTGGAGCGCTACGCCGCCGGCCCCAAGCGCACGCGCGTCATCCGCATCGCGCCGGGCGACGACGAGGACGAAGACTGACACCCCACCCGAAGGAGAACGCAATGAACGCACCCGTCCGCGTCGCCGTCGTCACCGGCGCCGGCACCGGCATCGGCAAGGCCTCGGCGCTCGCGCTGGCCGGCGCCGGCTTCCAGGTGGCCTTCGCCGGCCGCCGCCAGGAGATCCTCGACCAGGCCCTGCGGGAGGCCGGCGGCCGCGGCATCGCCGTGGCCACCGACGTCACCGACCCCGCCAGCGTGAAGGCGCTCTTCGCCGCCGTGGAGGCGAAGTGGGGGCGCGTGGACGTGCTCTTCAACAACGCCGGCGGCGGCGCGCCCGCCGTGCCCCTGGACGAGCTGCCGTGGGAGAAGTGGAAGGCCGTCGTCGACGCGAACCTCAACGGCTCGTTCCTGTGCGCCCAGGCCGCGATGGCCCTCATGAAGCGCCAGAGCCCGCGCGGCGGGCGCATCATCAACAACGGCTCGATCTCGGCGCACGCGCCGCGGCCCAACACCGCGCCCTACACCGCCACCAAGCACGCCGTCACGGGCCTGACCAAGTCGATCTCGCTCGACGGGCGGGCCTTCGACATCGCCTGCGGCCAGATCGACATCGGCAACGCGGCCACGGAGATGACCGAGCGCATGGCCAACGGCATCGTGCAGGCCAACGGCCAGATGGCCGTCGAGCCGCGCATGGACGTGCAGGACGTGGCGCGCGCCATCGTCTTCATGGCCGGGCTCTCGCTCGACTCCAACGTGCAGTTCATGACCATCATGGCGACGAAGATGCCCTTCGTCGGGCGCGGCTAGGCGGGCCGCGCTACTTTCGCGGGCGGGCCAGCGCCGCCAGGCGCCGCGAGACCCGGCCCGCCTGCTCGCGCATGGCCTCCAGCACCGGCCGCAGGCGCCGGCCCGCGAGGCGGTCGGAGAGCGCGGCCACCGCGATGGCCGCCACGGCCTCGTCGTCGGGGCCGCGGATGGCCACCGCCGCCGCGCTCGTGCCCTTGACGATGCCGCTCTCGGCGTAGGCGTGCCCCCGGGCGCGCGCCGCGCGCACGCGATCGAGCACCTTCGCGGCGGTCAGGCCGTGCGCGGCGAAACGCTGGCCGTTGGCCTCGGCGATGGCCGCGGCCTCGGCCGGCGGCAGGCTCGCGAGCAGCGCCACGCCCGCCACGCCCACGCCGAGCGGGCGGCGGGCGCCCACCTCGAGGGAGAGCACCTTCACCGGGTAGTCGCCGGTCTTGCGGTCGATGCAGATCGAGTCCACGCCGCTGCGGATGGTGAGGAAGACGGTGTCGCCCACCTCGTCGGCGAGGTGGCGCAGGTACGGATCCGCGATGGTGCGCACCGGGAAGCGGGCGCTGCGCGCCAAGCCCAGCAGGGAGATCTCCTGGCCCACCATGTAGCGGCGCGTGGCCGGGTCCTGCTCCACGGCGCCCTCGGCGGCCAGCGCGCGCAGCAGCCGGTGCACCGTGGGCCGGTTCAGGCCCGTCTCCTCGACGATGTCCGTGAGGCGCGCGCCGCGCTCCTGCCCGGAGGCGAGCACGCGCAGGATCGCCACGGCGCGGCGCACCGACTGCGCCCCGCCGCCGGCCGCGCTCACGGGATGGGCGCCCCGTCGTTCTTGGAGGCCTGGGCGATGGGCCGCATCGTGACGACCTCGCCCAGCCGCGCGTAGTTCGGCCCGCCCAGCCGGCATAGCGGCGCGAGCCGGCGCGTGTCGATCTTGCCGTCGACGAGGAGCCCGTCGCGCACGTGGTAGTGCAGCACCTCGCCGACGAGGAACTGCGAGCCGCCCTGGCCGAAGGTGATGGCGTGCGCGAGGCGGCACTCCAGGCTCGCGGGCACGCCCGCCAGGCGCGGCACGCGCACGGCCTCGCCCGGGAGCGTGGCGAGGCCCAGCCGCTCCACCTCGCTCTCCTCGGGCCCGTATTCGATGGCGCTCAGGTGCACGGCCTCGACCAGCGTCTCGTCGGGCACGTTCACCACGAACTCGCCCGTGGCGAGGATGTTGCGCGCGGTGTCCTTGAGCACGCCGGCCTTGCGCCCGACGCTGATGCCCACCATGGGCGGGCGGTTGGAGACGAAGGTGAAGGCGCTGAAGGGCGCGAGGTTCGTCACGCCCTCCGGCGAGCAGGTGGTCACCCAGGCGATGGGCCGGGGCACCACGAGCCCGGTGAGGAGCTTGTAGGTGGCCTCGGTGTCGAGTTCGTCGGCGGCGATCTGCATCGGGTCGGGGCGCGGGAGAAGTCCCCCGAGCGTAAGGACGCCGCCGGGCCCGGTCAAGCCGACGCGGACACCGATGTCCACATAGCGGAACAAATCGCCACGCGCCCGGTTGCCCGGCGCGCGGGCGCGCTCCTACAGTGGCCGATGCCCGCGACCGACGGGCCCGATACCGGAGGACAACGCCATGAAGCCCGCCTCGCTCGCCGCGGCCGCCTGCCTCGCCGCCGCCCTCGCCGCCCAAGCCCAGTCCTGGCCCGAGAAGGCCGTCAAGCTCGTCGTGCCCTACCCGCCCGGCGGCAACGTGGACACCGCCGCGCGCATCGTCGCCGACGGCCTGCAGAAGGCGCTGGGCCAGCCCTTCGTCGTCGAGAACAAGGCCGGCGCCGGCGGGATGATCGCCGGCGAGTACGTCGCGAAGAGCGCGCCGGACGGCTACACCTTCTTCGTGGGCGCCAACGGGCCCATCCTCTTCAGCCCCATCATCTTCGGGCGCTCGCCGTACCAGTGGGACCGCGACTTCCTGCCCGTCACCTCGATCTCGTTCACGCCGCTCGTGCTGCAGGTGAACCCGTCGGTGAAGGCGAGGACGCTCGCCGAGTTCCTCGCGCTCGCCAAGGCCGACCCCGGCGCGCTCACGATGGCCTCGCCCGGCGCGGGCACGACCAACCACCTGGTGAGCGAGCTGCTCCAGGAGAAGACGGGCACGAAGTGGACGACCGTGCACTACAAGGGCAACGCCCCGGCCACGACGGACCTGCTGGGCGGCCAGGTGCAGTTCAACTTCGACCAGGTGTCGGTGTCGCTGCCCTTCATCCGGCAGGGCAAGGTGCGGGCGCTGGCCATCACCACCGCGAAGCGCTTCCCGCTGCTGCCCGAGGTGCCCACCTTCGAGGAGGCGGGCGTGAAGGGGCTGGAAGCGGCCACCTTCACCGGCATCCTCGCCCCGGCCGGCACGCCCGCGGACATCGTCGCGCGCCTGTCGAAGGAGGTGAGCGCGGTGCTCGAGCAGAAGGCCGTCTCCGACAAGTTCGAGGCGCTGGGCGCGGAGGCGCGCGGCTCCACGCCGCAGGCCTTCGGCGCGTACCTGCGCAAGGAGTACGACACCTGGGCGCCCATCATCCGGCGCTCGAAGATCAAGGCCAACTGAGCATGGCGAGGCGGCGAAGCATCTACGTCGAGGGCTTCGGCCACAAGAACCCGATCCCCGCGGCCTGCCGCATCGGCAACCTCCTCGAGTCCGGCAGCATCCAGGGCACCGACCCGGCCACCGGCCGCTACGGCGCCACGCTCGAGGAGCAGGCCGTGCTCATGTTCGCGCACGTGAAGCGCATCGTGGAAGCCGCGGGCGGGAGCCTGGAGGACGTGATCAAGGTCACCGTGTGGCTGCGCGAGCGCAACGCCCGCCAGGCCATCAACCCGGAGTGGCTGCGCCTCTTCCCGGACCCGGCCTCGCGCCCCGCGCGCCACGCCATCCAGGCCGACCTCGACGGCGAGAAGCTCCTGGAGTGTTCCTTCGTCGCCGTGCTGGACTGACCGACCATGCCGGACTACCTCCCCTTCGACCCGGACCCGCGCGCCCCCGCCACGCCCCTGCCGCCCGGCAGCTGCGACAGCCAGTTCCACGTCTTCGGCCCGCGCGAGACCTATCCCGTGCGGCCGGGCGCCGCCTACGAGATGCCCACGGCCACCTGGCGCGCGGCCAGGCGCATGCACGAGGCGCTCGGGATCTCCCGCGGCGTGGTCGTGCAGGCCACCACCTACGGCGCCGACCACGCCGTGGTGCTCGACGCCCTGGCCGCGCTGGGGCCGGGCTACCGCGGCTGCGCCAACGCGGCGGTGCTCGTGGAGCAGGGCGACGCCTACCTCGCGAAGCTCCACGAGGCCGGCGTGCGCGGCGCGCGCTTCTCGCGCCAGGGCCTGGGCATCACGCTCTCGGAGGCCGACTTCGACCGCTCGATCCGGCGCGTGCGCGAGCTGGGCTGGTACGTGAAGGTGCAGCCGGAGGCCGCCGGCATCGTCGGCCAGGTCGAGAAGTTCGAGAAGCTGGGCCTGCCGGTGGTGGTCGACCACATGGGCCGGCCGGGGCTCGACGGCGGGCTCGCCGACCCGTCGCTCGCGAAGCTGCTCTCGCTGCTGCGCAACGCGAACTTCTGGGTGATGCTCTCGCTCTCCGAGAAGATCTCGAGGCAGGGCTACCCATGGGACGACGTGCTGCCCGTGGCGCGCGCCTGCCTGGAGGCCGCGCCCGACCGCTGCATCTGGGGCAGCGACTGGCCGCACCCGGTGAGCGTGAAGCAGCCGCCCAACGAGGGCGACCTCGCGGAACTGCTCGCGCGCTTCGCGCCCGACGAGGCGCTTCGCCGGCGCGTGCTCGTCGACAACCCCGCCCGCCTCTTCGGGTTCGCGCCATGAGGCTCGTCTCCTTCCGCCACCGCGGCCGCGAGAGCTGGGGCGCCGTCTCGGGCGAGTGCCTGGTGGACCTGGGCGCCCGCCTGCACATCCCGACGCTGCGCCGCGCGCTGGAGACGGGCGCGCTCGCCGCCGCCCGCGAGGTGGCCGCGCACGCCCCGCCCGACCTCGCGCTGGCCGAGGTGACCTTCCTCATCCCGGTGCCCGACTGCGAGAAGATCCTGTGCATCGGCGTGAACTACGGCAACCGCAACGCCGAGTACAGGGACGGCAGCGACACGCCGAAGTGGCCCAGCGTCTTCCCGCGCTTCGCGCGCTCCTTCGTGGGCCACGGCGAGGCGCTGCGCCGGCCGCCCGAGTCCGCGCAGCTCGACTACGAGGGCGAGATCGCCATCGTGATCGGCCGCGGCGGGCGGCGCATCCCCGAGGCCGAGGCCGACTCGCACATCGCGGGGCTCGCGTGCCTGAACGAGGGCACGGTCCGCGACTGGACGAAGCACGGCAAGTTCAACGTGACGCAGGGCAAGAACTGGGACGCCTCCGGCGCCATCGGCCCCTGGCTCGCCACGCCCGACGAGTGCCCGCCCTTCGACGCGCTGCGCGTGCGCACGCGCGTGAACGGCGAGACGCGCCAGGACGACACCACCGCCAACCTGCTCTTCCCCTTCCGCTACCTGGTGCACTACCTGTCGACCTGGACCACGCTCGTGCCCGGCGACATCATCGCCACCGGCACGCCCGTGGGCGCCGGCGTGCGCTTCGACCCGCCGCGCTTCCTCGCCGCCGGCGACCGCGTCGAGGTCGAGGTCTCGGGCGTGGGCACGCTCTCCAACCCCGTGGCCGACGAGAGGCCCTGACATGATCAGCGACGCCGACCGCCGGAAGGCCGCCGACATCCTCCTCACGGCCGAGCGGGACGCCAGGCCCGCGCCGCAGCTGGCGAAGACCTTTCCCGGCCTGGAGATCGCCGATTCCTACGCCATCCAGGCCCTCGCCGCGCAGGCGAAGATCGCCGCCGGGGCGCGGCTGCGCGGCCACAAGATCGGCCTCACCTCCAAGGCAATGCAGGCCACGGCCGGCATCGGCGAGCCCGACTACGGGCACCTGCTGGACACGATGTTCGTGCCGGACGGCGCCACGCTCCCGGCCTCGCGCTTCATCGTGCCGCGCGTGGAGGTCGAGCTCGCCTTCGTGCTCGCGAGCCCCCTCCAGGGCCCGGGCGTGACGCTGGAGGACGTGCTGCGCGCCACCGAGTCCGTGATGCCGGCGCTCGAGCTCATCGACGGGCGCACGCAGTACCCGCGCACGATCGTGGACAACATCGCCGACAACGCCGCGGCCGCCGGCGTCGTGACGGGCGGGCGCGCCGTGCGGCCGGCGGACGTGGACCTGCGCTGGGTGGCCGCCATCCTCTCGCGCAACGGCGAGGTCGAGGAGACGGGCGTCTCCGCGGGCGTGCTGGGCCACCCGGCGCTCGGCATCGCCTGGCTCGCCAACAAGCTCGCGCCCTTCGGCGTGCGCCTGGAGGCCGGGCACCTGCTGCTGGCGGGCTCGTTCACGCGCACGGTCGCCGCGCGCGCCGGCGACGCCTTCGACGCCGACTTCGGCCCGCTGGGACGCCTCTCCCTGCACTTCTCGTAGAATCGCGCCATGGACCTGCCCGCCAACGCGTTCAAGCGCCGGCTGCTCGCCGGCGAGCAGCAGATCGGCGTGTGGATGTCGCTCGCGAGCCCCTACGCGGCCGAGGCGGTGGCCGGCGCGGGCTTCGACTGGGGCCTCATCGACACCGAGCACTCGCCCAACGAGGTCGCCGACGTGCTCGCGCACCTGCAGGCCGTGCGGCCCTACGCCATGGCGCCCGTCGTGCGCATCGCGTGGAACGACAAGGTGCTCATGAAGCGCCACCTGGACCAGGGCGCGCAGACCATCCTCGTGCCCTACGTCTCCGGCGCCGCCGAGGCGCGCGCGGCCGTCGAGTCGATGCGCTATCCCCCGCGCGGCGTGCGCGGCGTGGCGGGCACCACGCGCGCCGCGGGCTTCGGGCGCGTGCGCGACTACGCGAAGCGCGCGGAGGACGAGCTGTGCCTGCTGGTGCAGGTGGAGACGCGCGAGGCGCTGGAGTCGCTCGAGGCCATCGCCGGCACCGACGGCGTGCACGGCGTCTTCGTGGGGCCGGCGGACCTCGCGGCCGCCCTCGGCCACCTGGGCGAGATCGGCCACCCCGAGGTGCAGTCCGCCATCCGCGACGCCGTGGGCCGCATCCGCGCCTGCGGCAAGGCCGCGGGCATCCTCGCCGCGGACGAGGCGGCCGCGCGCCGATACATCGAGTGGGGCACCACCTTCACGGCGGTGGTGCAGGACACGCAGGCGCTGGTGAGAGAACTCGCCCGCGTGCGCGAGCTCCACCGCTAGCGGCCCGGCGCGGCCACCCCCAACGCCCACACCAGCGCCGAGAAGGTCGCGAAAGCGGCCGCCGTGCTCGCGAGGATGGCCGCGGCCACGCGGCCGGCGTCCGCGCGGTGGCGCTGCGCGAAGATCACCACCCAGCCCGCCGACGGCAGCGCCGCGGCCAGCAGCGCCACCAGCGCGGCGAAGCGCTCCACGCCCGTGGCCCACAGCGCGACCGCGGCGACGAGCGGGTGGACCACGAGCTTGGCGCCCACGGGCAGCGACACCACCGGCGAGCGCAGCGGCGCGTCCGGCCGCACGAGCGTGACGCCGATGGCGAAGAGCGCGCAGGGGCCGGCCGCGTTCGCGAGCAGCCGCACCATCTCGGCGATCGGCGTCCAGGGCCGCCACGCGAAGTTGGAGAACACCGCCCCGATCGCCATCGCCACGAGCATCGGGTTGAGGAGCACGCGCAGCAGGATGTCGCGCACGCCGTGCAGGCGCTCCTCCTCGTCGGCCGGGTCCAGGTGCGCGAGCGCGAGGCCCACGGTGGCGATCACGGCGAGGTCGGCGACGATCGCGACGATGGTGGGCGCCGCGGCGCGCTCGCCCAGCAGCGCCACGAGCAGCGGCACGCCGAGGAAGCCCAGGTTTCCCACGCCGCCCGCGAGCCCGAAGAAGGCCGCGTCGCGCAGGCGCAGGCCCGCCCGGCGGCCCGCCCAGGTGGTGGCGAGCAGCACCGCAAGCCCCGCGACGGTCCAGGCGAGGAAGAGCGGCCCGTTGGCGATGTCGGCGAACGGCAGCGTGGAGGCGAAGCGGAACAGCATCGCCGGCACGGCGAAGTAGACGAGGAATCCGTTGAAGGCCGGCACGGCCTCGGGCGGGACCCAGCGCCGGCTGGCGGCCACGTAGCCGGCGAGGATCAACGCGAAGAAAGGCAGGGTGATGGCCAGGATCGTCTGCATGCGCCCAGAATACGGACTTTCGGCGGCCCCCGTGTCCGCCGCCCGCAGGAGGACCGCGACCATGCGCACTGCCCGCCGCCTGCCCCTTCCCGCAATCTCGCTCGCGCTGTGCGCGGGCGCCGCGGCCCTGCCCGCGGCCGCCGAGGACTACTGCGCCTTCCTCGCCGAGCGCGCCCCGCAGGTGTTCGGCGCGCCCGCCGGCCGCGCCCACGGCCAGCCCGACCGGCGCTGCCAGATCAAGAGCGCGGACGGGCGCCTGATGCTCTTCGCGGAGGGCAGCCCGAACGCCTTCGCGGCCGAGTCCGTCGGCTGGTACAGGCAGAAGCCTCCCGCGGGCCAGGTGGTCGCCGACGAGCCTTCGCTCGGCACGGCGGTGCGCGCGGCTTCCGCCGACGGCCACATCGTCACCTGGCGCTTCGTGGCCGGCGACCGGCTCTCGTCGGTCTCGCTCATGCGCGCCGGCGAGCGGCTGCGCGAGGAAGACGTCGCGCGGGCCCGCGCCCTGGCCGCCGCGCTCGTGGCCGGAGCGCCGAAGTGGCCCGACACGTGCGCGTGGCTCGCCGCCCACGCGGCCGAGGGCTTCGGGGCCCCGGCGGGCGAGGCGCCGCCGCCCGAGCACGGGCTCTGCGTGGTCTTCAGCGCCGACGCCCGCGCGCGCCTGGCCGCGAGCGCGACGCCGATGCCCGACCCGGGGCGCGCCGTCGACGGGGTGCGCCGTGCCGTGCCGGCGGGCGACGAGGCCACGCCCGAGCCGGCGCTGGGCGAGGCGCTGCGCGTGCGCGCGGGGGGCGGGCACCGGGCGACGCTGCACTTCGTCTGCGGCGAGCGCTACTGCACGGCGGGCCTCGCGCGCCGCGATGCGCTGCGCGGGGCGGACCTCGACCGCCTGCGCGCCCTCGCCGCGGGACTGCGCGAGGCGATGTCGCACCCGGCGAAGTAGAATGGGCGCCTCCCCGGAGAGGCCCATGACCGTCCTGTCTGATTCGCTCCACCTGCACCCCGACCAGCTCGGCAGCTACTGGATGCCCTTCACGGCCAACCGCCAGTTCAAGGCGGCGCCGCGCATGGTCGCGCGCGCCGAGGGCATGCACTACTGGACGCCCGAGGGCCGGCGCATCCTCGACGGCTTCGCGGGCCTTTGGTGCTGCAACGCCGGCCACAACCGCAAGCCCGTGGTCGAGGCGATCCAGAGACAGGCGGCGACCATGGACTACGCGCCGGCCTTCCAGATGGGCCACCCGCTCGCCTTCGAGCTCGCCAACCGCATCGCGCGCCTGGCGCCGGAGGGCATGGACCACGTCTTCTTCTGCAACTCCGGCTCGGAGGCGGTCGACACCGCGCTCAAGATCGCACTCGCGTACCAGAGGCTGCGGGGCGAAGCGAGCCGCACGCGCCTCATCGGCCGCGAGCGCGGCTACCACGGCGTGGGCTTCGGCGGCATCTCGGTGGGCGGCATGGTCGCCAACCGCAAGATGTTCGGCGCCATGATCGCGGGCGTCGACCACCTGCCGCACACCCTGGACCTGCGGCACATGGCCTACTCGCGCGGCGAGCCGGACTGGGGCGCGCACCTGGCCGACGAGCTCGAGCGCCTGGTGCAGCTGCACGACGCCTCCACCATCGCCGCCGTCATCGTCGAGCCCATGGCGGGCTCCACGGGCGTGATCGTGCCGCCCAGGGGCTACCTGCAGCGGCTGCGCGAGATCACGCGCAAGCACGGCATCCTGCTCATCTTCGACGAGGTGATCACCGCCTTCGGCCGGCTGGGCACGGGCTTCGCCGCCGAGCGCTACGGCGTGGTGCCCGACCTCATCACCTTCGCCAAGGGCGTCACCTCGGGCGCCGTGCCCATGGGCGGGGTGGTCGCCTCGAACGCCATCCACGACGCCTTCATGGTGGGCCCGCCCGGCGCCATCGAGCTCTTCCACGGCTACACCTACTCGGCGCACGTGCTCGCCTGCGCGGCCGGCGTGGCCACGCTGCAGCTCTACGAGGACGAGGGCCTCTTCGAGCGCGCCGCGCGCATGGCGCCGGTGCTCGAGGACGCGCTGCACGCCCTGAAGGGCACGCGGCACGTGATCGACATCCGCAACTGCGGGCTGGTCGGCGCCGTCGAGCTCGAGCCGCGGCCCGGCGCGCCCGGCGCGCGCACCTTCGACGCCTACCTCGGCTGCTGGGAGAAGGGCGTGCTGGTGCGCCAGGCGGGCGACATCGTCTGCCTCGCGCCCGCGCTCATCGTCGAGGAGGCGCAGATCGCCGAGATGGCGGACACGCTGCGCGCCGTCCTGCAGACCATCGACTGAGGCCCCGCCATGTCCACGCTCACGCTATTCCGCGACGCCGCCGAGACGAAGACCTTCGCGGCCGGCGAGACCATCTTCGTCGAAGGCGACGACGGCAAGCACCTCTACGTGGTGATGAGCGGCTCGGTGCGGCTGTCGGTCACGGGCCGCACGCTCGAGAAGGTGGGCAAGGGCGGGGTCTTCGGCGAGATGGCGCTCATCGACGCGGCGCCGCGCAGCGCCACGGCCACGGCGCTCACCGAGTGCGCGCTGGTGCCGGTGACGGCGCAGCGCTTCAAGGCGCTGGTGCGCGAGGACCCGGACTTCGCCCTGGAGATCATGCGCGTGATGGCCGCCCGCCTGCGCAGCATGGACCGGCGCCTCTAGCCCGCGCACGCTCCCTGATCTGCGGCAAGGCGCGCGACGGCCGCCGCGCGATACTGGAACCGCCCCGCGCCCCCGACGGGCGCGTCGCGACGAATGCTCGCCTACCAGGGCGTGGCGCCCTCCGCCGTCGACCTGCTCAAGCTCGTCGACATCCGCACCAAGATCGTGAGCGTCTCCTCGCTCCTCGTGGGCAGCGGCTGGGCGCTCGCGACGGCGCCGGCGTCCTTCTCCTGGGCGGCCTTCGGGCTCATGGCCGCGGCGACCCTGCTCGTGGACATGGGCACCACGGGCTTCAACAGCTACTTCGACTTCCTCGGCGGCGTGGACACGCCAGACTCGGACCAGGAGCGCTTCAAGGCGCTCGTGCAGCGGCGCATCGACCCGCGGCTCGCGCTGCACCTGTCGCTCGCGCTCTACGCGGCCGCGGTGCCCCTGGGGCTCGCCCTCGGCGCGCGCGCCGGCTGGGGGGTGACGGCCGCGGGGGCCGCGTGCATGGTCTTCGCGTACTTCTACTCCGGCGGCCCGCGACCGATCTCGCGCACGCCCGTGGGCGAGTTCTTCGCGGGCGGCCTGCTCGGGGGCGTCCTCGTGTGGACGGCCGCGTACGTGCACACCCGCCGGCTCGACGTCGCGACGGTCCTCGCGGGCCTGCCCTCCTCGTTCGTGATCGCCGGGATCCTCTCGACCAACAACGCCTGCGACCGCGTGGGAGACGCCCTCGCGGGGCGGCGCACGCTCGCGATCGCGCTGGGCCCGGAGCGGGCGCACTGGCCGGTCTACGCGCTCGCGGCGGCAGGGCACGCGGCGGTGCTGCCGCTCGCGCTCGCCGTCCCGTGGCCCGCGTGGGCCTGGGCGCCCATGCTCGTCTCGGCGGCGGTGTCGGCGCGCACGCTGCCGGCGATGCGCCGGCGCGGCTGGTCGCACGCCGCCAAGGGCCCGAACATGGGGGCCTTCTCCCTCGCCTTCCTCGTGTTCACCGCCTGCCTGCTCGCGAGCTTCGCGACCGGCGCCGCCTCCGTCAGCGCAGGACGATGACCGCGGCGACCACCGTCGCCAGCACGTAGGCGACCACCACCATCAGGAAGGGCAGGTCCACGCGCCGCGGCGGGCGGGACGGCCGCAGGCCCCTGGGGACGGTGAACCCCGCGCGCGAGCGCGTCTCGTCGGCATCCACGGGCAGCACGGCCAGGCGCGCGAGCCCTTCCACGCAGTCGAACCGCGGCGACGGCCGGAGCTCCACCACCTCGTCGCCGCGGTCGGCCAGGGGCGGCGGGGCGGCGGCGGCGGCCGGCACCGTGGCCGAGTCCTCGAGCGCGCCCTCGGCACGCGCCTGCGCCCGCGCGCGCACCGCCGCCTCCGCCTCGAGGGCCTCGGGGATGGCGTCGCGCAGGTCCGAGGCGAACTCGCCGGCGCTCGCGTAGCGCTCCTCCGGGCTCTTCTTGAGCGCGCGGGCGAGGATGTAGTCCAGCACCGGCGGCAGCGTGCGGTTCACGTGGCTGGGCGGCACGGCGGCCGCGTTCACCACGGCGAACATGAGCTGCGTCATGTCCTCGCCGGCGAAGGGCGTGATGCCGGTGAGCATCTCGTAGAGCACCACCCCCAGCGAGAAGATGTCGGCGCGGTGGTCGAAGGCCTGGCCCGAGACCTGCTCGGGCGCCATGTAGCGCGGCGAGCCCAGGAGCATGCCCGTGGCGGTCTTCACCGCCGGGTCCGTGAGGCGCGCGATGCCGAAGTCCATGATCTTCACGCGCCCGTCGGCGAGCACCATGATGTTGCCGGGCTTCACGTCGCGGTGGACGATGCCGCGCTCGTGCGCGAAGGCGAGCGCCTCGGCCACGCGCGCGGCGATCTCGAGGCCCTCCGACGGCGCCAGGGCCCCGCCGCGGATGAGGTCGCGCAGCTCGCGCCCGTCGAGCAGCTCCATGGCGATGAAGGCCGTGTCGCCCTCGCGCCCCACGTCGTAGATGGTGATGATGGCCGGGTGCTGGATGCCGCCGGCCGCGCGCGCCTCCTGCAGGAAGCGCGCCTCGAAGTGGGCGCGCTCTGCCTCCGTGCCGGTGAGCATCACCGTCTTGATGGCCACGGGCCGGCCCAGCGCCGGGTCCTCGGCGCGGTAGACCACGCCCATGGCCCCGCGGCCGAGCTCGCCCGTGACGCGAAACCGGCCGAAGTGGTCGGGACGCCCGTCGGACACGGCTAGAACCCCAGGCTGCGGCGCAGGTCGCGCCAGAACCCGCCGGGACGGGGCGCGGGGCGCTCGCCGGCGAAGGTGTGGGTGATCGTCATGCGCTCGCCCGGCTCCAGGCTCACCTGGATGTCCAGCGGCGGCAGGCGCCCGTTGAGCACCTGCACGCGGTGGCGCCCCGGGGGCACCTCCGCCTCCTTGAGCGGCGGCGTGCGCCCGTACGAGTAGCCGTCGATCACGACGTCGCCGCGGGGGCGCACCTCGAAGACGACGACCGCCGGGCGCGGCGGGAAGAAGCGGCGGTTCACCTCGCGCCCGGCCACGCCCAGCAGCAGGATCCCGAGGATGCCGGCCAGCGCGTAGGCGGCGAAGCGGTTGCGCCGCGCCACGCGCCGGCGCGGATCCGGCGTGTAGAAGGCGTGCAGGCGCACGCGCGCGTCGGTGAACTCCCCGGCCGGCGCGAGCTCCGCGGCGCGGTCCGGCCGCGTCGCCTCCAGCATCCGGGCGAAGGGCGCGGTGACGAGCACCCGCTCGCCCGTGGCGAAGCCCGCCGCCGCGGCCGCCGCCGCGAGCCCGTCGCCGAAGACCCTCGCTCCCGCGTCGCGCGCCGTGACGGCGATGGGGCCGTGGTTCACGCCCGCCTGCAGCGGCGCCCCGCCTTCCGCGGCGCGCAGCGATTGCGCGAGGTCGAGGGCGCGCGCCGGGTCGCCGAAGAGGACGAGCGCGAGGCCGTCCTCGGCGTCGAGCACGATGCGGTCCGCGGCCGGCACGCCCGCGAGCGCCTCGCGCACGCTCGCCTCCAGGCGCGACTTCAGGCCGGCCTGCTCGGTCACGGAGCGCGCGCCGAAGCCCGCGATCCTCAGGAACGCGATGCTGGCGAAGACGGGCGCGGGTCGCATGCGGGCGGGCGGGGGGCGGAAGCGCGATTGTATCCGCCGGCGCCAGCCCTCACCGCCAGGCTTCGAGCACCGCCTCGCGCACCGTGGCCACGGCGCCGCCCGGCGGCTCCAGGGGCCGGGAGGCCCAGCAGAGCCAGGTGTCGCCCTGCCACGCCGGCCAGACCGCGGCCTCGCCGGCGCGCTCGGCCGCCTCCGCCTGGTCGCGGCGCAGGATCCCCGCGCCCATGCCGCTCGCCACGAGGCTGCGCACGCTCGACTCGGTGTCGGCGGCCAGGGCGAAGCGCGGCTCGCGCCCGGCCTCGCGGAACAGGCGCTCCAGGTGCGAGCGCGTCGAGCAGCGCGGCGGCATGCAGATCCACGGCATGGCCGCCACCTCCTCCAGGCCGAGCGCGGCCGCCCGCGGGGCGAGCCGCGCCGGCAGCGCGACGACGAGCGCGACCGGCGAGAGGCGCTCCAGCGCGAGGTCCGCGGGCGTCTCCTCCGTGAGCAGGTAGCCGCAGTCGAGCTCGCCGCGGCGCACCAGGTCGAGCACCGCCCCCGAGACGGCCTGCGAGAGGTGCATCGCCACGCCCGGGTGGCGCTCGGCGAGCCGCACCAGGACCTCGCCCAGGCGCAGCGACAGGGGGTCGGTGACGGTGCCCATGCGCACCGTGCCGGAGACCTCGCCGCGCGCGCTCGCCGCCGCGGCCTTCACGCGCTCGGCCGCCTCGAGGGCGCGCTCGGCCTCCGCGCGCAGGCGCTCGCCCGCCTCGGTGAGCGCCATCCCGCGCGAGGTGCGGTTGAACAGCCGCACGCCGAACTCCTCCTCCAGCGCCTTCACCTGCGCGCTCACCGCCGGCAGGCTCGTGAACAGGCGCTCGGCGGCACGCGTGAGGTTGGCCTCGCGGGCCACGGTGACGAAGGTGCGCAGCTGGTAGAGCTCCATGGGCGCCCATTTTCCACGACCGGGGCGGCGGCGTGAATTCGCGCGCGGCGAAGGCCCCCTTCCGCATTCGCGAATGGATGCGCGCCTTCCCCGCGCCTAGGATCGCCGGCCTCGCAACCCTTCACCGGAGACCCTCATGAACCCGACCGGCCGCGCCGGCGCCTTCGCCGCGCTCCTGCTCGCCACCTTCGCCTGGGGCAGCCTCTTCCACGTCGGCAAGCTCGTCGTGGCGAGCCTGGACCCCTGGTGGTTCACCGCGCTTCGCTATGCCGGCGCGACGGTGCTGCTGCTCGCCTTCCTGGCCTGGCAGGGGCCGGTGCGCTGGTGCCTCGCGCGCCGGCACCTGCGCGCCCTCTTCGCCTACGGCATGCTCGGCTACGGATTCTTCAGCCTGCTCGTCTTCGCCGGCCTCGAGCACACCGCGCCCTCGCACGGCGCGGTGATCATGGCCACGATGCCCGTCACCACGCTGATGCTGCGCGCGCTGCTCGAGCGCAGCCGCCCGCCGGCGTGGGCCTGGGGCGTGGTCGCGCTGGCCATCGCCGGGGTCGTCCTCGTCGCGGGCCTGGGAACGCGCGGGGCGCCCGCCGGCGCCTGGCGGGGCGACCTGGTGGTCCTCGCCGGCACGCTGGGCTGGGTGCTCTACACGCGGGGGCAGGCGGCGCTGCCGGCCCTCACGGTCGCCGAGTACACCGCCTTCACGGCGGCCCTCGCCGCGCCGGGCCTGGTGGCGCTGGCCGTGGCCGCCACCGCGCTGGGCTGGGCGCACGAGCCCGACGCGGGCACGCTGCGCGCGCTGGGGCCCTCGCTCCTCTACGTGGTGCTCATCCCCACGGTGCTCGCCGCGCTGGCGTTCAACCGGGGCGTGCGCGCGCTCGGGGCCGCCCAGGGCATCGTCTTCATCAACTTCGTGCCCGTCTCCGCCCTCGTGATCGGGGCCGCGAGGGGCGCCGTGCCGGGCGCGGGCGAGATCGCCGGCGCCTCGCTGGTCATCGCCGCGCTGCTCCTGCAGGCGCGCCTCGCGCGCCCGCGCGCGGCTACTTGAGCGCCTTGAAGCGCAGGCGGTGCGGCTGGGCCGCCTCCTCGCCCAGGCGCTCGACCTTGTTCTCCTCGTACTCGCGGTAGTTGCCCGCGTAGAAGTACCACTGGGAGTCGCCCTCGGCCGCGAGGATGTGGGTGCAGATGCGGTCGAGGAACCAGCGGTCGTGGGAGATCACCATGACGGTGCCCGCGAACTCCGCGAGCGCGTCCTCCAGGGCGCGGAGCGTCTCCACGTCCAGGTCGTTCGAGGGCTCGTCCAGGAGCAGCACGTTGCCGCCGGCGAGCAGGGTCTTGGCGAGGTGCAGGCGCCCGCGCTCGCCGCCGGAGAGGTTGCCGACGAGCTTCTGCTGGTCCTGGCCCTTGAAGTTGAAGCGGCCCAGGTAGGCGCGCGACTGGATCTCGAACTTGCCGATGGCCAGGATGTCCTGGCCGTTCGAGATGGCCTCCCACGCGTTCTTCTCGTTGGGCAGCGCGTCGCGCGACTGGTCCACGTAGGCGAGCTGCACCGTGTGGCCCACCTTCACCTCGCCCGAGTCGGGCTTCTCGCGGCCGGTGATCATGCGGAAGATAGTCGACTTGCCGGCGCCGTTGGGGCCGATGATGCCGACGATGGCCCCCGGCGGCACCTTGAACGACAGCCTGTCGATGAGGCAGCGATCGCCGTAGCTCTTGGTGACGTCCACGAACTCGATGCACTCGTTGCCCAGGCGCTCGCCCACGGGGATGAAGATCTCGCTCGTCTCGTTGCGCTTCTGGTACTCGTAGGAGTTGAGCTCCTCGAAGCGCAGCAGGCGCGCCTTGTTCTTCTTGGTCTGGCCCTTGGCGTTCTGCCGCACCCACTCGAGCTCCTTCTTGAGCGCCTTCTGGCGGGCCGACTCGCTCGACTCCTCCTGCTTCAGGCGCTCGCGCTTCTGGTCCAGCCAGGAGCTGTAGTTGCCCTCCCAGGGGATGCCGCGGCCGCGGTCGAGCTCCAGGATCCACTCGGCGGCGTTGTCCAGGAAGTAGCGGTCGTGCGTCACGGCCACGACCGTGCCGGGGTAGCGCGCCAGGAACTCCTCGAGCCACTGCACGCTCTCGGCGTCCAGGTGGTTCGTGGGCTCGTCCAGCAGGAGCATGTCGGGCTTGGACAGCAGCAGGCGGCACAGCGCCACGCGGCGCTTCTCGCCCCCGGAGAGCGTCGAGACCTTCGCGTCCCAGGGCGGCAGGCGCAGCGCGTCGGCAGCGATCTCGAGCTGCGCCTCGAGCGAGGCCACGTCCGCGTGCTCGAGGAGCTTCTCGAGCTTCTCCTGCTCGGCGGCGAGCTTGTCGAAGTCCGCGTCGGGCTCGGCGTAGGCGGCGTAGACGGCCTCCAGCCGCGACTTGGCGGCGAGGATCTCGCCCACGCCCTCCTCCACGGCCTCGCGCACGGTGTGCGAGGGGTCGAGCTGCGGCTCCTGGGGCAGGTAGCCGATCTTGATGCCCGGCATGGGCGTGGCCTCGCCCTCGATGTCCTTGTCGAGGCCGGCCATGATCTTGAGCACGGTGGACTTGCCCGCGCCGTTCAGGCCCAGCAGGCCGATCTTGGCGCCCGGGAAGAACGAGAGCGAGATGTCCTTGAGGATCTGCCGCTTGGGCGGGACGACCTTGCCCACGCGGTTCATGGTGTAGACGTATTGCGCCATGGCGTGACCTACCTTCGAGGCGAGAGATTTCCGGGACGGAAAAGCCCTCCATTTTACCCGACGCGGGGGTCCCGAGCCCGTTTCCGACCGCGGCCGGCCCCTCGGGACCGGCCGCGTGCGTCGTCGAACCCGGTCGGGGCCGGGAGGCGTCCCTCCCCGGCGCGGGGCCGTCCCACCGACGTGGGGACCCCCCGGGCGGCAACCCGAAATCCTCGCTAGGCGGGCCGCGCACAGCCCGCGAAGTTGCCGGTTCCTGCCACTACACCATCAGCCACTCGCGCATCGCCGCCCGCGCATCGAGCTCGAAGCGCGCGTGCGCGTTGGCCACGCGCCCCGGCAGTCCCGCGCGGCGCTCGGCCTCGTACCGCGCGTAGCCCGCCTCGGGGCGCTTCAACCGCACCGCCCGCGCGGGCTTCCACGCCCGCCAGGCTTCCTTCAAGACGCCTGCCGCATCCATCGCCATCCCCTTGTCGTCGTTTTCTCGATGCCAGAAGCACGAAGCCCGGAGTCCTTTCGGGTCTCCGGGCTTCGCGAGGGATTCTTCGCGGCGAATGCGGCGTGCTACCCGATCGCTCTCCCGGAGACGGTGCCGTCCATGACGCAGGACGCAACGCGATCCAGCCAATGGCCGGACACGCGCGGCTGCGCGGCGAACGGTCTGGAAATGAAGGTCTTGGTCATGTCTCTCGGAAAAAACGCCCGGCAATTCGTACGGGTTCGATGCTGCCATGCAGCATCGCGCCGCGTCAACCCCGCCGTCGCGCGTGCGCGCCGCGGGTGACCGGGAGGGTTGCCCGTGGTATAATTCTCACTCAGCAAGCACGTGCCATCACGGGCCTACGGCCCCACTCGAAGGCACGCCGGTCCGCCCCCGCGCGGACCGTCCCACGGCTCCGCGCCCCGATTGCGCGCGGCGCCTTTCCGGGCCCGGAGATTCCGGGCGAACAACGCCAGGCGAGCGCTCGCGCGCGCCCGGCGCCCATCGAAACCCGCGAAAGGAGATCGACCATGAAATCTCTCGAGAACCGCCACACCGCCGCGCGCGGCAACTCGCGCACCCGAGCGCGCACCGAGGCCGAGGCGCGCGCCATCGCGCGCATCCGCGCCGCCGCCGCCGTCGTGCGCCACCGCCAGGAGTCGCTCTACGACCGCCTGGCCGAGCGCTTCCGCCTCGCCTACGAGCAGGGCACGGACCGCAGCCGTGCCGCGATGGAGGTGGCCGCGGAAAAGGCACGCGAGCAGATGGCCGCCGCAGGCGCCGTCACCCGCGACCAGAGCGAGCGCCTGAAAGTGCTCCTGCTGCGCGACCTCGACCGCACCGCCGCGGAGCTGCGCACGGCCGGCGAGCGAGCGCGCGAGCGCCTGGACCCCGCGCGCCTGGGCGCGGGCGCCCTCGCCTCGCTCGCGAAGGCGCTCGAAGCCGCCGGCGACGGCCTGCACGACTTCGCGCACCGCGCCGACGAGGCGCTCGCCTACCGCACGGGCGAGGTGACCAGCGCCGGCACGCTCACCTGCGCCGGCTGCGGCGGCGTGCTGCGCTTCCGCGAGACGGGCACCGTCCCGCCGTGCCCCTCCTGCCGGAACACCGAGTTCCGCAAGGGCTACTGAGGGAGGCCGCCATGTTCCGGAGAATCCTCGTGCCCGCCGACGGCACGCGCGGGTCCGAGCACGCGGTGCGCGCCGCGTCGGACCTCGCCGGCTCGATCGGCGCCGAAGTGATCGCCGTGCACGTCGTGCCCCCCGCGGTGCCCGACGTCGCCTTCATGGGCCTGGGCGTGGTGGGCGCGCCCGTGCCCCTGGACCCGGCCGCCGACCCGGTGCCTCCCGAGGAGGACCGCGCCCTCCTGCAGGCCGCGAGCATCGCGCGCGAGGCCGGCGTGGACGTCGCGGCGATCCAGGTCCGCTCCCCGCAGCCCGCGAGCGCCATCCTGGACGTGGCCGAGGAGCAGGGCTGCGACCTGATCGTCATGGCCACCGACGGCTACGGCAGCCTGCTCTCGGCGCTCACCGGCAGCCTCGCCGCGCAGGTGGTCCGCGGCGGCGGGCTGCCCGTGCTCGTCGTCCACTGAACGAGGAGAACGCCATGAGCACCATCGAGGAGACCCTGAAGCGCGCCCTGCCCCCCAACGCCACGCTCGCCGACGTCTGGCGGGCCGGCCGCCACGCGCGCGGCCCGCTCGCCGTGCGCGAGTCGCGGCCCGGGGACTTCGAGGCCATCGCCAAGCTGCAGCGCCTCGCCTACCCCGAGATCGCCCCGTGGACGCCGGAGCAGCTCGCCGCGCAGCGCGCGGCCTTCCCCGCGGGCCAGCTCGTCGCCGAGCAGGACGGGCTCGTGGTCGGCGCCTCGGCCTCGCTCGTCGTGTCGTGGGACGAATACGCGGTGGACCACACGTGGAAGGCGATCACCGGCGACGGGACGTTCGCCACCCACGACCCGGCCGGGCGCACGCTCTACGGCGCGGAGGTGGTCGTCGACGCCAGGCGTCGCGGCAACGGCATCGGCCGCGCGCTCTACAAGGCCCGCCGCCAGCTGTGCCGCAGCCTGAACCTCAAGCGCATCATCGCCGCCGGGCGCCTGCCGGGGTACCGCAACGCGAAGGACGTGATGTCGCCGGAGCTCTACGCGATGCGCGTGGTCTGGGGCGACATCGCCGACCCGGTGCTGCGCTTCCAGCTCTCGCAGGGCTTCCAGTACTGCGGCGTCATCCACAACTACCTGCCCGAGGACGCGCCCTCGTGCGGCCACGCCGCGCTCATCGTGTGGCTCAACGAGAAGTACGCCGCGCCGCGGCCGCCGGCGCTCGCCCGGAGGGCGGCGTGAGGGTGCGCATCGCCGCGGTGCAGTACCACCTGCGGCACGTGGCGGACTGGGCGGACTTCGAGAGCCAGGTGGACTTCGTGCTCGACGCGGCGGCCGAGTACCGGCCGCAGTTCGTCGTGCTGCCGGAGATCTTCACCACGCAGCTCATGTCCCTGCTGGACGCGGGCGACGTTCGGCGGGCCGTCCGCGAGCTCTCGGGCTTCACGCCCCGCTACGTCGAGCTCATGCGCCGGCACGCGCGGAAACACGGCTACCATCTCGTGGCCGGCAGCCACCCCACCCTGCGCGGCGAGCGCCTGTACAACACGGCCTACCTCTTCAACCCGGCGGGCGAGGTCTTCGAGCAGGACAAGCTGCACCGCACGCGCTGGGAGAAGGACCACTGGGACACCACGCCCGGCGAGTCGCTCTCGCTCTTCGAGACGGCGCACGGCAGGATCGCGATCCTGGTGTGCTACGACGTGGAGTTCCCGGAGCTGGCGCGGCAGGTGTCGGAGGCCGGCGCGGACATCCTCTTCGTGCCCAGCTGCACCGACGACCGGCAGGGGTTCCTGCGCGTGCGCTACTGCTGCCACGCGCGCGCCATCGAGAACCAGGTCTACGTGGCGATGACCTCGACCGTGGGCAACCTGCGCGTGAGCGGCCTGCGCATGCACTACGGGCAGGCCGCGATCATCGCCCCGTCGGATTTCCCCTTCGCGCGCGACGGCATCGCCGCCGAGGGCATCGCCAACGCCGAGCAGATCGTGGTGGCGGACGTCGACCTCGCGCTGCTGGGCCACAACCGCCTGAACGGCACCACGATCCCGCTCCTCGACAAGCGCCGCGAGCTCTACGACGACCCGGTGAGGGTCGTCGCCGCCTGAGCGCGGCCGGCTACTTGACCGCCCCGGCTTCCTTCTTCGCCTCGAGGCCGGCCAGGTCCAGCGACCCGACGGCCGAGCGCAGCGTCTCGATGGGCACGCCGTCGCCGCGCGCGGTGACGATGAAGCGCTCGCCCACGACCACGGTGAGCTCGTTGGGGCCGCCCTTCTTCGAGATCTCCTCGTGCACCATGCGCCCGCCCTCGCGGGTCGTGCGCTCGATGCGCGAGTCCGTCTCCTTCTCGCCCTGGACGTTCGCCCAGGCCGCCAGCCCCATGAGGCCCGCGGCCCCGCCCGTGTCCTGGATGCGAAGGTCGACGTGCTTGCCGGCGCCGTCCGTGAACGAGGCGTCGGCCTGCGACATCTGCAGCCCGGCCATCCCGCCCTTCTCGGAGGCCACGCTGTTGCGACGCAGGCCCGCCAGCGACTCCGGCACCATCGCCTTGAGCTGCGCCGGGTCGACGGGCTCGTAGCGCTTGCCGCCGCCCAGCGCGGCGCCCAGGCCCTCCATGGCCGCCTGCATCTGCGCCTTCGGGTCCCCGCTCTTCTCGGCCGCCTCCATCTTCTTGCCCGCCTGCTCCATGCGCTTGCCGAACTCCTCGAGCTTGCCCATCGGGGAGTCCTTGTCGAAGGTGACCTGCGGCGAGGCCTCGTGCCCGCCGAGCGCGCCCATGCCCATCATCGCCCCGCCGCCGAACAGCATGGCCACGCCCGTGGCCATGATCGAGATGAGGATGCTCACCACGATCGCGACGATGACCACGACCGCCGTGTAGCCGATGGACTTCTCCTCCGGGTTCTTCATGAGGCGCGGCAGGCCGAGGTAGAGCAGGTACAGGCCGTACAGCGAGATCACCACGCCGATGAGGCCCAGCGCCGGGATGATGCCCAGGAACCCGGCGATCCACGCCGGCGTGTAGGCGTACACCGCGACCTTGAGCGCCTGCGTGGAGTTCTTCTCGCCGCCGAAGGTGGGCGCCAGGACGTTGATCACGGTCGACAGGATGAGGATGCCCACGAAGGCCATCACGAACGCGAACACGGCGATGCCGATGCCCGCGAGGAAAGGCGTGCGCATCGTGCCCATGAAGGGCACGCTCACGCCGATGAGCGTCTTGCCCACGAACCCGCACAGCACCGACAGGCCCGCGAGCGGCGCGACGTAGCCCCCGAGCAGCTCGCCCGTGGTGCTCGCCTCGCCCGCGATCACCGGCCATTCCGTCTTCGGGGTGAGAAGGATGTTCTTGATGCGTTCGACGATGCCCATGGAGTGCCTCCCTCTTTGGAATCCTGTGCCGGCGATTCTACGCCCGGCCCTCCCGGCGCGACGGCCGTAACACTCTGCGACACGGCGCGCGCGCGCGCAGGGCGAGAATGCGGCCGGGTCCCATTCCCGGACGGGAGGCGGCATGGCGAGGCGGGCGACGGCGGCACTCCTGGCGATCCTGGCCGGCGGTCTCGCTGGCTGCTCCGGCGGCGGAGGCGGAGGCGGCGGCGGAAGCGGAACCGGCACGCCGGCGACGCCGCCGGCGACCACCGCCGCGGTCTCCGGGCCCACGCCCTTCGCGGCGGGCTGCAGCCCGGGCACCGGCACCGTCTTCCTCGACGCGGAGGTCGAGCCCAGCCTCGCGGCGAATCCCGCCAACCCCGACCACCTGCTGGGCGCATGGCAGCAGGACCGCTGGTCCGACGGCTCGGCGCGCGGCGTCGTCGCGGCCGTCTCCTTCGACGGCGGGCGCACGTGGGCGCGGCAGCCGCTGCCGTTCTCGCGCTGCGGCGGCGGAACGGCGGGAAACGGCGGCGGCTTCGACCGCGCCACCGACCCGTGGGTGGACTTCGGCCCGGACGGCACGGCGTGGGCCATGGCGCTCGCGACCACGGGCGCCTCGTTCGCCGCCGGCTCGGCCAACGCCATGCTGGTCTCGCGCTCCGCGGACGGCGGGCGCACCTGGGGCCCGCCGGCGACCCTCATCGCCGATACCGTGCCCTACTTCAACGACAAGAACGCGATCACCGCCGATCCCTTCGACGCGCGCTTCGCCTACGCCGTGTGGGACCGGCTCGCGCAGACGGGCGGCGGGCCCGCCCTCTTCGCGCGCACGACCGACGGCGGCGCCACCTGGGAGCCGCCGCGCGTGATCCTCGACCCGGGCTCCGACGCGCAGACGATCGGAAACCTCCTGCTGGTGGCGAGCGACGGCGCCCTCGTCGACGTCGCCACCGTCATCGCCGGCGACGAGAACGCGGTGCTCTCGGCCTCCGTCGTGGCCGTGCGCTCGACGGACCGGGGCCTCACCTGGTCGGCGCCGGTCACCGTGGCGAGCCACCTCGGCACCGGCACGCGCGACCCGGACACGGGCCAGGGCGTGCGCGACGGCGCCATCCTTCCGGCCGCGGCGGCGGGCCCGGGCGGCACGCTGCACGTGGCCTGGCAGGATTCGCGCTTCTCCGGGGGCGCGCGCGACGCGATCGCCTACGCGCGCTCGCCCGACGGCGGCCGCACCTGGACCGCGCCCGTCCGAGTGAACGCGGACCCGGCGGTGCCCGCCTTCACGCCCGCCGTGCGCGTGCTGGCCGACGGCACGGTGGGCGTGACCTACTACGACTTCCGCGACAACACGCCCGACCGCGCGACGCTGCCCACCGGCTACTTCCTGGCCCGCTCCACCGACGGCACGACCTGGTCCGACGCGCGCCTGGCGGGTCCCTTCGACCTCTCGACGGCCCCCAACGCGGGCGGGCTCTTCCTGGGCGACTACCAGGGGCTCGCGGGGGGCGGCACCTTCCAGTCGCTGCACGTGCGCACCACGGGCGACCTCGCGAACCGCACCGACGCGTTCTTCGTGCGCGCGACGGCGGCCGCCGCCAAGTCCGCCCCGCGCGTGGCGCCGGCGGCGGCACCGTTCGCCGTCGACGCCGCGTGGGCCTCGCGCACCGACGGGGCCATCCGCCGCGCGCTCGCCGCCCGCGGCCGGCCGGCGCCGCGCTAGCGCTACTCGGCGGGGGCGATGGACCGGATGGTGTAGCCGCCGCTCTTGTCGTCGCGCTCGAGCTCGACGAGGCCGCGCTCCTCGAGGTCCTCCAGGAGCTGGTTGAACGAGCGGTAGCCGTAGTAGCTCTCGCTGAAGCCGGGCTTGCGGCGCTTGATGGCCTGCTTGACCATCGAGCCCCACAGCGTCTCCTCGAGGCCGCGCTCGTCGATGAGGTCGTCGACGGTCTCGAGCACCAGGTCGAAGGCCTCCTGGCGCTTGCCCGAGCCGCCGCCGTTGTCGCGCTCCTTTTCCTTGTCCTTCTCCTTCGCGGGGGCCGCGGCCTTGCCCTCGGCCTTGCCCTCCACCTTGCGCGCGGGCTGGCGCTTCGGGAGCTCGCGCACGAGGTCGTCGTAGTAGATGAACTCGTCGCAGTTGGCGATGAGCAGGTCCGACGTGCTCTTCTTCACGCCCACCCCGATCACCGTCTTCGCGTTCTCGCGCAGCTTGGAGACCAGGGGCGAGAAGTCCGAGTCGCCGCTCACGATGACGAACGTGTCCACGTGGCTCTTGGTGTAGCACAGGTCCAGGGCGTCGACGACCATGCGGATGTCGGCGGAGTTCTTGCCGGACATGCGCACGTGCGGGATCTCGATGAGCTCGAAGGAGGCCTGGTGCATGGGCGCCTTGAACTCCTTGTAGCGCTCCCAGTCGCAGTAGGCCTTCTTCACGACGATGCTGCCCTTCACCAGCAGGCGCTCGAGCACCTTGCTGATGTCGAAGCGCTCGTATTTCGCCTCGCGAACGCCCAAGGCGACGTTCTCGAAGTCGCAGAAGACGGCGAGGTTGCGGATCTCGGCCATGGCTCTCTCCGGGTGGTTTGGCGCTAGCTTACAATGCCGCCATGTCCTTCGCCGGCTGCGACAGCCTCATCGAGATCCGCGACCTCGCGTTCGCCTACGGGCGGCGCACGGTGATCGACGGCCTGGAGCTGGACATCCCCCGCGGCAAGGTGGTGGCGATCCTCGGGGCGAGCGGCTGCGGCAAGAGCACTCTCCTGCAGATCATGGGCGGCGCCCTGCGGCCCGCGCGCGGCCGCGTGACGGTGTGCGGGCGCGACGTGCACGCGCTGGACCGCGAGGGCCTGTACCGGCTGCGCCGGCAGATCGGCATGATGTTCCAGAAGGGCGGCCTGTTCAGCGACCTCACCGTGTTCGAGAACGTGGCCTTCCCCATCCGCGAGCACACGACGCTGCCCGAGCCCGTCATCTCCGACCTCGTGAAGATGAAGCTGCACGCGGTGGGCCTGCGCGGCGCGCACCGGCTCTTTCCCTCGGAGCTCTCGGGCGGCATGGCCCGGCGCGTGGCCCTGGCGCGGGCCATCGCCCTCGACCCGGACCTCGTGATCTACGACGAGCCCTTCGCCGGCCTGGACCCGATCACGCTCAACGTGATCTGCAACCTCATCCGCACCCTCAACGACGCGCTGGGCAGCACCTCCGTGGTGGTGACCTACGACGTGCCGGAGGCCGTGAAGCTCGCCGACTACCTCTACGTCATGGGCGAGGGGCGCGTCGTGGGCCACGGCCCCACGCAGGAGATGCTCGATTCCGCGGACCCCTTCGTGCGCCAGTTCCTGCACGCCCAGCCCGACGGTCCCGTGCCCTTCCACTTCCCCGCGCGGCCCATCGCCGAGGAGCTCGACCTCGCCCCGCCCCGGGCGGCGCGCACCGTCCCCGCGATCTAGGCGCCGGCCGCCGCCACCCGCCAGGCCGATTGGCGCTAGGATGGGCGAAAACGGGGACCCCGACCCCGGCCAGAGGAGGAACTCCATGCTCGCCCGCTACGCCGGCGCCGCCTGCGCCGCGCTCGCCCTCGCCCTGCCCGCCGCCGCCCAGCCCGACTACCCGACGCGCACGGTCACCATGATCGTGCCCTTCCCGCCGGGCGGCGTGGCGGACATCACGGCCCGGCCCCTGGCGGAGGCGATGGGCCGGCACCTGCGCCAGTCGGTGGTGGTGGAGAACAAGGCGGGCGCGGGCGGCGGCGTGGGCATGCAGTACGTGGCGCGGGCGAAGGCCGACGGCTACACCGTGCTCCTCGCGCTCTCCTCGATCTCGATCATCCCGGAAGCCGACCGCCTGCTCGGGCGCGCGCCGATGTACCAGCTCGCGCAGCTCGAGCCCATCGCGCGCTTCACGGCCGATCCCACCGTGCTCGCGGTGCGCGCCGACAGCCCGTGGCGGAGCGCGAAGGACATGCTCGAGGCCGCGCGGCGCGCGCCGGGGGCGATCCCGTACGGCTCCTCGGGCAACTACGGCACGATGCACGTGCCCATGGAGATGCTCATGGGCTCGGCCGGCACGCGCATGCTGCACGTGCCCTTCACCGGCGCCGGCCCCGCCGTGGTGGCGCTGCTCGGCGGCAACGTCGACGCCCTGTCCACCGGGCCGTCGTCGATCATGGGCCACCTCAAGGCAGGCAAGGTCCGCGTCCTCGCTTCCTGGGGCGAGACGCGCCACCCGGCGCTGCCGGACGTTCCCACCCTGAAGGAACTGGGCTACGACGCCGGGTTCTCGCAGTGGACGGGGCTCTTCGTGCCCGCCGGCACGCCCGCGCCGGTCGTCGAGCGCCTTCGCGAGGCCGCCCGCGCCGCCGCCGCGGATCCCGCGTTCCGCTCGGCCCTGGCCAGGGTGGAGACGCCCGTGCAGTACCTCGACCAGCCCGCGTTCCGCGCCTTCTGGGACGCCGACGCGCGAAAGCTCTCGGCCGTCGTGCAGCGCATCGGCCGGGTGGACTGACTTGCGTTTCGATCCTCACGCGCGGCGTTACGCCTGTCACCCGCGCGAGGGGCAGGATGTGACGCGGCGCACGGCGGGCCGGGGGGCGGTCCCCTAGCCTTGCGGCCATGATCGACGTCCGCTCCCTCTTCGCCGTGATGGTGACGACCAACCTGGTCCTCGCCGTCTCGCTCTGGATCGGCACCGGGCGGCGCCTGGGCGCCGGCCTCGCGCCCTGGACGCTCTCGCTCCTCGCGCAGGCGGGCGCGTTCGTCCTCTTCTCGGGGCGCGGGCAGATCCCGGACTGGGCCTCGGTGGTGGTGCCCAACGGGCTGCTGGGGGTTTCCTTCGCGCTCGCGGCCGCGGCCATCCTCGAGTTCCGCGGCAAGCGCCTGCCGCGCATCGCGCCCGCCGCCGCGGCCGGCGTGGCCGTGCTGGCCGTGGGCATCCCCCTGGACGACCCGACCCTGCGCTTCGCGCTCGCCAACGTGCTGCACGCGGCGTTCGCGGCCGCGGTGGGCGCCGTCGCCTGGAAGCGCGAGCCGGGCGTGAGCGCGGGCCCCCACGGGCTCTTCCTCGCCAGCTTCGCCACCGGCGCGGCGAGCTTCGCGGTGCGCGGCGCCGCGCCGCTGCTCGATCCGTCGGCCGCCGGCGGCCTCCTCGCCCCGGCCCCCGTGCAGGCGTTGGCGCTGCTCGCGACCTGGGGCGCGATCCTGCTCTCCACGGTCTCGTTCCTGCTGATGCAGCGCGAGCGCGCCGAGCACCTCTCGCGCGAGCTCGCTTCCGTGGACCCGCTCACCGGCGTGTTCAACCGCCGCACCTTCCTCGAGCTGGCCGGCCGCCAGCTCGCCCGCGCCCGCCGCCTGGAGACGCCGCTCTCCCTGGTGCTGCTGGACGTGGACCACTTCAAGCGCGTGAACGACACGCACGGCCACCTCGCCGGCGACCGCGTGCTGCGGCGCTTCGCGGAGGTGGTGGGCGAACAGCTGCGCCAGGAGGACATCCTCGTGCGCTACGGCGGCGAGGAGTTCTGCCTGCTGCTTCCGGACGTGCCCGGCCCCGGCGCCGTGGCCCTCGCCGGGCGCATCCGCAAGGCCGTCGAGCGCGCCTCGTTCGGCATCGACGGCGCCGACCTGTCGCTCACGGTCAGCGCCGGGGTCGCCTCGCGCATCGACGAGGGGCCCGAGTCGCTCGACGCGCTCATCGCGCGCGCCGACGAGGCGCTCTACGTGGCCAAGCACCGCGGCCGCAACCGCGTCGCGGCCGTCTCCATGGGGCGCTCGCGCGCGGCCTGAGCGGCGCCGCGGCCCGTTTGACCCCGGTCATCGACGCGCGCGCCGCGCGCGACCAGCATGGGCCCCGGGACCCGGATGCGGGAATACCCGAAGACCGTCCCCCGGCCCGCGGTGACATCATCGCGGGCGTCTTCCGTCACCCGCGACGCCGCCGGCGCCGCACCAGCCAGGGACGCCGATGAACCCGCCATCCGACCGCATGCCCGCGCAGCCCCCGGAGAGCCTCACGCCGGCGCAGCGCGAGGCGGCCGCCGAGCTGGCCTCCGGGCCGCGCGGCGCCGTGTTCGGCCCCTTCGTGCCGCTGCTGCGCAGCCCCGGCCTGCTCTCGCCCCTGCAGAAGACGGGCGAGTACCTGCGCTACCGCAGCGCCCTGCCCCCGCGCCTGTCGGAGTTCGCCATCCTCGTGGTCGCGCGCCGCTGGTCGCAGCAGTACGAGTGGCACATCCACGAGCCCATCGCCGAGCGCGCCGGCGTGCCCCGCGGGCACATCCGCGCGGTGGCCGAGGGTCGCCGCCCCGACGCGATGGCGCCCGACGAGGCGGCGGTGCACGACTTCCTGCAGGAGCTGCAGGCGAACCGCGGCGTGAGCGACGAGACCTATGCGCGCGTGCTCGAGCACTTCGGCGAGCGCGGCGTGGTGGACCTGTGCGGGCTGTGCGGGTACTACACGCTCCTCGCGATGGTCATGAACGTCGCGCGCACGCCCCTGCCCGAGGGCGTGGCGCCGCCCCTCGCGCCCTAGGGCGCGCGCCGCGCATGGCGAGCCGCCGGCGGTTCCTGCGCGATGCCCTCGCCCTGGCGGCGGCACCGTCGCTCGCGCGCGCCGCGCCCGCGCCCGCGGCCCCGGGGCCGGCGGCGGACTTCGACACGCTGTGGAAGGCGGTGGAGGCGCGGTACGCATACTTCGATCGCGGCGTGGACTGGCGGGCGGCGCGCGCGCGGTGGCGGCCGCGTGCCGCGGGCGCGCAAGGGCGCGACGCCCTGATCGCCGCGCTCGACGGCCTGCTCGCGGAGCTGGCGGACGAGAGCGTGTGGCTCGACGCCCACGCGCCCGGCTCGCCGCGGCCGCTGCCGTCGGCGACCGACCTCTGGGCCGAGTGGACCGGCGGCGACGCCGTGATCTCCGCCGTGCGGGCCGGCAGCGTGGCGGACGTGGCGGGCGCCGTTCCCGGCATGCGCGTCGCCGCCGTGCGGGGCCAGCCCGTGGAGGCGGCGGTGCGCGCCCTGCTGCGCGGCGCTCGCCAGTCGGATCCGCACGCGCGCAACTGGGCCCTGCGCCGGCTGCTCGCCGGGCCGTGGGCCGGCCAGGTGGCGATCGAGGTGCGCGCCGGTGGCCGCGTGCGGAGGCTCGAGATCGAGCGCCAGGACCTGCCGCCGGCCGGCACCCCGCCGGTCGTCGCCCGCCGGATCGGCGAGAGCCGCGACCTCGGGTACCTGCGCCCCAAGAACAACCTCGCCGAGGCGAGCCTGGTGCGCCACTTCGACGCGGCGATGCTCCTCTTCCGCGACACGCGCGCCCTCATCCTGGACCTGCGCGAGACGCAGTCGGGCGGGTCGCCCGCCGTGGCCGAGGCGCTGCTGGGCCGCTTCGCCGTGCGCGAGACGCCGTGGATCGTGCGCGTGCCGCACGGCCGGCACCTCTCCGCCCAGCCCGCGGACCGCGTGGTGCCGCGCGGCCCGTTCACGTACACGGCGCCCGTCGTCGTGCTGGTGGACGCCTGGACGGCGGGCGAGGGCGAGTCCCTCGCGGTGGGCCTGGAGGCCGTGGCGAAGGCGACGCTCGTGGGCACGCGCATGGCCGGGGTGCGGGGCGACGCCCACGAGATTCGGCTCCCCGGCTCGGGGATCGAGGCGCGATTCCCGGCCTCGCGCATCTTCCACCCCGACGGCACGCCGCGCGAGGCGGTGCGCCCGACGCTGCCGGTGGACATCATCGCGCCCAGCGGCGGGCCGGGCGACCCCATCCTCTACCAGGCGCTCAAGCTCCTGGAGGGGCGCCTGCCGCCGCCCCGGGCCGGCCGCCCGGCCTGAGCGGGGTTTGATCGGCATCAGGAAAAACCCCGCGACGGCGGGCTAGGTTGGGGCCGACGCCACCACCAGGACCAGGGGACAAGACCATGAACTCCGTGACCAAGGAGCTCTTTTCGAGCGACGTGGGCCTCATGAGCCTCGCCGTCATCGTCATCATCTTCGTGATCGCCGGCTTCCTGTACCGGTTCGTGACCGCGAAGATGGCCGAGGACGAGGCCGCCGACCGCCAGTAGCCGCTAGCCGGCGCGGCCGCCGCCGGCCGCCTTGTCCCGCACGCGCTGGTCGAAGCGCTCCACGTTCACGACCACGCGCTCGTGCGTGCCCTCGCCGATCAGCTCGCGCTCGTCCTCCGCGCGCACGCGGAAGTGGATCGTGCGCCCTTCGACGCGGACCACCTCGGCGGTGGCGCGCACGCGCATGCCCACGGGCGTGGCGGCCACGTGCGAGACGTCCAGGCGGGTGCCCAGGCTCTGGTGCTGCTCGGGGAGCGACTGCTCCACCGCCGCCAGCGCCGCCGCCTCGATGAGGTTGATCATCACCGGCGTGGCGAGCACGTGGATGCGTCCGCTGCCCACCCGCGGCGCGGTGTGCTGCTCGCCGACCACCAGTTCCGCCGTGCCGGCGAGTCCCGCCGGTAGCTCCAGCCTGAGCGCCATCGCGCCACTCCCCGCCCCGGCGAAGGCGGGGCCTCGCGCCATTATCGGGCAGCGGCGCGCGGCCGGCCATGCCGGCGCGGGCCAGGCGCCTTGAACTCGGGGAAGGCGGCTCCATCTAACTTCCTGACCGGATACGGGAGAGTCCCATGATCGACGCCACCCTGGCTTCCTTCGAGCGCGACGTGCTCGAGGCCTCGCGCGAGGTACCCGTGCTCGTGGACTTCTGGGCGCCCTGGTGCGGGCCGTGCCGCGCGCTGGGCCCGCTGCTCGAGAAGCTCGAGCGCGAGTCCGCCGGGCGCTGGAAGCTCGTGAAGGTGAACTCCGACGAGAACCCCGAGCTCTCCGCGCAGTTCGGCGTGCGCTCCATCCCCTTCGTCGTGGCCTTCGTCGACGGCAAGCCCGTCTCGCAGTTCCTCGGCGCCCAGCCCGAGGGGGCGCTGCGCGCCTTCCTCGACAAGCTCGTGCCCGACCCGAGCAAGCTCGAGCTGCGCGCGGCACGCAACGCCCTGGCCTCGGGCCAGGCTTCGCTCGCCGAAGGGCACCTGCGCAACGCCCTCGCGCTCGACCCGTCCAACGACGCCGCGCGGCTCGATCTCGTCGCGATCCTCGCGGACCGCGGCGAACTCGCGGCAGCCCGCGAGCAGTGGGGCCAGCTCTCGCCACGCGCGCCCCAGGCCTCCTCGCACGCGACGGTGCAGGCGCGCCTGGAGGCGGCCGAGCGCGCCGGGAGCCTGCCCCCGGCCGGCGAACTCGCGCGCCGGATCGCCGCGGACCCCGCGGACCTGCGCGCGCGCCTGGATCTCGCGGAGGTGCACATCGCCGGGCGCGACTTCGCGAGCGCGCTCGAGCAGCTGCTGGAGATCGTGAGGCGCGACCGGGCCTTCGAGGACGACGCGGGCCGGCGCAAGATGCTCGCCGTGTTCGAGATGGCCGCCGCGGACCCGGCGCTCGTCGCGGACTACCGCCGGCGCCTGTCGTCCACGCTCTACTAGGTTCCGCAACCGGCGCGGGAGGCACGGCTTTTCACTCCTTTGGGCCGTGCCGATGGGAACCCGCGCCGGGCCCCGCGGACGGGAGCGGTATGATTCGCCCATGACCGTCCGCAGCGTCTGCGTCACGCCCGCCCGGCTGGCGCGAAGCCCCGAGGGCGTGCCCTTCGCCCCCGGGTTCGGGGACGTCTACCACTCCGCCGACGGCGGCCTCGCGCAGGCGCGACACGTCTTTCTCGCCGGCAACGGCCTGCCCGCGCGCTGGCGCGGGCGAGAGTCGTTCACCATCCTCGAGACGGGCTTCGGGATGGGCCTGAACTTCCTGGCCGCCTGGGACGCGCTGCGTGCCGAGCCGGGCGGCCCCGCGCGCCTGCACTTCGTCTCGGTGGAGAAGCACCCCTTCGGCGCCGGGGACCTCGCCGCGGCCCTCGCGCCGTACGAGGAGCTGCGCGCGCTGGCCGGCGCGCTCGTCGCGAACTGGCCGCCGCCGCTCGCGGGATTCCACCGCCTGCAGTTCGACGGCGGCCGGGTGACGCTCACGCTGATGGCGGGCGAGGCGGCCGAGCTCCTGCCGCGGCTCGTGGCGCGGGCCGACGCGCTCTTCCTCGACGGCTTCGCGCCGGCGCGCAACCCCGGGATGTGGTCGCCCGAGGTGGTGCGCGAGCTGGCGAGGCTCGCCGCGCCCGGCGCGACGCTGGCCACCTGGACCGTCGCGGGCGGCGTGAGGGCCGCGCTGGCGGACGCCGGATTCCGCGTCGAGAAGCGCGAGGGGTTCGGCGCCAAGCGCGAGATGCTCGCGGGCGTGCGCGAGGGCGAGCCGGCCACGCCGGCCACGCCGCGCCGCCGCGCCGTGGTGGTGGGGGCGGGCCTGGCCGGCACGCTCTGCGCCGAGCGCCTCGCCTCGCGCGGCTGGGAGGTGGACCTCCTCGACGCGCGCGAGCACCGCGGCGGCGCACTGGCCGGCGTGGTGCGCCCCATCGCCAACATCCGGGACGCGGTCAACGCGCAGCTCTCGCGGCCGGCCTTCCTCTACGCCCTGCAGCACTTCCGGGCGCTGCAGCACGACGGCTACCACCTGCTGTGGCGCCGCTGCGGCGTGCTCCAGCTCGCCGACGGCGACGACGAGGCGGCGCGCTTCGCCGCCATCGTCCAGGCGCAGGAGCACCCGCCGGAATTCCTGCGCACCGTCGACGCGGACGAGGCCGCGCGCCTCGCGGGCCGGCCCGTGCGCGGCGGCGGCTGGTGGATGGCCGGCGGGGCCTGGGTGTCGCCCGGCAGCCTCGCCGTGGCATTGCTCGCGCGGGCGGGCGAGCGCGTCCGTCGCCTCACCGGGCGCACGGTGGCGCGCCTGGAACGGGAAGGGGCCGACTGGCGCGCGCTCGACGCCGCGGGCTCGGTGATCGCGGAGGCGCCCACGCTCGTCCTCGCGAACGCCGCCGACGCGAAGCGCCTCGTTCCCGAGGCGCGGCTGCCGCTCGCGAGCGTGCGCGGCCAGGTGACCTTCCTGCCGCAGGCGCCGGGGCGCCAGCTCGACATCGTCGTGAGCGGCAGCGGCTACGTGGCGCCCCTGCCCGACGGCGGCCACGTGGCCGGCGCGACCTACCAGCACGACGACGCGGGCGAGGACGTGCGCGCGGCCGACCACCGCGAGAACCTCGCGCGCGTCGAGTCGATGCTGCCCGGCTTCGCCGGGGACCTGCACCCGATGGACCTCGAGGGGCTGGCCGGCTTCCGCGCCACGGTGCCGGACCGCCTGCCCATCTTCGGCGACACGGCGCAGCCGGGCCTGTGGGTGGCCACCGGCCTGGGCTCGCGCGGGCTGCTGTGGGCGCCGCTGGGCGCCGAGCTCCTCGCCTCGCGGCTCGCGGGCGAGCCGCTGCCGCTGCCGCGCGAGCTGGCGGGCGCGATCTCGCCGCGGCGCTTCCTGTCGTGAACGGGCGCCCGGGCTAGCGGCGCGTGCGCACGCGCTCGCCCTCGGCCAGGTCGTTGCCGGGGTAGAGCACCACTTCCTCGTTCTCCGAGAGCCCGGCCACCACCTCGGCGTGGCGCGCGCCGAGCAGGCCCACCTCCACCCCGCGCGCGGCCAGGCGCCCGCCGTCCACGACGAACACCGTCCAGCGCCCGTCGCGCCGGAAGAGCGCGCCCACGGGCACGCGAAGCGCGTCCGCCTTCTCCGCCAGAACGATGCGCGCGTCGATGCGGTAGGCGTCCCCCAGGCCGGGCGGCACGGCCCTGAAGTCGGCGACGACGTTCACGCGCTGCTCCTCGACGCCGAGCGCGGAGACCTTGCGGAAGGCGGCGGGCTCGACCTTGCGCACGACGGCCTCGACGGCCTCGGCCCCGCCCCAGCCCGTGACGAGCATGCGCATGCCCGGCCGCACGCGCACGGCGTCGCTCGAGAGCAGGTCCACGACGATCTCGAGGGCCCGCGGGTCGCCCACGTTGACGATGACGGCGCCCGGCGCGACGACGCGCTCGCTCTTCTCCAGCACCTGCAGCACGCGGCCCGTCACCGGCGAGACCACGCCGACCGTGGGCGCGCGGGCGCGCACCGCCGCGAGGGCCGCCCGGGCCGCCTCCGCGTCCGCCGCCGCGGACAGCGCGCGCGAGCGGGCCGCCCGCAGGTCCGCCAGGCGCGTCTTCTCCGTGACGACCGCCTGCTCCAGGGACTGCTCGGAGACGAACCTGCGCGCGACGAGGTCGGCCGCGCGCTCGCGCTCGCGCGTCGCCTGCGCGGCGTCGGCCTCGGCGCGGCGCACGCGCTCGTCCGCCTCCCGGCCCAGCGCCTGCGCCGAGGCGAGCTTGGCCTCCAGCATGTCGCGGTCGGCGGCGGAGAGCGGCAGCGGCGCGATCGTGGCCACGACCTGCCCGGCGCGCACGGGATCGCCCTCGCGAAGGTCCACGCGCAGCAGCCGCCCGGCCACGGGCGCCGCCACGCCGTAGCGGTCGATGGCGCGCGTCTCGCCGTCGTCCTCGACGGTCACCTGCACCGGGCCGCGGGCTGCGCGCGCGGTCTCCACCAGGCGCGGCGAGGGCCAGGCCCACCAGGCGAGCAGCGCCACGACGACGGCGGCCAGCGCGCCGTAGCCGGCCTGCCGGCGCGTGATCCGCATCGCGCCCGATTGCCTCATTCGCGCGCCTTCAGGGCGCCCACCAGGTCCAGGTGGCGCAGCCGCCAGGCCACCGCGCCGCCCGAGGCGGCCGCGGCGAACGCGACGGCCGCCATCGCGCCCACGAGGTTCGCGCCGGTGAGGACGAGCGGCATGCGCCACAGCTGGGTCGTGAGCATCCAGACGAAGTAGAGCGTGAGGGCGAGCCCCAGCGCAAGCCCCGCGGGCAGCCCCGCCGCGGTCACCACGGCCTGCTCGCCGAGCAGGAGCCCGGCCGCCTCGCGCTGCGTGAAGCCCAGCACCCGCAGCGTGGCGAGCTCGTAGCCGCGCTCGGACAGGGCGATGCGCGCGCCGTTGTAGACCAGCCCGAAGGCGATGATCCAGGCGAAGAGCAGGTTCACGGTGATCATGATGCCGACGCTGCGGTCGATCATGGCGCGGAACTGCTCCCACGAGGCGTCGCGCAGGTTGGCGCCGGCCACCTGCGGCATCGCCTTCAGGGTCGCGAACAGCCGCTCGCGCTCTGCGGCGTCCACGCGCAGCCACGCCCCGGTGAGCACGTCCCCCTCGCCCATGAGCCGGTTCACCGTGGCGCGCGAGGCGTAGGCCGCGTAGCCGATGGGCTCGTCGACGATGCCGGTCACGAGCAGCCCCGCCCGCGGCCGGCGCCCCTCCATCACCTCCACGTCGAGGGTGTCGCCCGCCTCGACGCCCAGGCGCCGCGCGAAGATGGCCGTGAGCAGCACGCCCTCCTCGGGCAACGGCCACGCGCGCCCGTTCTCGCCCACCACGCGGCGCAGGTTCGGGTCCGCGTCCAGGCCGTAGAGCACGCCGCGCTTCATGTGGTGGCCGTGGCGCAGGCGCGCCGGCACCAGCCGCACGGGCTCGGCCTCCAGGACGCCGCGCAGCGCGCGGAACTCGTCGAGCGCCGCGCGCGAGCGCGGCTCGGCGAGCACCACCTGCAGGTCGTCTCGCTGCACGACGTTGAACTGCCAGTCCATGAGGTAGCGCACGCCGTCGAGCATCGCCGTCATCATGACCAGCAGCGAGACGGCGACGGCGATGCCGCCCACGTTGGCCGCGAAGCGCAGCGGCCGGCGCACGAGGTGGCGCACCAGCATGCGCCCGGCCGGCCCCAGGGCGCGCCTGAGGCCCCAGCGCTCGAGCGCGCCGGCGTGGAAGCGCGGCGGCGCCTCGGGACGCATGGACTCGGCCGGCGGCAGGCGCGCCGCGCGCAGCGCCGCGGGCACGGCGCCCAGCGCGGCCGACGCCACGGCGAGCGCCACGCCCGCGAGCGACACGCGCGCCGTCTCCCCGCCCGGGGACATCGGGAAGAAGTAGTACTCGGCGTAGAGCGCCAGCATGTGGTGCGCGAAGGGCAGGCCCGAGGCGACTCCCAGCGCCGCGCCCGCGAGCGAGATGATGAGCGCGAGCTTGAGGTAGTGCAGGGCCAGCTCCGCCCCCGAGTAGCCGAAGGCCTTGAGCAGGCCCACCTGCGCGCGCTGCATCTGCACCAGCCGCGTGAGGATGGTGTAGAGCAGGAAGGCTCCCACGGCGAGGAAGATGGTCGGCGTCACGCGCGCCATGGTGGCGTTCTGCGCGATCTCGTCCGACAGGAAACGGTGCGAGAGCTGGTCCTCGCGGTCGTAGGCGCCCACGCCGCCCCAGGGCGCGAGCACGCGGTCCATCCCGTCGAGCACCGCCGGGATGGACGCTCCCGGCCCCACGCGCGCCACGACGTCGTTGAAGGCGCCCTCCATGTCGTAGGCCTTCTCCAGGCCCTTGCGGTCCATCCACAGCACGCCGTAGCGGCGGTTGTCGGGCACGAGCTGCCCCGGGCCCAGCGCGTAGATGAACTCCGGCGAGATGGCCACGCCCACCACCACGAGCCGCTGGTAGTGACCGTTCATCACCGCGCGGATGGCGTCGCCCGGCTCCAGGCGGTTGGCCAGGGCGAAGGCCTCCGAGGCGAGCACCTCGTCCTGGCTGAGCGGCGCCGGCATCCGGCCGCGGCTCAGGTGCAGCGCGTTGAGGCCGCCCGCGCGCTCGCGCGGCAGGGACACCAGCCGCCCGCGCGCCGGCTCGGCGAGCCCCGGCACGTCGAGGTTCACGCGCACGTTGATGCGGGTCTCGAGCGCCGCCACGCCGGGCAGGTCCGCCAGGGCGCGCGCCACCGGCTCCGGCGCGCGCACGGCGCCGGCGAACACGTCGGCGAAGCGGTTCGACTCGTAGAACGCGGCCTGCGAGGCGGCGAGCGTGCGGTTGACGGACGAGAGCGAGACGAAGGAGTTGATGCCGCCCGCCACCACCAGCGCGCACGCGAGGATCTGCCCGCGGATGTGCCAGGCATCGCGCAGGATCTTGCGGTCGAGGGCGCCGACCCTCACCACGCGAGCTCCGAGGCGGGCAGGCGCGCCGCGTTGGACTCGATGCCCACGATGCGCCCGCTGGACATGCGGATCACGCGGTCGCCCATGGCCGCGATGGACGCGTTGTGCGTGATGACGGCGGTGATGGTGCCCAGCTCGCGGTTCACGCGGTCGAGCACCTCCAGCACGCGCCGGCCCGTCTCCACGTCCAGCGCGCCCGTGGGCTCGTCGCACAGCAGCACGTCCGGGCGCTTGGCCACGGCGCGGGCGATGGCCACGCGCTGCTGCTCGCCGCCGGAGAGCTGCGCGGGGAAGTGGTCCGCGCGTTCCGCGAGCCCCACGAGGTCGAGCGCCTCCCGCGGATCCAGCGGGCTGCCCGCGATCTCCGTCACCAGCGCCACGTTCTCCGCGGCCGTGAGGCTGGGGATGAGGTTGTAGAACTGGAAGACGAAGCCGACGTGCTCGCGGCGGAAGCGCGTGAGGCGCTCCTCGCCGCCCTCCGAGAGCGCGTGGTCCCGGTAGTCCACCTCGCCGCGCGTGGGCGTGTCGAGCCCGCCGAGCAGGTTCAGGAGCGTGGACTTGCCGCTGCCCGAGGGGCCCAGCAGCACGACGAACTCGCCGGCGTAGAGCTCGAGCGAGACCTCGCGCAGCGCGACCACCTCCACGTCGCCCACGTGGTAGACCTTGGACACGTCGCGCATGCGGAACACCGGCTCGCGGTCGGCCGGCGTCGCACGGGCGGGGGAAGGGACGGCGGTCACGGGAATTCGGTGCCGGGGGGGACGCCGGGTTCCAATGTACCCGAGTTTGCCCCGCGGCGCGGCCGGGGCGGCCCCGTCTCCCCACCGCATTGGGGACAAGTCTCCGCCGAGAGGCGACGCGCGGACGGCTTTTCCCCACGCGTCGGAATATGGTCCCACGGGCGCCACGCGGCCCCCCTGGCGTGCCTACAATGTCCGATTGCGCCCGATCCGGCGCCCGTCGCGATCCCCATGAACGACAACGCCCTGCCGCACCCGCCCGAGACCGCCACCGGCGAGACCATCGCCATCCGCGGCGCCCGCCAGAACAACCTCAAGAACCTCGACGTGGACATCCCCACCGGGGAGCTGGTGGTCGTCACGGGGCCCTCGGGCTCGGGCAAGAGCTCGCTCGTCTTCGACACGCTGTACGCGGAGGGGCAGCGCCGCTACGTGGAGACCTTCTCGCCGTACGCGCGCCAGTTCCTGGACCGCATGGACAAGCCGCAGGTCGACTCGATCGACGGCATCCCGCCCGCCATCGCCATCGACCAGACCAACCCGGTGCGCACCTCGCGCTCCACGGTGGGCACGATGACGGAGATCAACGACCACCTGAAGCTGCTCTTCGCGCGGGCGGGGCGCCTGTCGTGCCGGCGCTGCGCGCGGCCGGTGCGGCGCGACACGCCGGAATCCATCCTCGCCGAGATGGCCGCGCGGGCGCAGGCCGCGGGCGACCCGCGCCTTTCCATCACCTTCCCGGTCGACGTGCCCGCGAACTTCACCGAGGAGGAGATCGTGCGCCACCTGGAGGCGCAGGGCTACGCGCGCGTGCATTCGCGCGCCGGCTCGCGGCTGGACGTGGTGCAGGACCGCGTGCGCCTGGGCTCGGCGGAGCGCGCGCGCGTGGCGGAGGCCATCGAGGCGGCGCTGCGCGTGGGCGCGGGGCGCGTGAACGTCTTCCCCGAGGACTCCCCCGACCCCTGGCGCTTCTCCGGCGACCTGCACTGCCCCGACTGCGACATCCACTATGCGGACCCGAGCCCCGCCCGCTTCTCCTTCAACTCGCCCGTCGGCGCCTGCGACAAGTGCCGCGGCTTCGGGCGCGTGATCGGCGTGGACTACGGCCTGGTGGTCCCCGACGAGGCGAAGAGCCTGGGGGGCGGGGCCGTGAAGCCCTTCCAGACGGCGAGCTTCGACGAGTGCCAGGACGACCTCGTGAAGTACGCGAGGAAGCGCGGGGTGGCGATGGACATCGCCTGGCGCGACCTGCCCGCGGAGCACCGGCGCTGGGTCATCGAGGGCGACGAGGACTGGGTGAGCTGGTCGAAGAGCGGCAAGACGCACTGGTACGGCGTGGCGCGCTTCTTCGAGTGGCTGGAGAGCAAGGCCTACAAGATGCACATCCGGGTCCTGCTCTCGAAGTACCGCGCCTACACGCCCTGCGCGGACTGCGACGGCGCGCGCCTGAAGCCGGAGTCCATGCTCTGGCGGGTGGGCACGAAGGCCGAGGCCGACGCCGTGCTGGCGCCGGAAAGGCGCTACCCCCCGCGGGGCACGCTCTGGCGCCCGGAGCAGCTCGCGGCGCTCCCGGGCCTGTGCCTGCACGACGTGATGCTGCTGCCCATCGAGCGGGTGCGCGCCTTCTTCGAGCGCCTCGCGCTGCCCGCGCCGCTGGACGAGGCCACGCAGCTGCTGCTGGAGGAGATCGGCGCGCGGCTTCGCTTCGTGTGCGAGGTGGGGCTGGGCTACCTCACGCTGGACCGCCAGTCGCGCACGCTCTCCGGGGGGGAGGTGCAGCGCATCAACCTCACCACGGCGCTGGGCACCTCGCTGGTGAACACGCTCTTCGTGCTGGACGAACCCTCGATCGGCCTGCACCCGCGCGACATGGGCCGCGTCATCGGCGTGATGAAGCGCCTGCGCGACGCAGGCAACTCGCTCGTGGTGGTGGAGCACGACCCGCAGATCATGCTGGAAGCCGACCGCCTGCTCGACATGGGGCCGGGGCCGGGCGAGCGCGGGGGCGAGATCGTGTTCTTCGGCACGCCGCAGGCGCTCAAGGGCGCGAGGACGGTGACGGCCGAGTACCTCTCGGGCCGCCGGCGCGCGGACGCGGGCGTGGCCGGCACGCCGCCGGACGCCTCCACGCCCAGGCTCGCCCTGCGCGGCGTCACGGAGCACAACCTCAAGGACGTGGACGTCGAGTTCCCGCTGCACCGCCTGGTGTGCGTGACGGGCGTGTCGGGCTCGGGCAAGTCCACCCTCGTGCAGGACGTGCTGCACCCGGCGCTGCTGAAGCACCTGGGCAAGCCCACGGAGTCGCCCGGCGCCTTCCGCGAGATGCACGGCGCGGCGCGCGTGAACGACGTGGTGTTCGTGGACCAGTCCCCCATCGGGCGCACCACGCGCTCCAACCCCGCGAGCTACGTGGGCGCCTTCGACGCCATCCGCGAGATCTTCGCGCGCGCGCCGGAATCGCGCACGCGCGGCTACACGGCCGGCACCTTCAGCTTCAACTCGGGCAACGGGCGCTGCCCCACGTGCAGCGGCAACGGCTTCGAGCACGTGGAGATGCAGTTCCTCTCCGACGTGTACCTGCGCTGCCCCGACTGCGACGGCCGGCGCTACCGCGACGAGGTGCTGGAGGTGAAGGTGGCCGGGCGCTCCATCGCGCAGATGCTCGAGCTCACCGTGCACGAGGCGCTCGCCTTCTTCGCGGGCGAGCGCGACGTGGTCTCGCGCCTCCAGCCGCTCGCGGACGTGGGCCTGGAGTACCTGCGGCTGGGGCAGCCCGTGCCCACGCTCTCCGGGGGAGAGGCGCAGCGGCTCAAGCTCGCCGGGCACCTGGTGGAGGCGGGCGGCGGCTCGGTGAAGATGCTGCCGCGGCGGCCGGCCGAGGTGGTGGCCGCGGCGCTGCATCCGCCCGTGGCGCCCGCCCGCACGCGCCTCTTCCTCTTCGACGAGCCCACGACGGGGCTGCACTTCGAGGACGTGGCCAAGCTCCTCGCGGCCTTCCGCCGCCTCATCGCCGCGGGCAACTCGCTCGTCGTCATCGAGCACAATCTCGACGTGATCCGCGCCGCCGACTGGATCGTCGACCTGGGGCCGGAAGGGGGCGACGCCGGCGGCGAGCTCGTCTTCGCCGGCACGCCCAGGCAGGCCATGGAACACGCCGCCTCCCACACCGGCAAGGCCCTCAAGGACTACGAACTCGCGCTGGGCCATCCGGGTTCATCCGGGTCCGTCCGTGACCCGAGGGGCGCATCGACCACGGCCGCGGCGCAGCGCGCGGCCCCGTATCGTTCCGGGACCATCCAGGTCCGCCACGCCCGCGAGCACAACCTCAAGGGCATCGACGTCGAGGTGCCGCGCGGCAAGTTCACGGTGGTCACGGGCGTCTCCGGCTCCGGCAAGTCCACCCTCGCGTTCGACATCCTCTTCGCCGAGGGCCAGCGCCGCTACCTCGAGTCGCTCAACGCCTACGCGCGCCAGTTCGTGCAGCCGGCCTCGAAGCCCGACGTGGACGCGATCTTCGGCATCCCGCCCACGGTGGCCATCGAGCAGCGCACCTCGCGCGGGGGCTCCAAGAGCACGGTGGCCACGCAGACGGAGATCCACCACTTCCTGCGCCTGCTGTTCGTGAAGCTGGGCACGCAGTTCTGCCCCGACTGCGACGTGCCCATCGAGCCGCAGGGCCTCGCGTCCATCGCCGCCCGCATCCTCAGGGAACACCGCGGCGGGCGCGTGGGCCTGCTCGCCCCGTTGGTGGTCAACCGCAAGGGCCTCTACACCGATCTCGCCAAGTGGGCGCACGGCAAGGGCGTCTCGCACCTTCGCGTCGACGGCGAGTGGCTGCCCACGGAGCGCTGGCCGCGGCTGGACCGCTTCCGCGAGCACACGCTGGAGCTGCCCGTCGCCGAGCTCGCGGTGGAGGCGGCGAACGAGGCCGCGCTGCGCGAGGCGCTCGACCAGGCCGCCGAGGCGGGCAAGGGCGTGGTCCACCTGCTCGCGGGCGGCTGGGGAGCGGCCCGGGCGCAGGTGTTCTCGACGAAGCGCGCCTGCCCCTCCTGCGCCCGCAGCTTCCCGGAGCTGGACCCTCGCCTCTTCTCGTACAACTCCAAGCACGGCTGGTGCCCCGACTGCTACGGCACGGGCGTGAAGCTCGCGGGCAGCGGCATCGACTGGAACGACGAGCGCGCGAAGACGGGCACGGAGGACCACGTGCTGGACTCGTGGGTGGAGTGGCTGGAGCTCGACGAGGCCTGCCCTTCGTGCGAGGGCCGGCGGCTCAACCGCGAGGCGCTGGCCGTGCGGTTCCGCGGGCGCACGATCGCCGACGTGAGCGCGCAGCCCATCTCGGCCGCGCACCGCTTCTTCGACGGCCTGGCGGTGGCCGGGCGCGAGCAGGAGATCGCGCGCGACATCCTGGCCGAGCTCTCCACGCGGCTCGACTTCCTCGAGCAGGTGGGGCTGGGGTACCTGTCGCTCGACCGCGGCGCGCCCACGCTCTCGGGCGGCGAGGCGCAGCGCATCCGGCTCGCGGCCCAGCTCGGCTCCAACCTGCGGGGCGTGTGCTACATCCTCGACGAGCCCACCATCGGCCTGCACCCGCGCGACAACCGCATCCTCCTCGACACCCTGGCGAAGCTCAACGCGAAGGGCAACACGCTGGTGGTCGTGGAGCACGACGAGGACACGATCCGCCACGCGCAGCACGTGATCGACCTGGGGCCGGGCGCCGGCAAGCTCGGCGGGCGGGTGGTGGCGGAGGGGACGGCAGACGAGCTCTCGCGGCATCCCGACTCCATCACGGGGCACTTCCTGCGCGAGCCCCTCCGGCACCCCGTGCAGCCGCGGCGGCCCGTGAACCGCGGTTCGCCCGCCGTGGAGGTCGCGGGCGCGAACCTGCACAACCTGCGGGACATCTCGGTGCGCTTCCCGCTGGGACGGCTCACGGTGGTCACCGGCGTGTCGGGCTCGGGCAAGTCCACGCTCGCGCGCGACGTGCTGCGCGAGAACCTGGAGCGGCTGGTGGGCGCGGCGCGGGACCGCAAGGCTTCCCCCGCGGTGTCCGGATGCCGGGCGATCACGGGCTGGGAGGGCATCACGCGCGTGCTGGAGGTGGACCAGGCGCCCATCGGCAAGACGCCGCGCTCGTGCCCCGCGACCTACGTGGGCTTCTTCGACACGATCCGCAAGCTCTTCGCGGACACGCAGGAGGCGCGCATCCGCGGCTACACGGCGAGCCGGTTCTCGTTCAACGCGGGCGGCGGCAAGGCGAAGGGCAAGGGGCGCGGCAAGGCCGCGTCCGACGCCGGGCGCTGCGCCGCGTGCGAGGGCCAGGGCATCAAGACCATCGAGATGAGCTTCCTGCCGGACGTGAAGGTGCTGTGCGAGGCGTGCGGCGGCGCGCGGTTCAATCCCGAGACGCTCGCGGTGCGGATGCGCGGCAAGTCCGTAGGGGAGGTGCTGGCGATGAGCGTGGACGAGGCGGTGGAGTTCTTCGCCGCGCACCCGTCCATCCACCACGCGCTGAGGCTGCTGCAGGACGTGGGGCTGGGCTATCTCACCCTGGGGCAGCAGAGCCCGACGCTCTCGGGCGGGGAGGCGCAGCGGATCAAGCTGGTCACGGAGCTCGCCAAGGTGCGGACGATCGACGATCCGCGACGCAGGTCGCCTTCGGCGAACACGCTCTACGTGCTCGACGAACCGACGGTGGGCCTGCACATGGCGGACGTGGAGAAGCTGATCCGCGTCCTCCACCGCCTCGTGGACGCGGGGAACACGGTGGTGCTCATCGAGCACAACCTGGACGTGATCGCGGAGGCCGACTGGATCGTGGACCTGGGGCCCGAAGGCGGAGACGGCGGCGGCAGGGTCGTGATGGCGGCGGCTCCGGAGGCGTTCCTGTCGCCGGACGCGAAGGGGTCGCACACGGCGGGGGCGATGAAGCGGTTTCTCGGCGGCCGCTGACGGGACGGTGCCGAATGCAGGGCACCCGGACCCCGCCGCCGGATCGGCGCGCCCGCGCGATAATGCGCGGATGACGACCCTGCGCCCCCTCCCCGCCCTCGCCCTCGTCGCCGCCCTCCTCCTGCCGGCCGCCGCCGCGAGGGCCGCGGACCCGGACAAGGTGTTCCGCTACGCCTTTCCCGTGGCCGAGACCTCGCTCGACCCCCAGAAGATCAGCGACCTGTATTCGAACATCCTCAATTCCTCGATGTTCGACGCGCCGCTCAAGTACGACTACCTCGCGCGGCCGCTCAAGCTCAAGCCCAACACGCTCACCGCGATGCCCGAGATCAGCGCCGACGGGCTCACCTACACGATGCACGTGAAGCCCGGGATCTACTTCGCCGACGACCCGGTCTTCGGGGGGAAGAAGCGCGAGCTGGTGGCCGAGGACTACGTCTACACCATCAAGCGGCTCATGGACCCGAAGCTGGCCGCGCCGCTCCTCGCGGAGATCGAGGGCATCATCGCCGGCAGCGACGAGGCACTGGCGAAGGCGCGCAAGGAGAACCGCTTCGACTACGACGCGCCCATCGAGGGGCTGCGGGCGCTGGACCGCTACACCTTCCAGATCAGGCTCACGCAGCCGTTCTACGTCTTCATCTACAACCTGGCCGACTGCCGCGTCTCGTGCGCCGTGGCACGCGAGGTCGTCGAGCACTACGGGGACGACATCGGCTCCCACCCCGTGGGCACGGGCGCCTACCGCCTCACCTTCTGGAAGCGCTCCTCGAAGCTCGTGTTCGAGGCGAACCCCAACTTCCGCGAGGAGTACTTCGACGGCGAGCCGGGGCCGGACGACGCCGCCGGCCAGGCCATCCTCGCCGAGCAGAAGGGCAAGCGCCTGCCGATGGTGGGCAAGGTGGAGGTCTACATCATCGAGGAGGCCCAGCCGCGCTGGCTCGCCTTCCTCAACGAGGAGCACGACCTCATCTTCGAGGTGTCGGCGGAGTTCGCCAACATGGCCTTCCCCAACAACCACCTCGCGCCCAACCTGCGCAAGCGCGGCATCCGGATGGCGCAGGTGCCGGGCCTCGACCTCACCTTCGCGTACTTCAACATGGAGGACCCCATCGTGGGCGGCTACACGCCGGAGAAGGTGGCGCTGCGCCGCGCCATCTCGCTCGCCTACAACACGCGCGACGAGATCGCCATCGTGCGCAAGGGCCAGGCCATCGTCGCCAACACGCCCTACAGCCCGGGCGTGGCGGGCTACGACCCGGATTTCCGGACCAGCGCCAACGAGTACAGCGTCCCGAAGGCGCGGGCGCTGCTGGACATGTACGGCTACCTCGACCGCAACGGCGACGGCTACCGCGAGATGCCCGACGGCAAGCCCCTGGTGCTGGAGTTCGCCTCGACGCCCACGGCGCGCGACCAGCAGATCGACGAGCTCTGGAAGCGCAGCATGGACGACGTGGGCCTCAAGATCGTGTTCCGGAAGGCCAAGTGGCCGGACCTGCTCAAGGAGTCCAACGCCGGCAAGCTCATGATCTGGCAGCTGGGCGGGGCGGCCTCGGCGCCGGACGCGGACACCTGGCTCTCGTCCATGTACGGTCCCAACGCCGGGTACAAGGGCAACCGCGCGCGCTTCCGGCTGGATGCCTACGACCGCCTCTACGAGAAGGCCCGCGTCACGCCCGACGGCCCCGAGCGCACGAAGCTCTACCAGGAGATGGCCAAGCTGATGGTGGCCTACGCGCCCTGGAAGGTGAACACGCACCGCATCCTCACGGACATGTGGTACCCGTGGGTCGTGGGCTACCGGCGGCCCGCGGTGCAGAGCAACTCCTTCTGGAAGTACATCGACATCGACCTCTCGAAGAACCCGCCCACCGCCCCCGGGAGGCGCCCGTGAGCCTCGACCCGCTCGCCCACCTGGCCCTCGCCACGCTCGTCTTCCTGGCCACGCACTTCGTGTCCAGCACGCCGCTGCGCCGCCCGCTGGTGGAGGCCATCGGCGAGAAGGCCTACCTGGGCGCCTACTCGCTCGTGTCCTTCCTCACGATCGGCTGGATGGCCTGGGCGTACCTGCGCGTGCCCTTCCAGCCCCTCTGGCAGGTGCCGGGCGTGAAGCTCTGGCCCCTCGTCGTGATGCCCTTCGCGCTCGTCCTGGTGTCGGCGGGGGTGATGACGCGCAATCCGTCGGCCGTCGGGCAGGCGACCGCGCTCCGGGCCGACGAGCCGGCGCGGGGAATCCTGCGGGTGACGCGCCACCCGGTGATGTGGGGCATCGCGCTGTGGGCCGGCGTGCACCTGCTGGCGCGGGGCGATGCCGCCTCGCTCGTCTTCTTCGGCGGCTTCCTCGTCCTGGCCCTGGCGGGCACGGCGCTCATGGACGCCCGCAAGGCCGACGCCCTGGGCGAGGACTGGAAACGGTTCGCGGCAGTGACCTCCAACGTGCCGTTCACCGCCATCGTCGAGGGGCGCAACCGCCTCTCGCTGGCCGAGCTCGGGGCGAAGCGCATCGGGGTCGGCCTGGCGCTCTACGCGATCGTGCTGGCGGCGCACCCGTGGCTCTTCGGTGTGAGGGCCTACTGACTGTAACGGAGGCCGTCATTTCCCCCGCAATTCGCGGGATGCCGGACCCGGAATTCGCGTACAATGCCGGTCCAAGGTTTCCGAGGCGCTTCAACCGGTTAGCGCTTCCCGCCCCACCGCAGCCCACGAGGCGCGGATTCCCAACGCAGCACGATTTTTCAGCCTGAACCGGTCGAGGGCGCAACGCCTTGCCAGGCCGATCATTCAGGAGACAGTCATCAGCCAGGCTTTCGAAAGTCTCGGGCTCCTGCCCGAGCTGCTCCGCGCCATCGCCGAGCAAGGCTACACCGAACCCACCCCCATCCAGTCGCAGGCCATCCCCGTTGTGCTTTCCGGGCGGGACCTCCTCGGCGCCGCCCAGACGGGCACCGGCAAGACGGCCGGCTTCACGCTGCCCCTGCTGCAGCGCCTGGCGCCCACGGCCAGCAAGAGCTTCTCGCCGGCCCTGCACCCCGTGCGCTGCCTCATCCTCACGCCCACGCGAGAGCTGGCGATCCAGGTCTACGAGAGCGTGAAGACCTACGGCAAGCACGTCCCGCTCAAGCCGTTCGTGGTCTACGGGGGCGTGAACATCAACCCGCAGATCCAGGAGCTGCGCAAGGGCGTGGAGATCCTCGTGGCCACCCCGGGACGCCTGCTCGACCTCACGGGCCAGAAGGCCGTGGACCTGCGGCAGGTCTCCATCCTCGTCCTGGACGAGGCGGACCGCATGCTGGACATGGGCTTCATCCCGGACATCAAGCGCATCATCAACATGCTGCCCGGCTCGCGGCAGACGCTGCTCTTCTCGGCCACTTTCTCGGACGAGATCCGCAAGCTCGCCGCCCAGTTCCTGCACGACCCGCTCACCGTGGAGGTGGCGCGCCGCAACACGCCGGCCGAATCCGTGACCCAGTGGGCGCACTTCGTGGATTCGAAGAGGAAGCGCGAGCTCCTCGCGCACCTGGTGAAGTCCAGCAACTGGGAGCAGGCGCTCGTCTTCTGCAAGACCAAGCACGGCGCCAACCGGCTCGCCTACCAGCTCGAGCGCGACGGCATCAACGCCGCCGCCATCCACGGCAACAAGAGCCAGAACGCGCGCATCGAGGCCCTGGAGAGCTTCAAGGCCAACAAGGTGCGCGTGCTCGTGGCGACGGACATCGCGGCGCGCGGCCTCGACATCGAGGCCCTGCCGCACGTCGTGAACTTCGACATGCCCACGGTTCCCGAGGACTACGTGCACCGCATCGGCCGCACGGGCCGCGCGGGCATGGAGGGCGAGGCCATCTCGCTGGTGTGCGCGGAGGACCGGCCGCTGCTGGGCGCCATCGAGGCGCTCATCAAGCGCAAGATCGAGGTGCGTCCCGTGCAGGGCTTCGACGGGACGCGGGCCGCGGCGCATCCGGACGAGGCCGAGGCGCCTCGCGGCGAGCGTGGCCGCGGCCGCGGCGGCAGGGGTGGCGAGCGCTCCCGGCCCCCCCGCGAGGATCGCCCGCCCCGCGAAGACCGGGCGCCCCGCGCCGAACGGGCGCCGTCTGCGCCCGCGCAGAAGCCGGCCGCGCCGCCGGCCGCCGGCGACATGGACTTCTCGAAGCCCTACGAGCCGCCCGCCGACGCCAAGCCCATCGAGCAGCCGGACGAGGCTCCCATCCGCAAGCGGCCCGCGCAGGCCATCCCGGCCCTCTTCCGCCGCAAGGCCGCCTGAGGGACCGGCCGACCATGCGCGACCCGGCCCAGGCGATCCGGCTCCAGGACTACAAGCCGCCGGCCTGGCTGGTCGACACGGTCGAGCTCGACGTGGACATCGCCCGCCCCTGGGCGACGGTCCGCTCGCGGCTCGCGATGCGCAGGAACCCCGCCGGCCCGGGCGGCCCCGTGGCGCTGGACGGCGAGCACCTCGAGCTGCTCTCGGTGAGCCTGGACGGCCAGCCGCTCGACCCGTCGCGCTACGAGGCCGGCGAGCGCGGGCTGCGGATCGCGCAGGCGCCCGAGGCCTTCGTGCTGGAGACGGTCGCGCGCTTCGACCCCTGGAAGAACACCCGCCTGGAGGGCTTCTACGCCTCGAAGGACGGCCTGTTCTCGCAGTGCGAGGCCGAGGGCTTCCGCACGATCACCTACTTCCCGGACCGGCCGGACGTGATGGCCACCTACCGGGTGACGCTGCACGCGGCGAAGGAGGAGTTCCCGCGCCTGCTCGCCAACGGCAACCTCGTGGAGGAGGCCGACGAGGAAGGCGGCCGCCACCGCGCCACGTGGGAGGATCCCTTCCCCAAGCCCTGCTACCTCTTCGCGATGGTGGCCGCGCGGCTGGACCTCGTCGAGGAGCGCTGCACCACACGCTCGGGCCGGCAGGCGCTCCTGCAGGTCTACGTGGAGCCGGGCAAGCTCGACCAGGCGGGCTTCGCGCTGCAGTGCCTGAAGCGCGCCATGCGCTGGGACGAGGAGCGGTTCGGGCTCGAGCTCGACCTGGACCGCTTCATGATCGTCGCGGTGGGCGACTTCAACATGGGGGCCATGGAGAACAAGGGCCTCAACATCTTCAACACGAAGTACGTGCTGGCGCGCCCCGACACCGCGACCGACACGGACTTCATGATGATCGACCGCGTCGTCGCGCACGAGTACTTCCACAACTGGACGGGCAACCGCGTCACCTGCCGCGACTGGTTCCAGCTCTCCCTCAAGGAAGGGCTCACCGTGTACCGCGACCAGGAGTACGGCGGCGACGAGTACTCGCGGGCCGTCTCGCGCATCCAGGACGTGCGCGACCTGCGCGAGCGGCAGTTCCCGGAGGACGCGGGCCCCATGGCCCACCCGGTGCGGCCCGACTCGTACGTGGAGATCAACAACTTCTACACGGCCACGGTCTACGACAAGGGCGCCGAGGTCGTGCGCATGTACGAGGCGCTGCTGGGCCGCGCCGGCTTCCGCCGCGGCATGGACCTCTACTTCGAGCGGCACGACGGCCAGGCGGTGACCTGCGACGACTTCCGCGCGGCGATGGCCGACGCCAACGACGCGGACCTCTCGCAGTTCGGCCTCTGGTACTCGCAGGCCGGCACGCCCGTGCTCGAGTCGCGCGGCGAGCACGACGCCGGCGCCCGCACCTACACGCTCACGCTGCGCCAGTCCTGCCCGGCGACGCCCGGGCAGCCCGACAAGTCCCCGTTCCTGGTTCCCGTGGCCCTCGGGCTCGTCGACCCGCAGGGCTACGACATCCCGCTGCGGCTGGAGGGCGAGGACGAGGCGTTCGCGGCGCAGGACCCCAAGACGGGCGCCATCACGCGCGTGTTCGCCCTCACGCAGGCCGAGACGCGCCTCGTGTTCGCGGACGTCGAGGAGCCCCCCGTGCCGTCGCTGCTGCGCGGGTATTCCGCCCCCGTGGTCCTGCGGCACGACTACGCCGACGCCGAGCTCACCCACCTCATGGCGCGCGACGCGGACCCGTTCAACCGCTGGGAGGCGGGGCAGGTGCTCGCCACGCGCATCGTCCTCGCGGGCGTGGCGGCGATCCGCGCCGGGCGGGAGATGGAGGTTCCCCCGGCGTTCGTCGAGGCCATGGGCCGCATCCTCACGGACGGGCCGCGCGACCCCGCCTTCGCGGCCGAGTGCCTGCGGCTGCCGGGCGAGGCCACGCTCGCCGAGCAGATGGCCGTGGCCGATCCCGACGCGATCCACGCCGCCCGCAAGCGCCTGGTCGTGGAGGTGGCGCGCCGCTACCGGACGAGGTTCGAGGGCGCCTTCCGGCACTTCACCGTGCCAGGCACGTATTCCCCGGACGCCCAGGCCGCGGGCCGGCGCGCGCTGCGCAACGCCGCGCTCGGCTACATCATGGCGATCGACGACTCGACGGCGCGCGCGCTCACCTTCCTCGAGTTCCGCCGCGCGGAGAACATGACGGACGCGATGGCGGCGCTCGAGTGCCTCGCCGGCTCGGCGGGCGCCGAGCGCGACCGGGCACTGGCCATGTTCTACGACAAGTGGAAGGACGAGGCGCTGGTGGTCGACAAGTGGTTCCGCGTGCAGGCGACCTCCGACCTGCCCGGCGCGGCCGGCCGCGTGGCCGCCCTGCTCGCCCACCCGGCGTTCGACCTGCGAAACCCGAACCGCGCGCGCTCCGTGCTGCACGCGTTCGCCACCGACAACCCTGTGCACTTCCACGCGGCCGACGGCTCCGGCTACCGGCTCGTCGCGCAGAACGTCGTGGCCCTGGATCGCCTCAATCCGCAGATCGCCTCGCGCCTGGCCCGGGCGTTCGACCGGTGGCGCAAGTTCGACGAGGGCCGCCAGGCGCACGCGCGGGCCGCGCTCGAGTCGGTCCTGGCCGCGGGCGGGATCTCCGCCGACGTGACCGAGATCGTCCAGCGCGCGCTCGACTAGCCCCGCCCCGGACGCCGGAAAGAAGAAGGGCCGCTCGCGCGGCCCTTTTCTCGAGCGGGGGTTCCCGGTCAGTTCTTCTTGATCAGCTCGAGCACCTTGAAGGTGGACTTCGGGGCGCCCAGGAAGAGGCGCTTGAAGGCCTTCGGGAGGCACCGGCGCTCGAGGGTGTTGCGTCGGGTACGTTTGCGTTCGGCCATGGGAGCTCCGGGTTTGCGAAACCGCGAATTATACCGCAGGCGGGGGCCGCCCCGCACCTCGCCCGGCTAGTTGAGCAGGCGCACCGCCCCGTCGACGATCTCGGCGTCGGTGCGCCCGCCATCGGGGCGGATGAGTACGCCCTTGGCCTTCGCGAGACCCTTCTCGAAGACGCCGTCGAAGCGCGACCCGTCCGCGAACCAGAAGACGCCCTGGCCCTGGGGCGTGCCGTTGGCGATCTGGCCCTCGTACTTCGGCCCCGAGGCGTAGAAGTAGGCGCCCGTGCCCGTGATGGCGCCATCCGTCAGCTCGCCCTCGTAGCGGTCGCCGTTGGCGAAGCGGTACACGCCGCGGCCCTGCGCCCGCCCGCCGACGAAGACGGCCTCGATGCGGTCGCCGTTCTTCGCGAAGTAGCGGCCCTTGCCCTGGGGCTTGCCGTCGGCCATCTCGCCCTCGTAGCGGTCGCCGCTGGAGAAGCGGTAGATCCCCACGCCGTTCGCGCGGCCGTCGGCAAAGGTGCCCTCGATGCGGTCGCCCGAGCGCGTGACGTAGGTGCCCCGGCCGGAGATCACGCCCGCCTTCACGTCGCCCTCGTAGGTGTCGCCGTTGGCGAAGAGGTACTTGCCGTGCCCGCTGGGCCGGTCGTCCGCGAAGTCGCCCTCGTAGCGGTCGCCGTTCTCCCACTCGTACTTTCCGTGGCCCTGCTTCAGCCCGTTCTGGAACTCGCCGTCGTACTTGAAAGCCTTCGACGTGTACTGGCCCTTGCCGTGCAGCAGGATGCCGCGCATGGCGCCCACGTAGACGGACCCGTCCGCGTAGGTGACCTCGCGCACGCCCGGCGCGATCTCGCGGCCGGGGAGGTCGTCCTTCTCCTTGGGCTTGGGCGGCGGCGCGGGCACGGTCACCGGGGCCGCATCCGCGGGCGAGGGCTTCGCGGGCGCCGGCGACGCCAGCTTGGCCGCCTTTTCGACGGGAGGCGCGGCCTTGGCGGTCGGCTCCGCCGGCGGCGGGGCGGTCGCCGCCTTCGGTTCCGTCGGCGCCGGAACGGCGGCCTGGCCGACGGCGGCGTTCCGCTGGATCGGGGGTGTCGACTTCGCCGTCGCGGGCGCGGACGCGACGACGGCAGGGGCCGGCGAGGCTCGCCCGCGTCCAACGAGGGCATCGATGCGGTTGCGCGCGAGCGGCGCGAACACGCCATTGGGGTACTTGTCGAGGTAGGCCTGGATGTCCGCCGGGCTCGACGACTCCTGCACGCTCTTCCAGAACTGCAGCTCCAGCTGCGCCGCGACGTCGGCCGAGGGGCCCGCGCCGGAGGGCGCCGCCCCCGCGAGCCGGCCCGTGGCATTGAACACGAAGTCGCCCTTGATGGAGGAGAGCTCCCACGGCGTCTGCAGCCGCTTGGTGTCGCGCTCCACGCCCTCCCGCACCTTGCGGAACAGCACCTCGACGGGCATGTCGGGGATCTTGATGTTCTGCAGGAGCTGGCCAGTGTAGATGCCGTTGCGGCCGAAACCGTCGGCCGCGGTGGCGCCCGGGGCGGTGGAGTACGCGATGAGCGTGCCGGAAGGGCCGCTCATCTGCGCAAGGCCCGAGGCCGTGACCTTGAAGGTGTCGCGGAAGGGGTTGTCGCGGCAGGCGTCGAGGATCACGAAGTTGAACTTCGTGCGGGCGCGCTCCATGCGGTCGAAAACCTGCGAGACCTCCACGGAGAAGAAGGTGACGTCGTCCTCCGAGGCCATCACCGCGTCGATCGGGATGAGGTAGTTGCGGTCCTTGAACTGCATGGCGTGGCCGGCGTAGAAGAACAGCGCCGCGTCGGCGCCGTCCAGCGCCTTTCCGAACTCCTGGATCGCCGCGATCATCTGCGCCCGCGTCGTGTTCTCCCGGACGATGGTCCTGAAGCCCAGTTCCCGGAGGGCGGCGCCCAGGTCGCGCGAGTCGTTGACCGCGTTGCGCAGCGGCGCGGTGGGGTACGCGTTGTTGCCGATCAGCAGCGCCACGCGACCGTCGGCCTGCGCGGGCGCTGCGGCGACCGTGAGGAACGCGATTGCGGCGGCCGCGGCACGCGCCGCCAGCCTGGTGAAGAGGGGGTTCGGGTTCATCGTCCTGGCGGGCCGAGGGTACTCGTGCACCGGCCCGTGCCGGGATTATCGCAAATCACGGGCGGCGCGCGCCGCCGGATCCGCCCCGCTAGCGCGCGAGGCCCGCGAGCTCGGGCAGGTCGGGGCGCTCCGTCGCGAGCTGCGCCCACACTTCCCGGGCGTCCTGCTCGGCGCCGAGCTCCTCCAGGCGCATGGCCAGGGCCGCGCGGTCCGCGAAGCTCCTGGCCGCGGCCCGGGCCTTTTCCGCGGCGGCGATGGCCTCGGCCGCCAGCGTCTCGAAGCGGCTCTCCTGCGACTTGCCGCCCGTGGACACGCTCCACAGGTAGGCCTGGGAGGGTGCGAGGCGCGTGGTCACCTGCAGCGAGGTTCCGCGCGCGGTGGCGCGGAAGACCTCCCGGCCCGCCACGGTGGATACCGTGACCGATTGGGGAGTCCCGTCGTCGGCCTTCCAGCGCAGCACGGGGTTCAGGGTCGCGATCCGGGCATTCACGGGATACTGGGGGCCATCCTGCGCGGCAGCCGGCACGGCCAGGCTCCGCATGCGAAGGCTCGCCGTTGCGGCCCGCGACACCCGAACGACCGTGGGGCCGCCCGCGCGCACCGGGGGCGAGCGCCGCTTCGGCTCCTCGCCCCGATCGGCCTTGACGCCGCCTCGCGTGACGACGAACTCGCCGGGGCCCTTGATCGCGAATTCCTCTCCGCTCGTGACGAACATCACGGCGCCGGTCGCGCCCGGGCCCAGCGCGAGCCGGGTGCCGGGCAGCAGCTCGGCGAAGACCGGCGGGCGCCCGACGCCGTCCATGACCACGTCGCCCTTCAGGTCGGCGAGGAACGCGACCGGGTCGGCCGCCTGCGCGTGGGCGCCGGCGAACGCGACGGCGAACGCGAGGGCCCGGACGAGCGCACCCATGGTCCGGCCCCGGCCTAGCGCGCGAGGCTCGCGAGCTCGGGCAGGTCGGCGCGCTCGCGCGCGAGCCGGCCCCAGGCCTCCCTGGCGTCCTGTTCCGCGCCCAGCTCGTGCAGCAGCAGGGCGTACATCAGCCTGTCGGAGAACTCCGCCCGCTCGGTGGGGCGCCGCCGCTCCGCCTCGGCGATGGCCGCCGCGGGGAGCGTCCGGAACTTCGCCGAGCCGAGCTCCCGGCCGCCGGCAGAAACCGTCCAGGCGTACTCCGTATCGGGCTTGAGCCTGGCGGAGAAGCGGTGGGTGTCCCCCTTCACCTTCGCCGACGGGAACGGCTGGCCATCCTGTCCCACGAGCCACACGCCGACCTCGACGGCCGCGTTCGGGTCCGCGCCGTGCCACCGGAACACCGGCTGGAGCGAGGCGACCGAGCCGTCGGCGGGGTACTCGAGCACCGGCTTCGTCGCCGCCCTCGGCGGCGCGATCGAGCGCATGCGGATGGAGGCCGAGGACGTCCGGGCCACCTTCACGAGAACCTCCCCGCTGGCGCGCCACGGGGTCTCGCGCGCGGCGGGCGGCATGCCGCTGCCCGAGGTGATGTCGCGCTCGCCGAGCGTGTAGTCCCCCGGCCCGCGAAGGGCGTATTCCTTGCCGGACTGGATGAACATGACCGAGACGAGCCCGTCCTTGCCCACGACGACCTTCTGGCCCTTGGCGAGCTCGCTCATGAGCAGCGGCCGCGGCGCGCCGTCCACGGACACCTCGCCCTTGAGGTTGGTGATGAAGGCGATGCCGTCGGCCGCCTGCCCCGGAAGGGCCGCGAAGGCGGCGGCGATGGCGAGTGCGCGAATGAGCTTTTCCATGTCGACCTCTTTCAGCCTGTCGGTTCGGGCGTGGGCCTTGCGGTGCGGATGCCCCAGATGCTCACGGGGCTGTGCCCCTTGACCTGGTGGCTGCCGAGCGGGTCGAACTGGAAGCCCGACCCGATCCGCGCCACGACGGCCTCGGTGATGAGTATCTTACGCCCGAGTTCCTTGGTGAGGCCCTCCAGGCGCGCGGCGACGTTCACCGCGTCCCCGATGGCCGAGTAGTTGTGACGCTCCGACGAGCCGATGTTGCCCACCGTGACCACGCCGAAGTTGATGCCGATGCCGATGGTGAGGGTGGGCAGGTCCTCGGCCTCGAAGTCCGCGTTCAGGCTGTCGAGCTCGCGCATCATGTCGAGCGCGCAGCGCACCGCGTTGCCGCACGAGTCGGGAGAGGTCTGCGGCGCGCCGAAGAGGACCATCATCCCGTCGCCGATGAACTTGTCCACCGTGCCCTCGTGGCGATGGACGGCCCGCACCATGCGGTCGAAGTAGCGCTGCAGCACGGTCGTCACCACGACCGGCGACATGCGCTCGGAGAGCGTGGTGAAGTCGCGCACGTCGCTGAAGAGGATGCACACCTCCGCCAGCTGCCCGCTCACGCCGGGCGAGAGGCTGCCCGCGAGCATCTCGCTCATCACGGCCGGGCTCACCTGGCCGGCGAAGGTGCGCCGCAGCCGTCCCCTTTCGACCGTATTGTCGATCCCGTCGGCGATCGCCCGCGTGACGAATCCGGCCCAGAGCGTGAAGGCGAGCGGGGCCACGGGCATGAGCACCTGGTGGGCGCGAATGGCGTAGAGGCCGATGGCGACCATCGCGACCGTGAGGACCACGACGACGGCGAGCGAGACGGCGAGCCTCAGGCGCAGGAACACGAGGCCCGCCGCCAGCAGGCAGAGCGCCCAGCGCAGCCCCGCGGGCAGGGGCTGCAGGAGACCGTGCGCGAGGTGGCTGCGCAGGGTCTGAAGGTGCGTGATGACCCCGGGCTGGTTGAGCCTCGCCTGGCCCTCCGCCGCCTCGACGGCGATGAGTTGCACGGGAAGCTGCCACCGGTCGGCGCGCTTCTGGACATAGCCGACGAGCACGATCCGGCCGGCGAAGGCGTCCCGCAGGCGCGAGGCGAGACCGGCCTCCTTCCACGCGATCACGTCCTGCATCGGGACGTAGGTGACGGGGCCGCCGACGCTGTAGTCGACGTACCCGGAGCCGACGGGGCGCCCGATGGCGCGCAGGATCTGGCCCGAGAGCGTGGGCGCCGGCCGGTCCTGCCCCAGCTCGTCCTCGCTGAAGCGCCGGAAGACGGAGTCGGGGTCGCGCAGCTGCTGGTCGAATCCCAGCCCGGCCTCGCCCACCACGCGCACGAACGTGGGATGCATCCGGGCGGCTCTGCCCTCCTTGTCGACCGTGAGGGCGAACACGACCGGGCAGCGCCGGCTCGCATCGCGGATCGCGCGGAAGAGGGCGAGGTCGCTGCCGGGCAGGATGTCGTCGTAGGAGCGCTCGGGAGGCACGACGTCCACGCCGATCGCGCGCGGGCCGGCTTCTCCCAGGGCGTCGAGCAACCGGGCGAAGTGGCGGTGCCACAGTGCCAGCGGCTCCGTGAACGCCTCCTCGCTGCCCTCGTCGATGCCCACGAGGACGACGTCGTTGGCGATCGGCAGCGGCCAGTGGCGGCGCAGGAGCTGCATCTGCCAGTCGAAGGCGGCTCGCTGCATCTTCGCCAGCGGTGCCTCTTCGGGGCCGGGCACGCTGCTCGCGATCGCGACGGCGAGCACGACGAGCAGGTACAGGGCGATGCTTCGGGAACGGGGACGTCCCCACGCGCGCCTGGCGAAGGCTGCCAGGGCCGCGGCGGGCGTGGCCGTTCCGGGTTGGGGTGCGCGGGTCGTCGCCATCGGGTCGCGATCTCGCGGAGGATCGCTCGATCGGAGGGTATCGCCCGCCCCCGGGCCGCGCAAGGCGGTCCTGCAAAGCAAAAAGCCCGATCCTTTTTGGGATCGGGCTTTCTGGGGGTAAGGCCCTGGCGATGACCTACTTTCTCACGGGTAGTCCGCAATATCATCGGCGCGACGTCGTTTCACGGTCCTGTTCGGGATGGGAAGGGGTGGGGCCAACGCGCTATGGTCGCCAGGAATTCGGTGTCGTGGGTGCCTCTAGGGGGCATCCACGCGCTGGTTCGGGGATGGGGAAGGTGGTTGGGTGATGCGTTGCCTCGCGCGCGGGTGGCGCACAGGCGTTCGATGCAGAGTTATAGAGTCAAGCCGCACGGGCAATTAGTACCGGTTAGCTCAAGGCGTTACCGCCCTTGCACACCCGGCCTATCAACGTCCTGGTCTCGGACGACCCTTCAGGGGGGTC
>JAKOWJ010000153.1 GCA_029781595.1 Pseudomonadota bacterium | reverse complement strand
CTTCATCGACGCGTGGCCCGGCGCGCCCGCGGCCGTCACCCTCCATCGCCTGGAGGCGCCGGTCGCGCAGGCGTCACCGCACACGCACATGCTCTCGCCCGCCGGCGTGCTGCTCGTGCAGCGTCAGGTCGGCGCCGGCCGTGCGCCGCCCGCCTACGTGATGGGGGTTCGGGGGGCCTCGTTCGGGCTGGGCGACGGGCTCTCGCCGGCGGCCCGCTCGGCGGCCGCGGAGGCATGGCGCTTGCTCAGGCAACTGGCGGGCGATTCTCGTGGCTCGTCCTGGCGCCGCGCGGCCGCGCCCAACGCAGAGGAGGCGAGAATGGCGAAAGCGAAATCGAAGGGGGAGGGGAAGGCGGTTCCGGCGGGACACGCGGCTGCACCGAAAGGGGGCAAGGTGATCCAGGAGGCGGGCAAGAGCGGTGCGAAGGGGAAGAAGCCTGCCCCGGCGCCTCGGCCCGCCATGACGACGCCGAAGGTCGCGAAGGCTCCCATCGCGAAGGCACCCGTCGCGAAGGCCGGGGCGGCGAAACCGGAGACGGCGAAGCCGGAGGGCCCGAAGCCGAAGGCGGCGCCTCGCCCGCGCCGGGCTCCGGGCCGGGTCGCGATCTCCGAGTCCGAGCGCCTGCGGCGGGTGGCCGAGGCGGCGTACTACCGCGCCGAGCGCCGCGGTTTCGCCCCCGGCGGCGAGCACGAGGACTGGGCCGCGGCGGAAGCCGAGGTCGACGCGGCGCTCGCCGCGCGCTGAGCCCGCCCGGCGCCATGGCCGGGCGTTGTCCCGGCCCGGTCGCTGGGCGACAATGCGGGCCACCTCGCCGCGGCCCGCGGCAGCCGACCGTCCCGCCGCCTTGACCTCCCCCTATCCCCACCTCCTCGCGCCGCTCGATCTCGGCTTCACGACCCTGCCCAACCGCGTCCTCATGGGCTCCATGCACACGGGGCTCGAGGACCGCGCGCGCCACTTCCCGCGCCTGGCGGCCTACTTCGCCGAGCGCGCCCGCGGGGGCGTGGGCCTCATCGTCACCGGCGGATTCGCGCCCAACGTCGAGGGCTGGCTCACGCCCTTCGGCGCGACGCTCGCCTCCTCGTCGGCGGCCCGGGCGCACCGCGTCCTCACGAAGGCCGTGCACGACGAGGGCGGGCGCATCGCGCTGCAGATCCTGCACGCGGGCCGCTACGGCTACACGCCGCTCGCGGTGGCGCCTTCGCGCCTGAAGTCGCCCATCAGCCGCTTCACGCCGCGCGAGCTCTCCGCGGCCGGCATCGAGCGCCAGATCCGCGCCTTCGTGCGCTGCGCCGCGCTGGCCCGCGAAGCGGGCTACGACGGCGTGGAGGTGATGGGCAGCGAGGGCTATTTCATCAACCAGTTCCTCGCGGCGCAGACCAACCACCGCACCGACGGCTGGGGCGGCGCCTACGCGAACCGCATGCGCCTGCCGGTGGAGATCGTCTCGCGCATCCGCGAGAAGGTGGGGCCGGACTTCATCCTCGTCTACCGCCTGTCCATGCTGGACCTCGTGCCGGGCGGCAGCACCTGGGAGGAGGTGGTGGCCCTCGCGAAGGCCGTCGAGGGCGCCGGCGCGACGATCATCAACACCGGCATCGGCTGGCACGAGGCGCGCGTGCCCACCATCGCCACCAGCGTGCCGCGCGCGGCCTTCGCCTGGGTCACGCGCAAGCTGCGCGGCGAGGTGCGCATCCCCCTGTGCAC
>JAKOWJ010000138.1 GCA_029781595.1 Pseudomonadota bacterium | reverse complement strand
CGCTCGTACTCAAACGCGGGCGGATGGGTGTTGGCCACCTGCAAGCGCACGGCGTAATCGTGGTAGAAGACAGGATCGATCGGGCGCCCGGTGCCGAAGAGGGCGGCGCCGCGCGCCACTGCCTCGAAGGGGCGCCAGTGCCGCGGCCGGATCCCAAGCACGCGCTCGACACACTCCGGCACGTTCGGCAGGAGGGTGCTTCCCCCCACCAACAGCACCTCATCAACGCGCAAGTCGCCGCCGGCCCGCGCCCGCGCGGCGCGCAGCACCTCCTCCACCCCACCGCGGATCTCGCAGTAGAGACCCCGCTCCTCCAGCAGCGCGATGAACTCCTCGCGTGTGAGCAGCGCGCGCCCCACTTTCACCTCGGTGGCGTCGCGGCGGCTGAGCTGCTTCTTGGCCCACTCCACCTCCCAGGCCAGGTCCTGATGCACCCAGTCGACATCCATCGCCGTGCGCGCCGCGATCTCCTCGCGCAGCCACTGGTCCACGACCTCCCCGCCGACCTCCTTCCCGGCGGTGCCGAGCACCTGGGCGCGATCGGCCCCCTGGCGTGGCACCCCCAGGCGCATCACCGCTAGGACTAGGGTGCCGCCGCCGAAGTCGATCACCAGCAGCGTCTGCTCGCGGCGCAGGTCAACGCCGTAGCCCAAGGCGGCAGCCACCGGCTCGTCGAGGGAGCGGACGCGCCGGACGCCGCAGCGGCGGACCAACCGGCGCACCTCGCGGCCGTAGGTCTCGTAGCTATCCACCGGCGCGGGGATCACGATCTCGCTGGGCCAGCGCCCCAGGTGGGCGAGCAGGCGGCCCCAGAGATCGGTGGGCGCGTGGGGGCTGGCGCGCAGCGCGCAGAGGATGGCGCGCAGGAACGCCTCGCACGCCAGCGCCGCCGAGCAATCGCCCCATTTGGCGCGGGCCACCGGCGCGTTGGCGTCGCGCCCAAGCGACCGCTTGAAGGAGCGCGCCAACTCAGGAGGCAGCGGCACGTACTGGTCGTGGTGACGGTTGACGGCGGCGGCGCCGGCCCACGCCTTGCGGCCCCGTGGGTCGGCCACCTCCACCGCGGAGGGGATAAGTGGCGTCGGCTCCTCGCCGGCGCCGAGCCAGTGTTCTGGCTCCAGAGTGAGGCCCGGCAGGGGGATCGCTCGCGGGCTGGCATCACGGTCCACG
>JAKOWJ010000124.1 GCA_029781595.1 Pseudomonadota bacterium | reverse complement strand
CCGTTGCTGGCGATCCCGCCGAAGGAAGGCGCCGCGCCCCTGGTGACGGCCAAGGCGCCTGTGCCGGCCACGAAGGCGGAGGTCCCGCACGCCGCGCCGGCCACCGCCGCCGAACCGCCCGCTAAAGCCGCCCCGGAGCCGGCCCCCGCGAAGCCGGCGCCGGCCGCGGCGACGCCCGTGCCCTCGCCGGAGCCGATGGCGCCCGCCGCCAAGGCGAAGCCCGATGCCGCGAAGGCGCCCGCCGCCAAGGCGAAGCCCGATGCCGCGAAGGCGCCCGCCGCCGAGGCGAAGCCCGGAGCCGCGAAAGCACCCCGGCTCGAGGGGTTCGCGGTCCAGGTGGGCGCCTTCCGCGAGGCAGACAAGCTCGCGCAGGCGCGCGCCAAGGTGGCCGCCGCGCACGTCAGCCACTACACCGAGCGCCTCGACGAGAGCGGCGGGCCGCTGGTCCGGCTGCGGGCGGGGCCCTTTCCCACGCGGGATGCCGCGGAGAAGGCGGCCGCCCGGCTCAAGCGCGCCGGGCTCGAGGGCCAGGTGGTTCCGCTGCCGTGAGCGCCTTGCATCCCGGCGGGGACGGCCCCATCTACCAGCCTCCCGCCGGGACACAACCGCCGGCAAACCGCATACACTATCGCGGGGTCACGAGCCCCGGCCTGAGGGACGCCTGAAGGATGTGCGGAATCGTCGGAGTCGTCGCGCGTAGCCCCGTCAACCAGCTCCTGTATGACGGGCTCACGGTCCTCCAGCACCGCGGCCAGGACGCGGCGGGCATCTGCACGGCCGAGGGCCACGGCTTCCACATGCACAAGGGCCGCGGTCTCGTGCGGGACGTCTTCCGCACCCGCGACATGCGCAGCCTCCTGGGCACCATGGGCATAGGGCACTGCCGCTACCCCACCGCGGGCTCCGCATCCTCGGTGGCCGAGTCGCAGCCGTTCTACGTCAACTCCCCCTTCGGGATCGTGCTGGGCCACAACGGCAACCTGGTGAACGCCGACGAGCTGCGCCGTGCGCTCTTCGTCGAGGACCGCCGACACGTCAACACCAATTCCGACTCCGAGGTGCTGCTGAACGTGCTGGCGCACGAGCTGCAGGACGCCGTGGACGGCGGCCACCGCCTCACGCCGGACGCGATCTTCAAGGCCGTCGCGGGCGTGCACCGGCGCGTCCGGGGCGCCTACGCCGTGGTCGCGATGATCGCGGGCTACGGACTGCTCGCGTTCCGCGACCCCAAGGGCATCCGCCCGCTCATCATCGGCCGGGCCGACACGGAGAAGGGCGTGGAGTTCATCGTCGCCTCCGAGAGCGTGGCGCTCGACACGCTGGGCTTCAAGGCGATGCGCGACGTGGCGCCCGGCGAGGCGATCCTCGTCGACCAGAGCGGCAACCTGTACAGCCGCCAGTGCGCAGCCTCGTCCTCGCTCAGCCCGTGCATCTTCGAGTTCGTGTACCTCGCACGGCCCGACTCGGTGATCGACGGGATCTCGGTGTACGAGAGCCGGCGCAAGATGGGCCAGAGCCTCGCGGACCGGATCCTGGCTTCCGGCCTCGCGCAGGAAGTCGACGTGGTGATCCCCATCCCCGACTCGAGCCGGCCCAGCGCGCTGGAGGTGGCCTCCAAGCTGGGCAAGTCCTACCGCGAGGGCTTCATCAAGAACCGCTACATCGGGCGCACGTTCATCATGCCTGGGCAGGAGGAGCGCAAGAAGAGCGTGCGCCAGAAGCTCAACGCGATGGCCGTCGAGTTCCGCGACAAGAACGTGCTGCTCGTCGACGACTCGATCGTGCGCGGCACGACCAGCCGCGAGATCGTGCAGATGGCGCGCGAGTGCGGCGCGCGCAAGGTGTTCTTCGCCTCCGCCGCGCCCCCGGTGCGCTTCCCCAACGTGTACGGCATCGACATGCCCACCCGCTCCGAGCTCATCGCCACGGGGCGCGACGAGCGGCAGATCGCCGAGGCCATCGGCGCCGACGCCGTTCTCTACCAGGACCTCGCCTCGCTGGTGGAGGACGTGCGGGTCTGCAACCCGTCCATCGAGCGGTTCGACTGCTCCTGCTTCGACGGCGTCTACATCACCGGCGACGTCTCGAGCGACTACCTCGCCGGCATCGAGGCCTCGCGCCACGACGGCGAGTCGAGCCCCGGCACGCGCCTGTCCAGCTACCAGCTCGACCTCGGCCTCACGGCCGTGGACTGACGACCCATGACGCACGACTACAGACCCGACACCCTGGGGGTCCGGGCCGGGGGCCTGCGCAGCGATTTCCGGGAGCACTCCGAGGCCCTCACGCTCACGGCGAGCTTCGTCTTCTCCAGCGCCGCCGAGGCCGCGCGCCGGTTCGCCAACGAGGAGCCGGGCAACATCTACTCGCGCTTCACCAACCCGACGGTCGCGATGTTCCAGTCGCGCCTGGCCGCGCTGGAGGGTGCCGAGGCCTGCGTGGCCACATCCACCGGCATGGCGGCCGTCGCCACCACGGCGCTGGGACTGCTCTCCTCGGGGGACCACCTGGTGGCCGCGCGCGGGGTGTTCGGGACGGTGGTGCCGCTGTTCAACCAGATCCTGGGCCGCCTGGGCATCGAGACCACGTGGGTGGACCCCACGGACCTGGACGCCTGGCGCGCCGCGATCCGGCCGCGCACGCGGCTGCTCTTCGCCGAGACGCCCTCGAACCCGGTCTGCGAGATCGCCGACATCGCGGGCCTCGCCACGCTCGCGCGCGAGTGCGGCGCGGTCCTCGCCATCGACAACTGCATGTGCAGCCCGGCGCTGCAGCGCCCACTCGCCCTGGGCGCGGACCTCGTGGTGCATTCGGCCACCAAGTACCTCGACGGCCAGGGGCGCGTGCTCGGCGGCGCCATCGCCGGGCGCCGCGACCTCGTGGAGGGACCGCTCTTCGGCTTCGTGCGCACGGCCGGCCCCGCGCTCTCGCCGTTCAACGCGTGGATCTGCCTGAAGGGCATGGAGACTCTGCGCCTGCGCGTGGAGGCGCAGTCCGCGCGGGCGCTGGAACTCGCGCGCTGGCTCGAGTCGCACCCCGCCGTGGAGCGCGTGAACTATCCCGGCCTCGCCTCGCACCCGCAGCACGCGCTGGCGATGCGCCAGCAGTCCGCGGGCGGGCCCGTGCTCTCGTTCGTCGTGCGGGGAGGGCGCGAGGCGGCCTGGCGCGTCATCGACGCGACGAGGCTCGTCTCGATCACCGCCAACTTCGGCGACACCAAGACCACGATCTGCCACCCGGCCACCACGACGCACGGCCGCCTGCCCCCC
>JAKOWJ010000122.1 GCA_029781595.1 Pseudomonadota bacterium | reverse complement strand
GACCTCGATGATCGGGATGATCGCGCTCGCCGGCATCATCGTGCGCAACTCGATCCTGCTCGTGGACTTCGTGAACCTCAAGGTGGCCGAGGGCGCGGCCTTCCGCGACGCGGTGATGCAGTCGGCCGCGGCGCGCGCCAAGCCCATCGCGCTCACCGCGGTGGCCGCGATGCTCGGCGCCGGGTTCATCCTCGACGACCCGATCTTCAACGGCCTGGCCATCTCGCTCATCTTCGGCATCCTGGTGTCCACGGTGCTCACGCTCGTGGTGATCCCGGTGCTGTACTACGCGGCGTTCCGGCGGCGCTTCGAGCCCGCCTGAGCGCGGCCGCGCAGGGCGGGCCCGCCCGCCCTGTAACGTCCGGCGTTACAATACCCTCCCGATCCGTCCCCGAAGCCGCCCATGGACGATCCGCTGCTGCTGGCCCGCGCGCAGTTCGGCCTCAACATCGCGTTCCACATCCTCTTCCCGAGCCTCACGATCGCGCTCGCGTGGATCCTGCTCGGTTTCCGGATCGCCGCGCACCGCACCGGCGACGCGGGCTGGCTGAAGACCTACAAGCTCTGGACCAAGATCTTCGCGCTCACCTTCGCGATGGGGGTGGTGACGGGGATCGTGATGTCCTTCCAGTTCGGCACCAACTGGCCCGGCTTCATGAACAGGGTGGGCGCCATCGCCGGGCCCCTGCTGGGCTACGAGGTGCTCACGGCCTTCTTCCTGGAGGCGACCTTCCTGGGCGTGATGCTCTTCGGCATGAACCGCGTGCCGGCCTGGGCGCACATCGGCGCCACGGCCCTGGTCGCCGTGGGCACGACGCTCTCGGCCTTCTGGATCCTCGCCCTGAACTCGTGGATGCAGACGCCCGCGGGCCACGTCCTGGACGGCGGGCAGTGGATCGCCGGGGACTGGCTCGCCGTCATCTTCAACCCCTCGTTCCCCTGGCGCTTCGGCCACATGATGATCGCCTCCGGGCTCACGGCCTCGTTCGTCGTGGCCGGTCTCTCGGCGTGGCGGCTGCTGCGCGCGCCGGCCGACGACCTCGCGCGCCGCACGCTCCGCACCGGCGTGCTGGTGGCGGCGGCGCTCGCGCCCGTGCAGGCCGTGGTGGGCGACTTCCACGGGCTCAACACCCTCGAGCACCAGCCGGCCAAGATCGCGGCGGTGGAGGCGATCTGGCACACGGAGAAGGGCGTGCCCCTCGTGCTCTTCGCGATCCCCGACGCGCAGGCGCGGCGCAACGACTACGCGATCGAGCTGCCCTACGTGGCGAGCCTCATCCTGCGCCACGACCCGGGCGCCGAGATCCGCGGGCTGGACGCGTTCGGCGACGACCACCCGCCCGTGGCGCCGGTGTTCTTCGCCTTCCGCGCGATGGTCGGCCTGGGCGTGGCGATGATCGCGATCTCGTGGCTCGCGGCGTGGATCACGCGGCGGGGCGGCCCGGCCCCGAGGTGGCTCCTGTGGACCCTCGCGGCCTTCACGTTCTCCGGCTGGGCCGCGACGCTCTCGGGCTGGATCGTCACGGAAGTGGGCCGCCAGCCGTGGCTGGTGACGGGCGTGCTGCGCACCGCCGAGGCCGTGGGCGACATCACCGGCGCCGAGCTGGGCGCGAGCCTCACGGGCTACGCGCTCACCTACGGCGCCATGTTCGCGGCCTACATGGTCGTGCTCACCCACCTCGCGGGCGGGGGAGCGGAGGCCGCGGCCGCGAGGAACCTGCCCGGCGCGTCCCCCGCGGGCGCGGCGGCCGGCTAGGGGAGGCGCCCGTGGATCTCGCGCTGGTCTTCATGGTGCTGATGGGCGTGTCGGTGCTCGCCTACGTGGTGCTCGACGGCTACGACCTGGGCGTGGGCATGCTCATGCCGGCCGCGGGCGCCGACGAGCAGTCGGTGATGGTCTCCTCCATCGGGCCGTTCTGGGACGCCAACGAGACCTGGCTCGTGCTCGGCATCGGCATCCTGCTGGTGGCCTTTCCGCGGGCGCACGGCGTGGTGCTCGGGGCCCTGTACCTGCCCGTCGTGGCGATGCTGATCGGGCTCATGTTCCGCGGCGTCGCCTTCGAGTTCCGGATGAAGGCGCTGGGGTGGCACCGCGAGCTGTGGAACGGCCTGTTCTGGGCGGGCTCCTTCCTCGCCTCGTTCTCGCAGGGGCTCATGCTCGGCCGCTACATCACCGGGTTCGCGCCGGGATTCGGCTACTACGCCTTCGCGGTGGTGGTGGGCGCGGCCGTGTGCGGCGGCTACGTGCTGCTGGGCGCGACCTGGCTCGTGCTCAAGACCGAGGGCGCCCTCCAGCGAAAGGCGCTCGCGTGGTCGCGCTGGGGGCTCGCGTGGGTGGCCCTGGGAGTGGGGCTGGTGAGCCTCGCCACGCCCCTGGTGAGCGAGACGGTGCGCGCCAAGTGGTTCGACTTCCCGCGCACGCTCGCGCTCATGGCGCTGCCCGCCGCGTGCGTGGCGGCGGGATGGGCGGTATGGCGCTCCACGGGCCGCATCGCGCGCGGCGGCGGCGGCGGGGACTGGCAGCCCTTCGCCGGGGCCGTGGCGATCTTCGCGATCGCCTTCCTGGGCCTCGCCTACAGCCTCTATCCCTACGTGGTGATCGACCGGCTGACCATCTGGGAGGCGGCGGCGCACCCCTCGTCGCTGCGCGTGGTGCTGGCGGGCGCGATCGTGGTGCTGCCCTTCATCGCGGCCTATACCGTCATCTCGTACCGGGTGTTCCGCGGCAAGGCCCGCGGCGGCCTCTACGACTGAAGGCGCGCGGCCCGCTACTTCTCGAGCAGGTGCTTCTTGTCCTTCACGTTGCGCCACTCGTCGGCGTCCGGCGGGGCGTCCTTGCGCTCGACGATGGGCTTCCAGACCTTGGAGAGCTCGGCGTTGATGGCGATGAAGTCCTTCTGCGCGGCCGGCACGTCGTCCTCGGCGAAGATGGCCTCCACCGGGCACTCGGCCACGCACAGGGTGCAGTCGATGCACTCGTCGGGGTCGATCACCAGGAAATTGGGGCCTTCCCGGAAGCAGTCGACGGGGCAGACGTCGACGCAATCGGTGAACTTGCACTTGACGCAGGACTCGGTGACGACGTACGTCATGAAACGACCTCTCGGCAGGGGCCCGGAGCGGCCCGGAAAAGGGGGGGATTTTACCAGATCGGGTGTCTCGGCCTTGTCGCGGATCAAGCCGCGCCGCGATGGCGCTTTGCAGGCCGGGCCCGGTTTGGGCTACGATTTCCGTCCATCCGAAAGCGCGTCCCGCCGCCGCCCGCGGCGGCTCCGGGCGCGCCCCCACCCCTAGAAAGAGGCAACCGTGAGCGAGAACATCATCCAGGTGACGGACGATTCCTTCGACCAGGAGGTCCTGCGAAGCGCGACGCCCGTGCTCGTCGACTACTGGGCCGAATGGTGCGGCCCCTGCAAGATGATCGCGCCGGCGCTCGACCAGATCGCGCAGGAGTACGCCGGCCGCCTCAAGGTCGCCAAGCTCAACATCGACGAGAACCAGGCCACGCCCCCGAAGTTCGGCATCCGCGGCATCCCGACGCTCATGCTGTTCAAGAACGGCAACGTCGAGGCCACCAAGGTGGGCGCGCTCTCCAAGTCCCAGCTCAACGCGTTCATTGACAGCAACATCTGAAAACGGATAGGCTCCCCTCGTCCTGGCTGTGACCCGCCGGCCGGTGGCTCGATCCCCGGCACCGGCCGCACAAGTCCCCGTCCGCAGCACTCCCCGCAGCCAGGTTAACCCCGCCGATCCCCCCGGCCCGCGCGCACCGCGCGGTGCCTCCCGACACATCCAGTCCACGCGCCTCGCATGTACCTTTCCGACCTGAAGCTCAAACACGTCTCCGAGCTCCTCGAGATGGCCACGGAGCTCGAGGGCGCCAACCGCCTTCGCAAGCAGGAGCTGATCTTCGCCCTCCTGAAGAACCAGGCGAAGAAGGGCGAGGCCATCTTCGGCGACGGCACCCTGGAGGTCCTGCAGGACGGCTTCGGCTTCCTGCGCTCGCCCGACACCAGCTACCTCGCGGGGCCGGACGACATCTACGTCTCGCCCTCGCAGATCCGCCGCTTCAACCTGCACACGGGCGACTCCATCGAGGGCGAGATCCGCACGCCCAAGGACGGCGAGCGCTACTTCGCCCTCGTGAAGGTGGACAAGGTGAACGGGCAGCCCCCGGAGAACGCCAAGTCCAAGATCCTCTTCGAGAACCTCACGCCGCTGCACCCCGACGAGCCCCTCAAGCTCGAGCGCGAGATCAAGGCGGAGGAGAACCTCACCGGGCGCGTGATCGACATCATGGCGCCCATCGGCAAGGGCCAGCGCGGCCTCATCATCTCGCCGCCCAAGGCCGGCAAGACCGTGCTCATGCAGCACATGGCGCACGCGCTCACCGCCAACCACCCCGACATCGTCCTCATCGTGCTGCTCATCGACGAGCGCCCGGAGGAGGTCACGGAGATGAGCCGCACGGTGCGCGGCGAGGTGGTGGCCTCCACCTTCGACGAGCCCGCCACGCGACACGTGCAGGTGGCCGAGATGGTCATCGAGAAGGCCAAGCGGCTGGTCGAGCACAAGAAGGACGTCGTGATCCTCCTGGACTCGATCACGCGCCTGGCCCGCGCCTACAACACCGTGGTGCCGGCCTCCGGCAAGGTGCTCACCGGCGGCGTGGACTCCAACGCGCTGCAGCGCCCCAAGCGCTTCTTCGGCGCCGCGCGCAACGTCGAGGAGGGGGGCTCGCTCACCATCATCGCCACGGCCCTCATCGACACCGGCTCGCGCATGGACGACGTGATCTACGAGGAGTTCAAGGGCACGGGCAACATGGAGATCCACCTCGACCGGCGCATGGCCGAGAAGCGGGTCTACCCGGCGATCAACGTCAACCGCTCCGGCACCCGGCGCGAGGAGTTGCTGATCGCCCCGGACATCCTTCCCAAGGTGTGGATCCTGCGCAAGCTCCTGTTCGGCATGGACGAGCTCGAGGCGACCGAGTTCCTCATCGACAAGCTGCGCGCCACCAAGAGCAACGACGAGTTCTTCAACTCGATGAAGAAGGGCTAGGGCCCGGCCGCGGGCCTGCCGGCGCCGGCCCGCCCACCCCCCGGCGTGCCCCGGATCGGGGCGCCACGGAACGAAATCCCGGTGGCCGCGGTCGAACCCCGGTGACAAATCCCTGATTGGCATAGGATTTGCGTTAAATCCGGCATTCGGCGATAATGCGCGTTTCCCGGCAGCCGGTGCCAACCCAGACCAACCCGGCGCCACGAGAGCGAGAAAGGCGCGACAAGACCATGAAAGAAGGCATCCACCCGAACTACCGCGAGGTCGTCTTCCTCGATACGAGCTGCGACTTCGGCTTCGTCACGCGCTCCACGGTCTCCACGAGCGAGACGATCCAGTGGAAGGACGGCAAGGAGTACCCGGTCTACAAGATCGAGATCTCCGCCGAGTCCCACCCGTTCTACACGGGCAAGCAGAAGATCGTCGACACCGCCGGCCGCGTCGACAAGTTCAAGAAGCGCTACGCCCGCAAGTCCTCGGCCACGCCGTCCTGAGGCGAGCGCGCCGGCTGCAAGCCAAGTGAGCGCACGCTCGCACCCCGGAAAAGGCAGCCTCGGCTGCCTTTTTTGTTGCCGCGGCTAGAATAGCCCATGCCCTGCCGCCCGCCCCCGAGCCGCGCGTGAACCGCGTCGCCGACCCGTTCGTCGACACCCTGCGGCGGCGCATCGCGTACGACGGCACGCGCACGCCGGTCAAGACGGCGCTCTTCGTCCTGGTGTGCCTGGCCTGGCTGCTGCCCGGGCTGGTGGGCCACGACCCGTGGAAGACCGACGAGGCCCTGGCCCTCGGGGCGGTGGCCGAGATGCTGCGCTCGGGCGACTGGACCGTGCCCATGCTGGCCGGCGAGCCCTACCTGGAGCGCGCGCCCCTCTTCTTCTGGACGGCGGCGGCCTTCGCCAAGGCGTTCGGAGGGTGGCTCGCGCTGCACGACGCGGCGCGCCTCGCCTCCGGCTTCTTCATGGCCGTGACGATGGCGGCCGTCCACGTCTCGGCGGTGGCGCTCTACGGCGCCCGCGCCGGCCGCATCGCCGTGCTGCTGCTCATCGGCTGCCTGGGCATCCTCATCCGCGCGCACGAGATGAGCACGGACCTCGCCGGGCTCGCGGGCGTGGCCGTGGGCGTGTCGGGCCTGTGCCTCGCCCTGCGCCGGCCGTGGACGGGCGCGGCCCTCCTGGGCGCGGGCACCGGCATCGCCTTCCTGGGCGACGGCCTCGTCCCGGCGCTCCTGGTGCTCTCCCTCGCCGCGGTGCTGCCCGCGGCCGGCCGTGCCTGGCGCACGCGCCCGCACGCCCTGGCCCTCGCCGCGGGCCTCGCCATCGCCGTGCCGATCGTGTGCGCCTGGCCGGTGGTGCTGGGACTTCGCGCGCCCGGCCTTTCCGGGGAGTGGCTCTCCGTGGCCCTGGCGACCCGCTGGTGGGGACCGGGCTCGCGCCCCGGCTTCGACGACCTGGGGTACTTCGCGACGATCCTGCCCTGGTACGCGTGGCCGGCGCTGCCGCTGGCCGCATGGACCGTCTGGCGCGCGCGGCGGCACCTCGCGCAACGCGACGACCTTCGCCTGCCGCTGGCCGCCGCCCTCGCCTTCTTCGTGCTGCTCACGGGGTTCGCCGAGCCGCGCGAGGTGAACGCGATGCCGATGCTGGTGCCCCTGGTGCTGCTGGGCGTGGCCGAGCTCGACTCGCTGCCACGCGGCGCGGCGAGCGCCCTGGACTGGTTCGGCGTGACCACCTTCGCGCTGCTCGCCCTGCTGCTGTGGGTCGGGTTCGTCGCGGGGATGACCGGCAGCCCCGAGGCCGTCGCCGCGTGGATGCAGCGCGAGGTGCCGGGCTACCGCTACCCGTTCCGATTCATCCCCTTCGCCCTCGCGGCGCTGCTCACCTGCATCTGGGTGGTGGTGGTCGCCCGGTCGCTGCGCACCACGCGGCGCGCCGTCGTCAACTGGAGCGCGGGCATCACGATGGTGTGGATGCTCGCGATGATGCTGGGCCTGCCCATCATCGACCAGGCGCGCAGCTACCGCGGCGTCGCGCAGGCGCTCGCGGGGCAGCTCCGGGGCGCCTCGTGCACGATCGGCGTGGGCGTGGGCGACGCGCAGCGCGCCCTGCTCGACTACTTCGCGGGGCTGCGCCTGCGCCCGGCCGGCGATGCCGCGGCCGCGCACTGCGACACGCTGGTGGCGCAGGTCTCCAAGGGACACGTGCCGGCCGTCGATCCGGCCGCCTGGCGCGAGGCCTGGCGAGGTTCGCGGCCCGGCGACCGCGGCGAAGCCTTCGTGCTCTACCGCCGGGTGCCCTGAGCGCTCAGGCGGCTGCCTTCGCCTGCGCGAGGCGCCGGTCCAGCAGCTCGATCCAGTGGGACATGGGCTTCGACGCCCCCGACTCGATGTGCAGCAGGCACCCGATGTTGGAGGTGCAGAGCTCGGCGGGCCGGCCCGACTCGAGCGCCGCCACCTTCGCCGCGAGCAGCCGCCCGGAGAGCTCGGGCTGCAGCAGCGAGTAGGTGCCGGCCGAGCCGCAGCACAGGTGGGCGTCCGGCACCGGCGCCAGGGTGAAGCCGGCCTCGCGCAGCACCGACTCGACGATGCCCTTCTGCTTCAGGCCGTGCTGCAGGCTGCAGGGCGCGTGGTACGCGATGGGCTCGGCGACGGGCGCCAGCGTGCCCAGGATCCCGGCCAGCGCGGCGCGCTCGGCGGCCACCACCTGCCCGACGTCCTTCGCGAGCGCCGTGATGCGCTCGGCCTTCTTCGCGTAGGCCGCGTCGCCGGCGAGCAGGTGCGCATAGTCCTGCACCATGGTGCCGCAGCCGCTCGCGGTGATCACGATGGCCTCGGCGCCCGCCTCGACCAGCGGCCACCACGCGTCGATCTGGCGGCGGATGCGATCGAGGGCGGCGTCCTGCGCGTTGAGGTGGTGCTCGATCGCGCCGCAGCAGCCGGCCCCGGGCGCGGAGACGAGCGAGATGCCCAGCCGGTCCAGCACGCGCGCGGTGGCCGCGTTGATGTCCGGCGCGAGCGTCGGCTGCACGCAACCGTCCAGCACCAGCATGCGGCGCGCGTGGCGCGGCGCGGGCCAGGTGCCGGCGGCACGCTTCGGCGGGACCTGCCGGGCGAGGGAGGCGGGCAGCAGCGGCCGGAAGACGCGGCCCAGGGCCACGCCGAAGCCGAAAAGCGGCCCCGACAGGAAGGCGAACCGCAGCAGCCGGCGCCAGGCGGCCTCGCCGGCCGGGCGCGGCACCTTCTTCTCCACCACGCCCCGCCCGATGTCGACGAGCCTCCCGTAGTTCACCCCGGACGGGCAGGTGGTCTCGCAGGCGCGGCAGGTGAGGCAGCGGTCCAGGTGCACCTGGGTGCGCACCGTCACCGGCCCTCCCTCGAAGGCCTGCTTCATGAGGTAGATGCGCCCGCGCGGGCTGTCCAGCTCGTCGCCCAGCAGGCTGTAGGTCGGGCACGTGGCCAGGCAGAAACCGCAGTGCACGCACTTGCGCAGGATCGCGTCGGCCTCGCGGCCCTCGGGCGTGTCCTTGATCCAGTCGGCGAGGTTCGTTTGCATCAGGAGAAGAGGGTGATCCCCTCGCGCGCGAGCGCTCGGGCGACCGCGGGTCGCGCGGCCAGGCGGTTGAGGAAGGGTTCGATGCGCGGCAGGCGCGTGGCCGGCGGCGCGAGCCACCGCCCCCAGCGCGCGATGACCGCGAAGTGCAGGTCGGCCACCGTCGGCGCCGGGCCCCCGGACCACCAGGGGCCGGCGAGCGCGGCGTCCTCCGCGGCGAACCAGCGGCAGAGTTTCTCCGCGGCGTGCGCCTTGACCGCGGCCTGCGTGGCCGCGTCGGGCGCGAAATCCTCGGCGTGGAAGAATCGGTTGAACACCGGGTGCACCTCGGTCGCGAGCGTGGCCAGGCGCTCCATCGTCCGCGCGCGCGCCCAGGTGCCCGGCGCGGCGAGCAGCGTGCCGTCGCCGTGCCGGTCGAGCAGCCACTCGACGATGGCCAGGCACTCGGTGAGCGTGCCTTCCGGCGTCACGAGCGCGGGCACCGTGCCCTTCGCGTTGACCGCGAGATAGGCGGGCGTGCGCTGCGCGCCGGCCGCGAGGTCCACCTTCACGGCCTCGAAGGAAAGGCCCAGCTCCTCGAGCACCATGTGCACGAGCAGCGAGCAGGAGCCGGTGCCGTAGTGCAGCTTCACGGGCGCGCTCAGAAGTTGTCCAGGCGGCCGGGGTTGAGGATCCCGGCGGGGTCGAACGCCTCCTTGAGGCGCCGATGGATCTTGGCGAGCGCCGGGGCGAGCGGGTGGAAGACGCCGCCCGCGCGGTCGCCGCCGCGGAAGAGCGTGGCGTGCCCGCGAGCGGCCGAGGCCAGCTCGCGCGCCCGGGCGGCGCCCAGGTCGCCGCTCACCCAGCGCTGCCCGCCGCCCCACTCCACCAGCTGCGGGAAGGGCGTCGCGACGGGGGCCGCGGTCTGCGCCACCGACAGCCGCCACAGCGGCCGGTCCGGCGCGAAGAACGCGAGCCGCTGCTCGCGCAGCGCCTCCCAGTACGCGGCGCCGTCCGCCACCTCGCTGCCGCCGAGCTTCGCGCGGGCCGCGGCCACGGCGCTCGCCGCGCCCGACAGGCGCACGCGCAGCACGCCCGCCTCCCAGGCCGTGGCCGACAGCGGCAGGGGCTGGCCGGCCCAGCGGTTCACCGTCTCGAGCATGCGCGCCTCGTCCATCTCGAAGGCGAGCGTCGCCTCCGCCACCGGCCGCGGCAGCACCTTGAAGGAGAGCTCCACCAGCACGCCCAGCGTGCCCAGCGCGCCGGCCATGAGGCGCGAGACGTCGTAGCCCGCCACGTTCTTCATCACGCGCCCGCCGAACGAGAGGTCCTCGCCCTTGCCGTTGACGATGCGCGCGCCCAGCAGGAAGTCGCGCGCGGCCCCGGCGTAGGGGCGCCTGGGCCCGGAGAGGTTGCACGCCACGGTGCCGCCGATCGTGGCCGCGGCCCCGAAGGCCGGCGGCTCGAAGGGCAGCATCTGCCGCTCGGCCGCGAGGGCCGATTCGATCTCGGCCAGGCGCGTGCCGGCCTTCACGGTGAGGACGAGCTCGCGCGGCTCGTAGGCGACGATGCCGGCGTGGGCTCCGACCTCCAGCGCCTCGCCCGCCACCGGGGCGCCGTGGAAGTCCTTGGTGCCGCCGCCGCGGATGCGCAGCGGCGCCTTGCGGGCGGCGTGGTCGCGCACGCGCGCGGCGAGTTCGGTGATGAAGGTGTCCGTCATGGCCTGCGTTCAGAATCTCGGGATGTCCGGCCGCGGCACCTGCCCGCCGCGCACGTGCATGCCGCCCCACTCCGCGCAGCGCTTGAGCGTGGGGACGGCCTTGCCGGGGTTGAGGATGCCGCGCGGGTCCAGCGCGCGCTTCGCGTCGTGGAAGGCGGCGATCTCGGCCTCGCGGAACTGCAGGCACATCTGCCGCAGCTTCTCGATGCCCACGCCGTGCTCGCCGGTGATCGTGCCGCCGTGCTCGATGCAGAGCTCCAGGATCTTCCCGCCCAGCTCCTCGCTGCGCTCGAGCTCGCCCGCCTTCTGCGCGTCGTAGAAGATGCACGGGTGCATGTTGCCGTCGCCCGCGTGGAAGACGTTGCCGATCACCATGCCGTACTCGCGGCCGAGGGCGTAGACGGCCTCCAGCACCTCGGGCAGCGCCCGGCGCGGGATCGTGCCGTCCAGCGTGTAGTAGTCGGGCATCACGCTCGCGAGGGCCGCGAACGCGCCCTTGCGGGCCTTCCAGAGATTGGCGCGCTCCACGGCGTCCTTCGCGAGGCGCACCTCGGTGGCGCCGCACTCGCCCAGGATGCGCCCGACCTCGGCGCGGGCCTCGGCCGCCTCCTCGGCGCCGCCGTCCACCTCCACCAGGAGCAGGGCCTCGGCCCGGGGCAGGCCCAGCGCCATGTAGCGCTCGCAGGCGTCGATCACGATGCGGTCCATCATCTCCAGCGCCGCCGGCACGATGCCCGCGCCGATGATGGCGCCCACGGCCCCGGCCCCGGCCTTCACGGTCGGGAAGGCCGCGAGCAGCGTCTCGGTGGCCTCGGGGCGCGGCAGCAGGCGCAGCGTGGCCTGCGTGACCACGCCCAGGTTGCCCTCGCTGCCGTGCATCAGGGCGAGCAGGTCGTAGCCCGCGCTGTCGAGCGACTCGCCACCGATCGCCAGCACTTCGCCGTCGCCGTCCACCACGCGCAGCGCCGCCACGTTGTGGACGGTGAGGCCGTACTTGAGGCAGTGGATTCCCCCGGCGTTCTCCGCGACGTTGCCGCCGATGGAGGAGATGACCTGGCTCGAGGGATCCGGCGCGAAGTACAGGCCCGCGGGCTCGGCCGCCTCCGTCACCGCGGCGTTGCGCACGCCCGGCTCCACCACCGCCAGGCGCGCGGCCGCGTCGATCGACACGATGCGGCGCAGCCGCGTGAGCACCAGCAGCACACCGTCCGCGCGCGGGGTGGCGCCGCCCGAGATGCCCGTGCCCGCGCCGCGCGAGACCACCGGCACGCCCAGCGCGCCCATCGCCCGCACCACCTCGGCCACCTGCGCCTCGTCCTGCGGCAGCACGGCCGCCAGGGGCGTCTCGCGCTTCTGGATGTAGGCGTCCATGTCGAAGGCCGCCAGGCGCTCCGGCTCGCAGACCAGGCCCACGGGAGGGCGCAGGGCCCCCAGCGCCGCCAGGGCCTCGGCTCTCGGATCGGCGCTCGTCGTGGCCATCAGAATCGCGGGATGTCCGGGAAGGCGACCTGGCCGCGGTGCACGCGCATCGCCCCGTACTCGGCGCAGCGGTTGAGCGTGGGCACGGCCTTGCCGGGGTTGAGCAGGCCGGGCGGGTCGAAGGCGGCCTTCACCGCGTGGAACTGCGCGAGCTCCGCGGGCTTGAACTGCGTGCACATCTGCCTGATCTTCTCGACGCCCACGCCGTGCTCGCCGGTGATGGTGCCGCCCACCTGGATGGAGAGCTCGAGGATGTCGCCGGCGAACTCCTCCGTCTTCTCGAACTCGCCGGGCACGTTGGCGTCGTAGAGGATGAGCGGGTGCAGGTTGCCGTCGCCGGCGTGGAAGACGTTGGCGCAGCGAAGGCCGTAGTGCGCGGAGAGCTCCTCGATGCGCCGGAGCACCTTCGCCAGGGCCCCGCGCGGGATGGAGCCGTCGATGCAGTAGTAGTCCGGCGACAGGCGTCCCACGGCGGGAAACGCCGCCTTGCGCCCCGACCAGAAGCGCAGCCGCTCGGCCTCGCTCGCCGACACCGCCAGGCGCGTGCAGCCCGCGGCCCGCATCACCTCCGTGATCTTGGCGATCTCGTCGGCCACCTCCTCGGGCGTGCCGTCCGACTCGCACAGCAGGATCGCCTCGGCCTCGAGGTCGTAGCCCGCGTGCACGAAGTCCTCGGCGGCCGAGGCGGCCAGGCGGTCCATCATCTCCAGCCCCGCGGGCACGATGCCGGCGCCGATCACGGCGGCCACCGCCTCGCCGGCCGCCTCGACGTCGGTGAAGGACGCCATCACCACCTGGGCCGTCTGCGGCCGGGGAAGCAGGCGCACCGTCACCTCGGTGAGCAGCGCGAGCAGCCCCTCGGAGCCGGTGACGACCGCGAGCAGGTCGTAGCCCGGCGCGTCCAGCGCGTCCGAGCCGAACTCCACGTCGTCGCCCTCGATGGTGAGCGCGCGCACCTTCTGGATGTTGTGCGTGGTGAGCCCGTACTTGAGGCAGTGCACGCCGCCCGCGTTCTCCGCGACGTTTCCGCCGATGGAGCAGGCGATCTGGCTCGACGGGTCCGGCGCGTAGTACAGGCCCAGCGGCGCGGCCGCCTCGGTGATCTGCGCGTTGCGCACGCCGGGCTGCGCGCGGGCGGTGCGCGCGGCCGCGTCGATGGCGAGGATGCGGTTGAACTTGCCGAGCGACAGGAGGATCCCGTCGGCGAGCGGCAGCGCGCCGCCCGACAGGCCCGTGCCCGAGCCGCGGGCCACCACCGGGGCGCCCGTCTCGCGGGCCACGCGCAGCACCGTCGCGGCCTCCTCGACCGTGGCCGGCAGCGTGGCCACCAGCGGCGTCTGGCGGTAGGCCGAGAGCCCGTCGCACTCGTAGGGCCGAAGGTCCTCGCGGGCCGTGAGCACCGCGTGGGCCGGCAGGCGCGCCGCCAGCGCCGAGGCCACCGTGCTGCGGCGTTCCTGCAGGGCGTCGGGCTGGACTTGGGCGTTCATGGCGGCGGGAGCGGGCTCCGATACGATAGCATGGCCGTGGCGCCCTCCCGGCGCGCCCCGGTATCAAGCCCTTCGCCCCCCATGGACCCACTCTACCTGCACATCGCCGCAGCCCTGCTGGTCCTCGTGGGGCTGGCCGGCACGGTCCTGCCCGCCCTGCCCGGCGTGGTCCTCGTCTTCGCGGGCCTGCTGCTCTCCGCGTGGGCCGACGGGTTCCAGCGCGTGGGCGCGGTGACGATCGTGGTGCTGGGCGCGCTCACCGCGCTGGCCATGGTCGCGGACCTGGCCGCCTCCGCGCTCGGCGCCAAGCGCCTGGGGGCGAGCCCCCGGGCGATGCTGGGCGCGGCAGTGGGCGCCGTGGCGGGGATCTTCTTCGGCCTGCCCGGCCTGGTGCTCGGACCCTTCGTGGGGGCGGTCGCGGGGGAGCTCTCCGCGCGCCGCGACCTGCTGCACGCGGGCCGCGCGGGCCTGGGCACCTGGCTGGGGCTGCTCCTGGGTTCCGTGGCCAAGCTCACCCTCGCCTTCCTGATGGTGGGCGTGTTCGCGGCGGCGTGGCTGCTGGGGGGCCGGGGCCCCTAGGACATGACGGCGAGCTGCTCGTTGGCCGCCTCGAGGCGGGTGACGAGGGTGTTGAGGAAGCGCTCGTCGAAGAGGCGCCGGCAGGAGAGCGAGGCGACCCGCAGGTCCTCGGCCCGGATCTTGAGGATGATGCAGTCGGAGGTGGTGGTCACCGTCGCCGAGCGCGTCGGCGAGTCGCGGTGGCCCAGGTAGGACATCTCGCCGAACACGTCGCCCGCGGTGAGGACGTTGAGCGTGCGCTTGCCGCGCGTGACGCGCACGTAGCCGCCCGCCAGGATGAAGAACGAGTCGCCGTGGTCGCCCTCCTTGATGAGGACGGTGTTGGCGGGGAACTTGCGCCACTTCGACAGGCGCAGCACCTCCCACAGCTCGTTCTCCGGGAAGTCCTTGAAGAACGAGAGCGTGCGGCAGAGGTTGAAGCGCTCCGTGTCGGACTGCTCGCGCTCGCCGGCCTGGTGCAGCTTCTTCCAGACCTCGGCCAGGGCCTGCCCGAACTCCTCCCACGAGGCGAAGCGCGCCGCCGGGTCCTTGGCCATGGCCTTGAGCACGATGGCGTCGAGCTCCGGCAGCAGGCCCTGGCGGTGGGCGCCCGGGGGCTCGGGATCGGTGTTCACGATCTGGTAGATCACGCTCATCGTGTTGGCGCCGGCGAAGGGCAGGCGCCCCGCGAGCAGGTAGTACATGACCACGCCGAGCGCGTAGATGTCGGTGACCGCGGAGGCCTGCGCGGCCCCCGTGATGAGCTCCGGCGCCATGTAGGCGGGCGAGCCCACGTTGGTGATGACCGTGCGGTCCGAGACCTTGTTGATGGCCGCGCCGAAGTCGGCGATCTTGATGTCCGTGCCGTCGACGTGGAGGATGTTGCCGGGCTTGATGTCGCGGTGGGTGAGGCCCAGCCGGTGCGCGAAGGCCAGGGCCCGCACGCACTTGAACATGATCTCGGCCACCTCGGCCGGGTCGAGCAGCGTCTCGGGCTGGCAGTACTTCTCGAGGGTGCCGCCCTCGACGAATTCCATCACGATGTAGCTGAACTCGTCCTCGACCACCGCGTCGTAGATCTCGACGATGTGCGGGTGGTTGAGCTTTCCGGCGAGCGCGGCCTCGTTGAGGAACATGGAGCGGTAGAACGCCCCGTCCTCGCTGCTCTTCAGCGCCTCGGGATAGGCCACCTTGATGGCGACCTGGCGGTTGCCGAACGGGTCCGTGGCGAGGTAGACCTTGCCGGTCGCCCCCCGCCCGAGCTCCCGCTCGACCCGGTACTTCCCGATGGAGTCCATGCGTCGATTATAGGGAAAAAGCGCCCGGGCACCCCCCCGCGCCCGGCGGGCGCGCGAAAAAGGGGCCGGAATGCCGTCCTCCCCGGGGAGAACGGCATTCCGGCCCCTTTCCGGCCGCGGGACGGCGCGCCCTAGAACAGCCCGACGATCTTGCCGTCGTCGCCCACGTCGATGGCGCAGGCCGAGGGCACCTTGGGCAGGCCCGGCATGGTCATGATGTCGCCGCAGATCATCACGATGAACTCGGCGCCGGCGGCCAGGCGCACCTCGCGCACGTTCACCACGTGCCCGGATGGCGCGCCGCGCAGCTGCGGGTCGGTGGAGAAGGAGTACTGGGTCTTGGCCACGCAGATCGGGTAGTGGCCGTAGCCGGACTCCTGCAGGCGCTTGATCTGGGCGCGGACCTTGGAGTCGGCCGTGATGTCGGAGGCGCCGTAGATCTTGGTGGCGATGGCCTTCATCTTGTCCCAGAGGCTCGCCTGCTCCTCGTAGACGAACTTGAAGTCGTTGGGCTGCTCGCACAGCCGCACCACCTCGCGCGCGACGTCGGCCGCGCCCTTGCCGCCCTCGGCCCAGTGGCGCGCCAGCACGACGCTCGCGCCGTGGTGCGCCATCTTGTCCATGAGGAGCTTGACCTCCTCGTCGGTGTCCTCGGTGCGGTGGTTGATGGACACCACGCACGGCAGGCCGTAGTTGTTCCGGATGTTGTTCACGTGCCGCTCGATGTTGGCGATGCCCTTCTCGAGCGCGGCGAGGTTGGGCTTGGCGAGCTCCTTCACGTCCACGCCGCCGTGGAACTTCAGGGCCCGGATCGTGGCCACCAGCACCACCGCCGAGGGCCTGAGGCCCGCCTTGCGGCACTTGATGTCGATGAACTTCTCGGCGCCCAGGTCCGCGCCGAAGCCCGCCTCCGTGACCACGTAGTCGCCGAGCTTGAGCGCCGTCCGGGTGGCGAGCACCGAGTTGCAGCCGTGGGCGATGTTGGCGAAGGGGCCGCCGTGGATGAAGGCCGGCGAGTGCTCGAGCGTCTGCACCAGGTTGGGGGCCAGGGCGTCCTTGAGCAGGGCCGTCATGGCGCCGTGGCACTTGAGCTCGCGGGCGAGGATGGGCTTCTGGTCGCGGGTGTAGCCGCAGACGATGTTGCCCAGGCGCTCCTTCAGGTCCTTCACGCTCGTGGCGAGGCAGAAGATCGCCATCACCTCGGAGGCCACGACGATGTCGAAGCCGTCCTCGCGCGGGTAGCCGTTGGCCGGCCCGCCCAGCGAGATCGTGATCTGGCGCAGCGCGCGGTCGTTCATGTCCATCACGCGCTTCCACGCGACGCGGCGCACGTCGAACCCCAGCTCGTTGCCGTGGTTGATGTGGTTGTCGATCATGGCCGCGAGCAGGTTGTTCGCGAGCGCGATGGCGTTGAAGTCGCCCGTGAAGTGCAGGTTGATGTCCTCCATGGGCACGACCTGCGCGTAGCCGCCGCCGGCCGCCCCGCCCTTCATGCCGAACACCGGGCCCAGCGAGGGCTCGCGCAGGCAGATCACGGCCTTCTTGCCGATGTGGTTGAGCGCGTCGCCCAGGCCCACCGTGGTGGTGGTCTTGCCCTCGCCGGCGGGCGTGGGGCTGATGGCCGTCACGAGGATGAGCTTGCCGTCGGGCTTGCCCTTGAGCGACTCGATGTAGTCCAGCGAGATCTTGGCCTTGGTGCGGCCGAAGGGCTCGACGGCGCTCTCGGGGATGCCGAGGCCGCCGGCGATCTCCCCGATGGGCTTCATCTTCGATTTCTGCGCGATCTCGATGTCGGACAGCATGGGCGCTTTCTCCTCGTTCGTCTTGGATGCCGGCAGCAGCGCCGGCGCGGGCCCCGGCTGGGGACCGCGCGCGACGAAGCCGCCCGGTGATTGCCGCGAGTATAGGAACCGGTGAAAATGCGGGGCCTTGACTCGGGTCAAGGCTTGACCGCCGTCAAGGAGGCCGGAGCCGATGCACCCGCACGAGAGCCTCATCCGCGAGTTCTACGCGGCCTTCGCCCGGCGCGACGCCGAGGCCATGGCGCGCTGCTACCACGACGAGGTCTTCTTCTCCGATCCTGCCTTCCCGCGCCTGCACGGCGAGGAGGCCCGCGACATGTGGCGCATGCTCCTCGCGCGCGCCGCCGACCTCGAGGTGGCGCTGGAGGAGGCGGGCGCCGACGCCGAGGGCGGCCGCGCGCGCTGGACGGCGCGCTACACCTTCACCCGCACGGGCCGGCCCGTGGTGAACCGCGTGGAGGCGCTCTTCGCCTTCCGGGACGGGCGCATCGCGCGCCACTACGACCGCTTCCCGTTCTGGCGCTGGGCCTCGCAGGCGCTGGGCCCCGCCGGGCGCCTGCTGGGCTGGTCGGCGCCGCTCAAGTGGGTGGTGCGCCGCCAGGCCGCGGAGCAGCTCGCGCGATTCCGCGCGCGGCGCTAGGCCGGCCTGTCGGCCCGGCGCAGGATGATCGCGTTGCCGGCCACGGAGATGGCCACGCCGGCGAGCGTGAGCGCCTGCCAGCGGAAGCCCTCGAAGAGGCCGGAGATCACGAGCGCGACGATGGGCACCATCACGCCGACATAGCCGGCGCGGGCCGCGCCGATGCGCCCGAGCAGGTTGAGGAAGGCGCCGAAGGCGAGCACCGACCCGAACACCGCGAGGTAGGCGAGCGACAGGAGGTAGCCCGCCGTCGGCTCGAAGCCCAGCGGCCGGTGCAGGGCGACGATGAGCACGCCCGTGGACAGCGCCCCGTAGAGCATGCCCCAGGCCATGTTCTGCCACACCGGGATGCCGGCCCGGTGGTTGCGGTGGGCCGCGAGGTTCGACAGCGCCGAGATCGCCACCGCCGCGGCGGTGTACGCCGCGCCCGCGGCCACGGCCCGGTCGGCCTCCAGGTGCGCGAACTCCGGCCAGAACACCAGCGTGATGCCGGCGATGCCCAGGGCCGCGCCGGCCGCCACGCGCGCCGTCATGGGCGTTCCGAAGAACACCCGCATCCCCACCATGTTGAGCAGCGGGCTCGCCGAGAAGCCAACCGCCACCAGGCCCGAGACGACCTGCGACTCGGCGTAGTAGACGCACACGTAGCTCACCCCGAACATCAGCACGCCCTGCAGCGCGATCCAGGCGTGGTCGCGCGGCGGCAGCCGAAGGCGCAGGCCCCGCGCGAAGCACCAGGCGAAGAGCAGCGCCGAGGCGAGCAGGAAGCGGTAGAACACGCTCGCCTCCGGTGCGGCGTGGCCGAGCTGGAAGGTGATGGCGATCCACGTCGTGCCCCAGATGGCCACGCACGCGCCGAAGAGCTGCAGGACGCTCACGCTAGCGGGCCAGCCCGGCCTGGTCGAGGACGAAGGCGTAGGTGAACGCCGCCTCGCGCAGCGCGTCGTAGCGCCCCGAGGCGCCGCCGTGGCCGGCCGCCATCTGCGTGCGCAGCAGCACCGGGTTCGCGTCCGTCTTCACGGCCCGCAGCCGCGCGACGTACTTGGCGGCCTCCCAGTACGGCACCTGGCTGTCGTGCAGCGAGGCTTCCACGAGCATGGCCGGGTAGGCCCGCGGCGCGAGGTTCTCGTAGGGCGACCAGGCGCGGATCGACCGGTAGCCGCGGGCGCGGCGCGGGTCCCCCCACTCGAGGTACTCCAGCGTGGTGAGCGGAAGCGAAGGGTCGAGCATGGTGTTGAGCACGTCCACGAAGGGCACCTCGGCCACCACCGCCCGGAAGAGGTCCGGCCGGCGGTTGGCGGCGGCCGCCACCAGGAGGCCGCCGGCGCTGCCGCCCTCGATCACGAGGCGATCGGGTGTCGTCCAGCCCGCGGCCACCAGGTGCTCGGCGGCGGCGATGAAATCGGTGAAGGAGTTCTCCTTGTTCGCGAGGCGGCCGGCGTCGTACCAGGCGCGGCCGCGCTCGCCGCCGCCGCGCACGTGCGCCACGGCATACACCATCCCGCGGTCCAGGAGCGACAGGCGCGCGATGCTGAAGCCCGCGTCGAGCGGGTGGCCGTAGGCGCCGTAGCCGTACAGCAGCAGCGGGCGCGGACCCCGGCGGCCCGCCTGGCGGCGCCACACGAGCGAGACGGGCACCGCGGTGCCGTCGGGGGCACGCGCCATCGCCAGGGCCGACGCGTAGCGCGAGGAATCGTAGCCGCCGCGCACGGGCCGGCGCTTCAGGAGCGTCCTGCGCCCCGTGGCCACGTCGTAGTCATAGACCGTCGCGGGCGTCACGTAGCTCTCGTACTCGAAGCGGTAGGCGTTCGCGTCGAAGCGCGCGTTCACGCCCGCGCCCAGCCAGCGCACCGGCTCGGGCATGGCGACCTCGCGGGTGCGGCCCGTGCGCAGCTCGCGCACGCGCAGGCGCGGCATGCCGTCCTTGCGCTCGTGCAGCACCAGGAAGTCGCGGAAGACCTCGGCGTCCTCGAGCACGACGCCGGCGCGCGGGGCGAGCGCCTCCACCCAGTGGCGCGGCGAGGGCCGGCCCACCGGCGCGCGCACGAGGCGGAAGTTCGCGTGGCGGTCGTTGGTGCGGATCCAGAACTCCTCGCCCCGGTGATCCACGTAGTGCTCGTGTCCGCGGCGGCGCGGCGCGATGCGGCGCGGCACGGCCTGCGGCCGGTCGGCCGGGATCACGCGCACCTCGGTGGTGTCCTTCGAGGCGGCCGTGGCCACGATCCAGCGCTCGCTCAGCGTGAGCTCCACCGAGAGGTCGAAGCGCTCGTCGGCCTCGCGCCACACGAGCACATCGCGCCGGGCGCCCAGGCGGTGCCGGTAGAGCCGGTCGGGGCGCTTGGCCGCGTCCTGGCGCACGTAGAAGAGCGTTTGCCCGTCGGCGGCCCACGCCACGTCGTCCACGCGCTCGAGGCGGTCGCGAAGCTGGCGGCCGGTGGCGAGGTCCTTCACGCGCACCACGTACTCGCGGTAGCCCGTGTAATCCACGCCCCAGGCGAGGTAGCGGCCATCGGGGCTCACCGCGAGGATGTCCACGCCGGCGTACGCGTGGCCGCGCGCAATCTCGTTCACGTCCAGGATCACCTGCTCGGCCGCGCCCGGCTCCGCGGCCCGCCGGCAGTGGATCGGGTACTGCAGCCCCTTCACCTCGCGGGTGTAGTACCACCAGCCGCCGTGGCGGAAGGGCACGCTCTCGTCCGTCTCCTGGATGCGCGCGAGCATCTCCCGGTACAGCCGCCCGCGAAGGCCCGCGAGGGGCCGCGTGCAGGCCTCGGCGTAGGCGTTCTCGGCCTCGAGGTGCGCGCGCACGGCCGGGTCGCCCTTGCGCCGCAGCCAGGCGTAGTCGTCGACGCGCGTGTCGCCGAAGAGCGTCGTCGCCACGGGGCGCCGGCGCGCGGCCGGCGGGGCGGGAGGGATGGGACGGGCTTTCTTGGCCTGGGCCATGGACGGGGGAGCCTCGACCGGCCGCGGGCGGCGCGGGAGGCCCCCGGTTGGGGGAGCGCGGATTATAGCGAAGGCGCGGGGCCGCCCCCGGTGGTTGCAACGGAATGTAACGGCGTCAACGGCGCCGGGCCGGGACGCGTTGATGGGCGAGGCACGGGATGACCGCGCCGGTTCCGCAACCCCACAGGAGAAAGCCATGTCGCCCAGAATCGTCCTCGCGGCCCTCGCCGCGGCCCTCGCCCTGCCCGCCGCGGCCCAGACCGCCACGCCCCGCGTCGACCAGCGGCAGGCCAACCAGGAAAAGCGCATCGAGCAGGGCGTGGCGAGCGGCCAGCTCAACGCGCGCGAGACCGCCCGCCTCGAGGCCGGGCAGGCCAAGGTGCAGGCCATCGAGGACAAGGCCAAGGCCGACGGCAAGGTCACGAAGAAGGAACGCGCGCACCTGCACCGCGCCCAGGCGAAGCAGAGCCGGCACATCGCCAAGCAGAAGCACGACCGCCAGAAGGCCCGCCCGGCCTCCGGCGGCTGAGCGCGCGGCCCCGGGGCCGGCGGCGCCGGCCCCGGTGATACCCTAGCGGCGTCCGCCCCACCGGAATGCCGCCATGTTCGCCGTCGTCCCGCCCGTCGCCGCCACCTCGAAGGCCGAGGCCTACGCCGAGCTCCTCGCGCAGGCGCGCGCGCTCCTCGCCGGCGAGCGCGACGCCACCGCCAACGCGGCCAACCTCGCCGCCCTGCTCTTCCACGCCCTGCCGGAACTCAACTGGGCGGGCTTCTACTGGATGAAGGCCGGCGGCCTGGTGCTCGGGCCGTTCCAGGGCAAGCCCGCGTGCGTGCGCATCGCGCTCGGCAAGGGCGTGTGCGGCACCGCCGCGGCGCAGCGCCGCACGGTGGTGGTGCCGGACGTGCACGCCTTTCCCGGCCACATCGCGTGCGACGGCGCCTCGCGCAGCGAGATCGTGGTGCCCGTCATCGTCGCCGGAGCCCTCGCGGGCGTGCTCGACCTGGACAGCCCCCTGCCCGCCCGCTTCGACGAGGCGGACGCGCGCGGCCTGGAGGCCCTCGTCGCGGCCTTCGTCGAGGCCACCGACCTCGCCTGAGCGCCTGCGGCCCGCCCGCGCGCCGCCATGACGCTGCGCTCCCTCCTCGTCGACTTCAACTCCTACTTCGCCTCGGTCGAGCAGCAGGTGGAGCCGCGCCTGCGCGGCCGGCCCGTGGGCGTGGTGCCCATGCTGGCCGACACCACCGTGTGCATCGCGGCGAGCATCGAGGCCAAGACCTTCGGCGTGAAGACGGGCACGAAGGTGGCCGACGCCCGCCGGCTCTGCCCCGGCATCGCCTTCGTGGTGGCGCGCCACGCGCTCTACATCGACTTCCACCACCGCGCCGTGGCCGCGGTGGACACGGTGGCGCCCGTGCGCCGCGTGCTCTCCATCGACGAGATGGACTGCGAGCTCACCGGCCGCTGGCGCGAGCCGGCGCGCGCCCTGGGCCTCGCCCGCGACATCAAGGCCGTGCTGCGCGAGCGCGTGGGCGAGTGCCTGCGCACCTCCATCGGCATCGGCCCCAACACCTTCATCGCCAAGACGGCCTCGGACATGGTCAAGCCCGATGGCCTGGTGCTCATCGAGAAGCGCGAGCTGCCGCAGCGCCTCTTCGGCCTGGGCGTTCGCGAGCTCTCGGGCATCGGCAAGCAGATGGAAAAGCGCCTGGCGCGGCACGGCATCCGCACCGTGGAGGAGCTGTGCTCGCGCTCGCGCGAGGAGCTGCGCGCCATCTGGGGCGGCGTCGGCGGCGAGGTGATGCACGACCGCCTGCGGGGCGAGGAAGCCGGCGGACAGGAAGGCGACACGCACTCCATCTCGCACTCGAGCGTGCTCGCGCCGGAGCGGCGCAACGCCGAGGACGCCTTCGCCGTGGTGAACCGCCTCACGCAGAAGGCGGCGATGCGCCTGCGCAAGGCCGGGCACTACGCCTCGCGCCTCACGCTGGCGGTGAAGTACCTCGACGGCTCGCGCTGGGACGCCGACATGCGCCTGGTGGACACGCAGGACACCGTGACCTTCCTGCACGCGCTGGAGAAGCTGTGGGCGGGCCGCCCGCGCGACCGGCGCCGCATCCTGCAGGTGGGCATGGCCTTCTCCGACCTCGTGCCGGAGGCGGGGCACTCCGGCTCGCTCTTCGCCTCGGAGGCGAAGTCGAAGAGCCTGTACGAGACGCTCGACCGCCTCAACGCCCGCTTCGGCCGCCAGGCCGTGTACTTCGCCTCCGCGCACAAGGCGCGCGACCGCGGCGGCATGCACATCGCCTTCAACCACATCCCGGACCCGGAGACCGAGAAGTGAGCCTGGCGGGGCTTTCGGCAATCGTCACCGGCGCCTCCAAGGGCATCGGCGCCGAGCTCGCCCGGCAGCTGGCCTCCGAGGGCGTGCGCCTCGCGCTGGCGGCGCGCGACGGCGCGGCGCTCGCGGCCGTGGCGGCGGAGTGCGAGGCGCGCGGCGCGCCCGCCCTCGCGGTGCCCACCGACGTGGCGGTCGAGGACGACTGCCGCCGCCTGGTGCAGACCGCCGTCGCGGCCCACGGCGGCCTCGACATCCTCGTGAACAACGCCGGCGCCACGATGTGGGCGCGCTTCGACGAGATCGAGGACATGGCGATCCTCGCCCGCATCATGCAGGTGAACTACATGGGCGCCGTGTACTGCACGCGCCACGCCCTGCCCCACCTCAAGGCCTCGCGCGGCCGCCTGGTGGGCGTGGCGAGCCTCACGGCCATCACGGGCGTGCCCACGCGCTCGGGCTACGCGGCCTCCAAGCACGCGATGCGCGGCTTCTTCGACTCGCTGCGCATCGAGCTCGACGGCTCCGGCGTCACGGTGACGATGGTCTATCCCGGATTCGTCTCCACGGGCATCCGCGAGAACGCCACCGGCCCCGACGGGCGGCCCATCGCGGTGAGCCCGGTGAAGGAGGGCGAGGTGATGACGCCGGAGGCCTGCGCGCGCCTCACGCTGGCGGCGCTGCGCGACCGGCGCCGGGAGGTGGTGATGACCGCCCGCGGTAAGATGGGGATGTTTCTCAAGCTGGTCGCCCCGGGGCTGGTGGACCGCATCGCCCGGCGCGCGATCGAAAAGGGCCGCTAGTGGAATTCTCCGTCTGGGTCACCTACCTCGTCGCCACGATCATCCTGTCCGTCTCGCCCGGCCCGGGCGTGTTCTCGAGCCTGGCCGCGGGCCTGAACCACGGCTTCCGCCGCGGCATGTGGAACGCGGTCGGCATGCAGTTCGCCAACTTCCTGCTGATGGGCATCGTCTCGGTGGGCCTGGGCGCGATCCTGCTCGCCTCCGAGTCGCTCTTCACGGCCGTCAAGTGGACGGGCGTCGCCTACCTCGTGTGGCTGGGCCTCGCCACGTGGCGCGCCGCGCCCCACCGCTTCGACGCGCGGGCCGACGCGCCCCAGGGACGCGACTCGCGCGAGGTGTTCCTCAAGGGCTTCCTCGTGAACCTCACCAACCCCAAGGGGATCATCTTCTACGCGGCCGTGCTGCCCCAGTTCATCGACGTGGCGCGGCCTCCGTTCGTCCAGTACGCCATCCTCGGGCTCACGACGCTGGTCGTGGACCTCGTGGTGATGGCCGGCTACATCGGCCTGGCGGCCCGCGTGCTCGCCGTGATGCGCGACCCCTCGCACCTGCGCTGGGTGAACCGCATCCTCGGCGGGGCCTTCGTGACGGCGGGCCTCGCGCTGGCCGCCTTCCGCCGCGCGCACGCCGCCGCTTCCTGAAGGCGCCGGGCTAGTACTTCGGCGGGCCCAGGTGCCCCTTCGGGTTGCCGAAGGTCACGCCCGGGGTCACGACCGTCCTCTTCTGGTTGTAGACGTCGTTCACGAACGAGTTCGTGTAGTCGACCGAGATGGAGACGTCGTGCGTGTGCTGGAGGAGCTTGGCCACCTGCGCCTTTAGCGAGGCGACCTCCGCGTTCGCGGCCGCGAGCGCCGCCTTGTCCTGCCGGGCCTGCATCTCGAGCGCCGTCACCCGCTGCTCCAGCGTGAAGACCTTCGTGTTCATCTCGGCCACGCCCACCACCGGCCCCGGCAGGGGCGTGACCTGGGCGGCGGCGGCCGTCGCGAGGACGAGGCCGGCGGTGGCGAGGGCGGCGGTGCGGGCGAGCATGGGGCCTCCTGGGCAGTCGGGGAACCCCTTGAGTCGGCCCGCCCGTCGCGGCGGTTCAAGCGCCCGGCGCCGGCCCGCGCGCCCGGCGGCCGCAAAATCGGGGAGAATGCGGCTTTTCGCGCGCCACAAGGAGAATCCCATGACGATCAAGGTCGGCGACCGGCTGCCCGAGGGCACGGTCCAGGAGTTCATCGAAGTCGAGGGCGGCGGCTGCACGCTGGGCCCCAACACGTTCAAGGTTGAGGATCTGGTGAAGGGCAGGAAGATCGCGATCTTCGGCCTGCCGGGCGCCTACACGCCGACGTGCTCGGCCAAGCACGTGCCGAGCTACCTCGCGGTGCACGACGCGCTCAAGGGCAAGGGCGTGGACGAGATCTGGTGCTTCGCGGTGAACGACCCCTTCGTGATGGGCGCCTGGGCGCGCGACCAGAAGGCCGGCGGCAAGATCCGCTTCATGGCGGACGGCAGCGCCGACTACACGAAGAAGATCGGGCTGGAGCTGGACCTCACGGCGCGCGGCATGGGGATGCGCTGCCAGCGCTTCTCCATGCTGGTGGACGACGGCGTGGTGAAGACTCTCAACGTCGAGGGCCCCGGCAAGTTCGAGGTCTCCGACGGCGCGACCATGCTGAAGCAGGCGGGCTGAATCCCGGGAGGGGGGCGCCCGCCCCCCTTCGCCTCACCCCTTCGCGCCCAGGACGATCACCGCCACGACCACCACGGCGATCGCCAGGACGAGCAGCGCCACCTTCCACCACGACTTCGGGCTCTCGCCCGACACCTCCCCCGTCTGGCCGTTCACGACGAAGCGGAAGGTCCGGTCGCGGTAGCGGAAGGCGGAGACCCACACCGGCAGCAGAACGTGCTTGAACGTCACCTCGCTGTAGCGGGTGTCGAGCGAGTGGATGCGCTGCTGGTCGCCGCCGATGTCGCGGCGCACGAGCGAGACGACCGTGGCGTCGATCTGCTGGCGGGCCAGGGGGAAGCCCTCGCGAAGCCCGACCTGGTACGCCTCGGCCTGGAAGCCGCTCACGAACTCGGGCTGGTAGGGCACCAGGCCCTTCAGGTTGAAGCGCGTCGCCGAGGCCGCCACCTGCGGCGGCAGGCTCCGGGAGGCCATCACCAGCACGTCGTCGTGGAAGTGCTCCACGTGGCCCGCGGCCGCCGACCAGCGCGTGTGCTTCACGCGCCGCACCTGCGTCACCGTCTCGCCGCGGGCATTGCGCGTCGTGACGGGCTCGTCCGTGTAGTAGTCGTCGCCGCGCTCGCCCGCGTAGTCGCTGTCCGTGCGGCAGTCGTACGTCCAGTACGGCAGGTAGATGCCGGTGAGCGCGGCATCGCTCTGCGCGTAGCGCTTCAGGTCCGAGGGCGCGAGCCAGAGCCCGCGCACCCAGCGGCGGAAGCTGTCGACCGCACGGGGCCGGTCCACCTGGAAGGGCACCAGGGACTTCGGCTTGATGCGCCGGCTCGCGTAGCTCTTCGAGACGATGGCCGCGCCGCAGAAGGTGCAGCTCCCCGCGAAGAGGCTGCCGGCGAGCTTCTGCGCCGCGCCGCACTTGTCGCAGCGGATCTCCTCGGCCTCCTCGACCTCCATGCGGCCCTCGAGGGAGGCGAGGAAGGTCTCGAAGTCGAGCTCCTCGATCGCCCCCTCGTGGCCCTCGATCGCGTTCCCGGTGCCGCAGAACTCGCAGCGAAGCTGCTTCGTGCCGGGCGCGAACGAGAGCTTCGCCCCGCAGCCCGTGCAGGGGAAGGTCTTGACGAAGGCGGTGTCGCTGGCGGTCGGCTGGCCTGCCGGAGGCTCCATGGACTACGCGCCGGGCGGCACCGGCGGCGGCACGCTGGCGAACACCGGCGCGAGCTCGGCCACTTCGCCCGCGGGCACCCACTGCGCCATGCCGGCCTTCCACACGAGCGAGGCGCGCGTGAGGCGCCCGCTCGCCGCCTGCTGCTGCAGCGCCGCCAGGTCGAACGGCCCCGCCTGCTGCCCGTTCACGGCCACGTGGAACGCGGCCGCGCCCGGGATGGGCGGCGGCACGGCGGCGGCCGCGCCGGCTCCCGCCGCGCCCGCGCCCATGGCGTTCATCATCTGGGCGCCCATGGCGATGCCGGCCCCGAGACCCACGCCCGCCCCGGCCGCGCCACCCGGATTGTTGGCGGCGTCGCGGATGGCGGAGGCGGTCTCGTACTGCGCGTACGCCTGGAGGTTGCCCACGGCAGCCATGGCGCCGCGCTTGTCGATGGCCTTCTCGACCTCCTCGGGCAGGCCGATGTCCTGCACCTGGACCTCGACGAGCTCCAGGCCCAGCGTCTCGAACTCCGCGCCCAGCCGGTCGCGAAGGCGCGTGCCGAGCTCGGAGACCTTGGCCTCCAGCTCGATCACGGGGATGCCCATCTCGGGCATCAGCTCCTTGATGCGCAGGCCGATCTTGCCGCGCAGGTTGTCGGAGATCTCCGCCAGCGTGAAGCGGTTGTCGGTGCCCACGAGGTCCTTCACGAAGGTGCCCGCGTCCTTCACGCGGATGGCGTACAGGCCGAAGGCCGTCGCGCGCACCATGCCGAAGTCCTTGTCGCGCATCATGGCCGGCCCCGGGGTGCCCCACTTGAGGTCGGTGAACTTGCGCGTGGAGCAGAAGTACACCTCGGCCTTGAACGGGCTGTTGAAGCCGTACTTCCAGCCCTTCAGCGTGGCGAGGATGGGCAGGTTCTGGGTGACGAGCTCGTGCGTGCCGGGCTTGAAGACGTCGGCGAGCTGGCCTTCGTTGATGAACACGGCCACCTGGCCCTCGCGGACCACGAGCTTGGCGCCGTACTTGATCTCGTTCTGGTAGCGCTCGAAGCGGTAGGCAAGCGTGTCGTTCGTGTCGTCGAGCCACTCGACGATGTCGACCAGTTCGCCCATCAACTTGTCCCAAAGCGCCATGGCGTGCCCTTTCGTGCTGTGCAGGCGAGCCGGGAGCCCCCCGGCCGGGGACAGGTAAAGTAACGCCGATTCCCCCCCGATTCAATCCTCGACCGCCATGGCTTTCACCGTCTCGCAGCTGCACGTCTACCCCGTCAAGGGCCTGAAGGGCATCGCCCTGGATTCGGCCCCGGCCACCGCGCGCGGCCTCGCCCACGACCGGCGCTTCGTGGTCGTGGATCCCGACGGGATGTTCCTCTCCCAGCGCGAGCTGCCGGCCATGGCCACGGTGTGGACCGAGATCGCCGGCGACGAGCTTCGCCTGGCCGCGCCGGACGAGGGCGAGGTCGCCCTGCCCCTCGCGCCGGCCGCCGGGGAGCGCCTGCGCGTGCAGGTGTGGAACAGCGCGTGCGAGGCGCTCGCGCCCTCGCGGGAGGCCGATGCCTGGCTCACGGCCGTGCTCGGCCGGCCCTGCCGGCTCGCTTACATGCCGGACTCGACCCGGCGCCTGTCGAATCCCCGGCACGGCGGCGAGGGCCGCCTGGTGGGCTTCGCCGACGGCTACGCCTACCTCGTCGTCGGCGAAGCCTCCCTGGCGGCCCTGAACGCGCGCCTGGCGAGGCCGGTGCCCATGGACCGCTTCCGGCCCAACATCGTGGTGGCCGGCGCGCCCGCCTTCGCCGAGGACGGCTGGGGCGAGTTCACCGTCGGCTCGGCCCGGCTCGCGATGGCCAAGCCCTGCGGACGGTGCCAGGTGACCACCACCGACCAGGCGACGGGGGAAGTGACGGGGCCCGAGCCCCTCGCGACGCTCGCCGCCTGGCGGCCGAGCGAGGCGTACGGCGCCCGCTTCGGGATGAACGCCGTGACCGTGGCCGAAGGGGCGGTGCGGATCGGGGACGCGCTCTCGCCGGCCTAGCGCCGCCCCTCGGCGAGCGCGTGGATCGCCACGAGGATCCAGCCCGCCATGAAGGCGGTGCCGCCCACGGGCGCAAACGGCCCGGGCGAGTGACCGGTGAGCGCGAGGAACCAGAGCGAGCCGCAGAAGAGCACCAGGCCCGCCGCGAACGACGCCGCCGCCAGCGCCAGCCAGCGCGTGGCGCCGGCGCGCGCCAGGAGGCCCGCACCCACGAGCCCCAGGCCGTGGACCAGCTGGTAGAGCACGGCCACCGGCAGCAGGCGCGGCGCCTCGGGATTCGCGAAGTGGCCCGCCGCGTGGGAAGCCACCGCCCCGAGCGCGACGCCGGCCGCGAGCACCAGGGCCCCGCCGGCCACGAGGGCGCGGGACAGGCGCCCCGGGCTCATCCGGCCTTGTGCCCCTTGAGGAGGAACGCGGCCAGGGCCGGCAGCAGGAAGATCGCGCCCACCATGTTGAGGAAGAACATGAACGCGAGGAGCACGCCCATGTCGGCCTGGAACTTCAGGGCCGAGAGCGCCCAGGTGCCCACGCCGATGGTCATGGTGACGGCGGTGAAGACCATGGCGGTGCCGCGCTCCTTGAGCGCCTCGAAGAACGAGACGGCCAGGCCCTTGCCCTCCTCCAGGTGCACCTCGATGCGGTCGTAGAGGTAGATGCCGTAGTCGACCCCGACGCCCACGCCCAGCGCGATGACCGGCAGCGTGGAGACCTTCAGTCCGATGCCCAGCATCGGCATGAGCGCCTCGCAGAGCACGGACACGAGGGCGAGGGGGATGAGGATGCACAGCGTGGCGCGAAGGCTGCGGAAGGTGGCCATGCACATCGCCATCAGCGCGCCGAAGATGGCGAAATTCATCTCCCAGCGCGCCTGGTCCACCGCCTCGTTGGTGGCCGCCATGACGCCCACGTTGCCGGTGGCGAGCTTGAAGTCGAGCTTGTCGGAGTCGAAGGCCGCCGCGAACTGCTTGACCTTGGCCACCAGCGCGGCGATGGTCTCGCCCTGCTGGTCGTTGGTGAACACCAGCACCTGCATGGCGCTGCAGTCCGGGTTGAGCAGCCCCGTGGCGGTGTCGATGGGCGTGACCGCCTGCGCCATGACCTGCGGGTCGCGCGGGAGCTGGCGCCACTTGAGGTTGCCCTCGTTGAATCCGGCGTTCACCGTCTTGGCCAGGCCCGGCAGCGAGATGACCGACTGCGTGCCCGGCTGGTTCTGCATGAACCAGTCGAAGCGCTCGATGGTGGTCATGATGTCGTAGTTCGTGCAGGCGCCCTGCACGCCCTTGGTCTGCGCCACCACCCCCAGGGTGTTGGTGCCCATCGCGAACTTCCGCACGATGGTCGCGTTGTCGGTGTTGTAGCGCGAGTCGGGCCTGAGCTCCGGCACGCCGATGCCGTAGTCGCCCACCTTCAGGCGGTGCGCGCCCACGATGCCGGCCGCGAGGATGGCGGCGGCCACGGCCACGATGACCACGGCGCGGCGCCGGTCCACGCAGTGCGAGGCGGCCGTCCAGACGCGCTCGACTCGGCTCTCCTGGTAGGCCTCCTTCGTGGCCGCCGACTTCGCGATGTGCAGGTGCGAGAGCAGGATAGGCAGCAGCATCTTGTTGGTGACGATCATCCACGCCACCCCGAGCGAGGCCGTGATCCCCAGCTCGCGCACGATGTCGATGGGGATGAGCATGATCACCGCGAAGCCCAGCACGTTGGTGAGCAGGGCGAAGGTGCCGGGGATGAACAGGCGCGCGAAGGCGCGCTTGGCCGCCGTGACGCTGTCCACGCCGCCGACCACCTCGCGCTCCCAGGTCTTGACCATCTGCACCGCGTGCGAGACGCCGATGGAGAAGATGAGGAAGGGCACGAGGATGGACAGGGGGTCGATGCCGTAGCCGAGCACGGGGAGCGTCCCCAGCAGCCAGAGCACGGGCATCATGGCCACGACGAGCGCGATGCCCGTGAGCTTCCAGTCCTTCACGAACCAGAGCATGAGCGCGGCGGTGATGGCGAAGGCCAGGCCGAAGAACGCCAGCACGCCGCGCGCGCCGTCGCGGATGTCGCCGACCGCCTTGGCGAAGCCGATGATGTGCACCGAGTGCCGCGGCCCCTCGTACTTGGCGCGCAGCGCCTCGAGCTTGTTCGCCACCTCGAAGTAGTTCAGGCGCCTGTTCGTCTGGGGGTCGATCTCCAGCAGCCCGGCCGTGACCAGCGCCGCGGAGAAGTCGGTGGCCACCGTGCGCCCGATCTCGCTCGACTTCTGCACGTTGGCCCGCACCTTGCGCAGGTCCTCGTCGGTGCCCTGGAAGGTGGCGGGGATGACGTTGCCGCCCGAGAAGCCCTCCTCGATCACCTCGATGAACCGCGTGTTCGGCGTGAACAGCGACTTCACCGACGGCCGGTCCACGCCGTTCAGCAGGAACACGTCGTCCGTGAGGGCCTTGAGCTTGGCCATGAACTCCTTGTTGAAGATGTCGCCGTCCTTCTGGACGATCGCCACGGCGATGCGGTTGGCGCCGCCGAACACCTTCTCGTAGTCGCGGTACACCTTCATGTACGGGTGCTCGAGCGGCACCATCTTGTTGAAGCCCGCGTCCACGGTGAGGCGCGTCGCGGAGGCCGCGAAGAGCAGCGTCATCGCGCCGAACACCACGAGCAGCGTGCGGCGGTGGCCGAAGAGGAAGCCGGAGACGGCCTGGATGAGGGGGCCGAGCGTCATCGCGACTCCTTGTGCCGGCCCGTGGGCAGGGGCACCGCCCGCACCCCCGTCTCGCCGAACATCACGACCTCGTTGGGGCCGCCCACCACCGCCTTGGAGAAGGCCTTGGTGCTGCCAGCGTCCAGCGGGACGAAGGAGCGGCCGTCGTCGCGCGAGACGAGGATGGTGCCGCCCGCGCCCGCGAGGACCAGCGTGCCGTCGGGCAGCCGCGAGCCGCCCATGAGGGTGGCCGTGGAGGCGTTGTCGACCGGCTGCCAGGTTGCGCCGTCGTCGGCCGAGCGGAAGATGCGGCCGCGCAGGCCGAAGGCGACGAGCGCGCCGTCGTCCGTCACCACGCCGCCGAAGAGCGAGCCCTTGTACGGGGAGGGCACCGGCTTCCAGGTGCGGCCGCTGTCGGTCGACAGCAGGATGAGCCCGGCCTCGCCCAGCACGACCAGGTGCCCCTTGGGCAGCCGGACGATGGCGTTGAGGTGCTTGTCGTCCTCGATCACCTTGCGCGGGTTCCAGCTGCGCCCGCCGTCGGCCGTCTCGTAGAACGCCCCGTAGGCGCCGACGGCGAATCCCGTGTCCTTGTCGAGGAAGAGCACGTCCAGCAGCGGGCGCTGCTCGGCCGGCGCGGAGAACTGCTGCGTCCAGGTCTCGCCGCCGTCCGCGCTCGCGAGGATCACCGAGTCGTGGCCCACGGCCCAGCCGAGCCTGGCGTCGAGGAAGTCCACGGCCGTGAGCAGCGGCGCCGCCGGCGACCTGGCGCGCCGCCAAGAGCGGCCGTTGTCGTCGCTCACCACCACGTAGCCGCGGTCGCCGACGGCCACCACGCGGCTGCCGCGGTGCGCCGCGTCGATGAGCAGGAGGCGCTGCATCGTCACGGCCGGCATCGGCCCGGACTGCGGCAGCAGGCTCTCGGCCGCCCCGGCGGGTGCCGCGCCCGCGAGCGCCCCCAGGACGGCGATCGCCCCGGCGGCCATGGTTCTCTTCATCGCCTGCTCCCCAATGAAACGGGGGCAGTCCCCGCGCGCGGGCCGCGCGCGAAACTGCCCCCGGCGAAGCCCTGCGCTAGCGCGTGCCCAGCGTGCGCAGGCTGTTCGGGCTGTAGTCCCCGGCGGTGCGCTTGATGGGCTTGTAGATCACCGTCTCCTCGTTGCGCAGGCCCATGGCGATGTAGCGGCCCGACTGCAGGTCGTTGTGGACCTCGATCGTGCCGAAGAACATCGGGACGTTGTACCAGTTCTCGTTGTGCTGCTCGGAGAAGCGCCAGAGCTCGCCGCGGCCGTCGTACTTGTCCGTGGCGAGGATGGCCCAGCTGTCCTCGTCGATGTAGAAGACGCGCTTGTGGTAGATGTGGCTCGTGCCGGGCTTGAGCGTGGCCTCCACCACCCACACGCGGTGCAGCTCGTAGCGCGCCAGGTCCTGGTTGAGGTGGCCGGGCTTGAGCACGTCGGAGTACTTGAGGTTCGGCGCCGTCATGCGGTACGAGTTGTAGGGCATGTACATCTCGCGCTTGCCGACGAGCTTCCAGTTGTAGCGGTCGGTGGCCCCGTTGAACATGCCGAAGTCGTCGTTGGTGCGCAGGCCGTCGGCCGCCGTGCCGGGGTTGTCGTAGGCGACGTTGGGGGCGAGGCGCACGCGGCGCTGGCCGGGGTTGTACGTCCACGCCGAGCGCGGCTCCTTGGCCTGGTCCACCGTCTCGTGCACCAGCAGGATCTGCCCCGCCAGGCGCGCCGGCGCCGTGGTCACCTGCAGGTAGTTCAGGATCTTGTTGGGCTCGCGGTCCTTCACGGGCTTGGAGCAGTTGCCGTACGAGAAGTCGTACTCGTACTCGAACTTCACGATGGCGTAGTCGCCGGAGCGCGTGACCGCCGCCTGCGCCCAGTGCTGGGCGAAGGTGTCGCCGCGGTAGCGCAGCTCCGCGTTCCAGATGGCCTCCAGGCCGTTCTTCGGGATGGGGAACGGGATGCCGCCCGTGCAGCCCGTCACGCCGTTGCCGCCCGAGGCGAGCTTCGCCTTGGCCGCGCACTCCTTCGTCTCCGCGTAGTGGCAGGCGGGGAAGGCGGCGCTGCGGTGCGTGGGATACACGATCATCTTGTAGTCCGGGTACTTCTTGAGCATCGCGACCTGCCCCGGCGAGAGCTGGTCCTTGTACTTGTCGGCGCTGCGCCCGTCGATGGTGAAGAGGGGCTTGTCGTTCGGGTACGGGTCGGGATACTGGCCGCCGGGCTTGAAGCCGGCGACGGGCTTGGTGATGCCGCCGTCCCAGGCGGGGATGGTGCCGGCCGCGTTGCCCGCCTTCTCCGCGCCCACGGGCGTGAGCGTGGTGCCCAGCTTGGCGAGGTCGGCGGCGCCGAGCTCGGCGGCGGCGGGCGCGGCGAAGGCGGCGCCGATGGCGAGCGAGGCCACGGCCTTCTTCGAGATCACGAACATGGGTTTCTCCTCCGGTTCTCCGTTGTCTTTCTTGCGGGCGGGGGGCGCGGGCGGCGCGCCCCCCGGGCCGCGCTCAGAACGAGTAGCTCACGCTCAGGGAATAGAAGTCACGGTCCCGGAGCGGGTTGGCGTTCGAGCAGAAGCCCGCGCTCTGCCCCGGCGTGACGACGCTGCCCGCCGGCGGCACGTCCGTGCCGCAGTAGACCCGGCCGCCGAAGTACATCGTGTACTGCGCGTCGACCAGCCACTTGCGCTGGTAGTCCCAGCTCGCGCCGACCGAGATCGACTTCGTCCCCTCGTTGAAGTTGGGGCCGACGCCGGAGACGTCGTGCGACCACGCCAGGCGCGGCGCGAGGTTGCCGCCGGCCAGCGCGTTGGCGTACTCCATGCGCCCGACCAGCCGGTAGCCCCACGAGCGCTGCGTGAGGAAGCCGTCGGACTGCACCGAGTAGGCGCTGGAGAGCAGCGCGCCGAACGCCGTCGCGGGCAGGTACACCCCCGGCCCGTTGAACTTCACGTCGGTGGGCAGGTTGTGGAAGTACGTGATGCCCGCCTCGCCCAGCAGGATGAGCTGCTCGGCGCCGGCGATGTTGGGCACGCTCTTGGTGGCCGTGAGCTGCAGCTGGCTCGCCTTCAGGCGCTGGTAGCCCTGCAGGTACGTGCCGTCCGGCACCAGCGCCGCGGCCGTCGCCCCCGTGGGCGCGCCGGGGATCTGCGTGTAGCCGGTGATGAGGTTGGGCAGCCCGAGGGCCGCCAGCAGCAGCTCGGGCGTCGCGTACTGCACCGGAAGGTTGGAGCGGTACGAGTACTCGCCCTGCAGCGCGATGCCCGCCGGGCCCGCCGTGTTGAAGCTCAGGCCGAAGAGCTTGATGTCCTCCGGGAACTCGGCGAAGTAGGTGGCCGTGCCCGTGTGGCACAGCGAGCGCAGCGCCGCCTGGCCGCAGATGGGGGTGATGAGCGGCCCGCCCGTGAGGATGGAGGTGGGCGTGCCCTTGATGCCGGAGAAGAGCGGGATCCGGCTGTGGTAGTTCATGTAGTACAGGCCGAACTCCGTGCTGTTGAGCTCGTTGGCGAGGTAGCGCAGCGCGATGCCCCACTGGCCGGTGTCGCTGGGGTTGCGGTCGGCGGCGCGCGGCGCCCACACCGAGGCGGCCGGGTCGAACGGACCGTAGAGGGCGGAGGCCGCGGTGCCCAGCGTCGGCACCACCGGGGGCACCGGGTTGGACGGCGGCGTGTGCTGGTCGCGGCGGCGGCCGAACGACAGGATCACGCGGTCGGCGTCGTCCGAGGCGAAGTCGTTGTTGGAGAAGTAGGTGCCGCGCGGGTCGATGCGGATCTTGTCGTGGTTCGTGAGCACGAAGCCCTCCAGGCTCGCGCTGTCGGTGAGCTCCAGGTTCGCCCACAGGCCCGCGGTCGGCAGGAAGGCCTCCTTGAGCTCCGAGCCCGGGATGCGCAGCTTCGTGAGGTCCACGGGGTTGATCACGTTGATGCCGTTGGGGATGAAGGTGCTCTCGCCCCAGCTGATCACCTGGCGGCCCGCACGCAGGCGCAGGTTGTGGCCGCCCGGCTCGAAGGCGGCGCTGATGAACCCGTCCAGCCCCTGCACGTTCTTGCCCACGCGGTCCTTCGCCGTGGGCCCGAGCTTGTCGTTGTTGGCGTTCTCGAAGTCGTAGAAGGCCGTGCCGCGGCCGAAGAAGCCGAAGCGGCCGAACTTGAGCTCGAGGTCCGTCGTCGCCTTGGCGAGGTTGGCGAAGGCCTTGCTCTTGTCGTAGTTGAGGTTGCCGTCGTCCTCGTTCACCGAGCGCGAGGCGCCGCCGTTGGCGATGCCGACGAGCGTGGAGTCGCGCGAGCCGGCGCGCACCGACACGCCGTAGGACACGGTGGTGTCCACGCTGCCGGTGAGCCCGTTCTCCAGCGAGAACTGGAACGCGAGCGCCGGCCCGGCGCCGGCGAGGGCGAGCGCGATGGCGAGGGGCTTCAGCAGGGGGCGGAAGGCGGGTTTCATGGGGGCGTTTCTCCTGGCGTTGTCGTTGTGTTCGTCGGGCGGCGGTCGGGTGCCGGAAGCGTGGTTCATTGTCCTTCAAAGCGCAGGGGAATGACAATGCGGCGGTGCAGCGAAAATCCCCGCGAATCAGAAACTTGGCGGCGGGCGGCGCGGCCGGCCGCCGGGCGGGCCGCGCTCACTCCTGGATCGTGGTCGTGGTGAGGGCCGGGTCGGCCGTGATCTGCGCCTCGGTGAAGGGGAAGTCTATCCACTGCTTGTTCATGAAACGCATCGTCTGGTCGGCGAAGTGCGGCGAGGCCGGGTCCGTGGACTCCGAGTAGGTGAGGAAGCCCTGCGCGGTGAGGCCCGCGTCCGTGAACTGCACCGTCTGCACGTAGCTCGAGCCCGTGGTCACGAAGTAGCCGGCGCCCGGCACGAGCGTGGTGCTGATCTTGTTGTAGACGCCCAGGTTCTCCTCGCCGCCGTGCACCGGGATGGGCGTCGCGCCGCGCAGCGTGAACTGCACCATGCCCAGAGGCGCGTCGATGGGCAGGCCCGCCGCGCGGATCTTGTCCCCGGCCGACTTGAGCGCCCCGGCCAGCGCCGCGGCCACCGTCGCGTCCGTGACGGCGAAGCCGCGCGGTGTGTTGACGGGGTCGAGGTAGTTGAACGGCACCTTGTAGACGTTCGGGAGGTTCCTCGCCGCGTTGAAGAACTCGCGGAAGAGGTGCGCGCCGCGGCTCGTGAGCTCGTACTTGCGGTCCCAGGCCGACAGGGCCCCGCACTCGGCCTGCACGGCCGAGGCCGCCGCCGTCTGGCACAGCAGCACGACGTCGGGCATGTAGAGGTCCGCGGAGAGGCTGCGGTTCGAGAAGGCGACCTGCTGGAGCGTGGCGAGCGAGAACTTGTTGCCCGTGAGGCCGTCGGCGCCCGCCAGGCGCGCCTGCGCCTGCAGGATGCCCAGCCGCGTGCGCATGCCCTGCACGTCCGGCACCACCCCCACCACGGCCGGGATGTCCCACCGGTAGGCGTCTACGGCGGGGTTCGCGAGCCAGTAGCTGTCGTTGGAGTTCTGCACGAAGTCGCGCCGCTCCAGGTACGGCATCCGGGCGCCCGGCATGAGCCCGGCCTGCGGGGCGTCGTCGGCCTCGTCCCACTCGCAGAAGGAACGCGAGCCGTCGAGCACCGGCGGGCCCTTGAGGGAGAACACCACGGCGAAGGTCACGCTCGGGGTGCACAGCGACTGCTTCTCGCGCGGCACGTTGGGCGCGGTGCTGATGTCGGAATAGAAGGCGTGGCCGTCGCGGTCCGTCGCGGTGGTGTTCACCCAGGGGATGCCCACGATGGACTGCAGCGCCGCCTTGATGTCCGCGGTGCTCGCCGCCTTGTTGATGGCGCGCCACTGGTCGCCCAGCCGCCAGTTGTCGCCGTTGGTCTCGCGGATGGCGTAGGCGTTGGTCGCCGTCCACGGGATGGGCACCGCCGTGCTCGTCGTCACCGGCCCGAAGTGCGTGAGCCAGAACGTGTTGGAGCGTGGGGAGAGCGTGCCGTCCGCCGCCTTCACCTGCACCGTGACCGTCTTCGAGGTCATGTCACGGTACTGGCCGTCGTACAGGTAGCGCGTCGGGTTGGCCGGGTCGAGCTTGAGCTCGTACAGGGTGAAGTGCCAGGCCACGTCGTTGGTGTGGCTCCAGGCGACGTCCTTGTTGAAGCCGATGTTCACGAGCGGGAAGCCCGAGAGCGAGCCGCCCATCACGTCCAGCTCGCCCGGGATGGTGGCGTGGAACTGGTAGAAGCGAAGCGTTCCGGACCACGGGAAGTGCGGGTTGCCCAGGAGCAGGCCCCGGCCGTTGTCCGTGGCCTCGCTGCCCAGCGCGAGCGCGTTGCTGCCCACGCCCGAGCGCCAGTCGGGCCAGAAGTCCTGGTCGAAGCCGGGGATGCCCGCGTCCGACTTGGGACCCAGGACGGGAGCGGCCTTCGAGCCGGCGACCGGGGGCTTGGCGGCGACCATGCCCTCCATGAAGTTGTTGGTCGAGGCCTCGAGCAGGTAGCGGCGCACCAGGCGCATCATGTCCGCGTCGTCGACGGGCCGGGCCCAGGCCGCCCCCGTGCAGGGCGCCGGCAGGTTCGCCACGCCCTTCTCGCGCAGGTAGCGGTTGTAGCCGGCCGCCCAGCCGCGGAAGGCCGCGCGCAGCTCCGGGCTCATCTTCTCGAGCCCCGCGAGCAGCGGCGCGGGGTCGGCGTTGACCAGCGTGTAGTAGAAGTCGGAGACGAGGTTGTTGCGCAGGTAGGGCGTGGTGCCCGACTCGCCGAAGAAGCGCGAGCGCTCGCCGCGCACCGTGACGAACTCGTCGGCCATCATGCAGAAGTTGTCCTGCGCGAACGCGTAGCCGACGCCGTAGCCCAGGCCGCCGTAGTCGGCCGCCTTCACGTGCGGCACGCCGAAGGACGTGCGGCGGATCTCCGCCTTGTAGGTCTGCGCGCCCGCCGCCGCCGCCGCGAAGCAGGCCGCCGTCGCGGCCGCGTGGAGCCACCGGTTCTTCATGGAGTTCCTCCTCATCGTCGAAGTGCGTCCCGGCGATGCGTGCCGCCGGGATCTCGGGGCCACTATAGCGCCGGCCCCCTGGCGCGTCGATTTCCCGCTAGTGCATCGCCTCGAAGAGACCGGCCGCGCCCATGCCCGTGCCGATGCACATCGTCACCATGCCGTAGCGGCCCTTCGTGCGGCGCAGGCCGTGCGCCATCGTCGCCGCGCGGATCGCCCCGGTGGCGCCCAGCGGGTGGCCCAGCGCGATGGCCCCGCCCTGCGGGTTCACGCGCGCCGGGTCGAGCCCCAGCTCGTTCACCACCGCGAGCGACTGCGCCGCGAAGGCCTCGTTGAGCTCGATCCAGTCCAGGTCGGCCTGCTTCACGCCTGCCTGCGCCAGCACCTTCGGGATGGCGTGGATGGGGCCGATGCCCATGATCTCCGGCGGCACGCCCGCGACGGCGAAGCCGAGGAAGCGCGCCAGCGGCTTCGCGCCGTGGCGCTTCATCGCCGCCTCGCTCATGAGCACCAGGGCCCCCGCACCGTCGGACATCTGCGAGCTGTTGCCGGCCGTGACCGAGCCGCGGGCGGCGAAGGCGGGCCGCAGCTTGCCCAGGGACTCGGGCGAGGAATCGGGACGCGGGCCCTCGTCGGTGTCCGCCACCCGCGTGCGGTGGGTGACCTTGCCGGCGGCGAGGTCGGGCACGGCGCCGCGGATCTCGTAGGGCAGGATCTCGTCGCGGAAGTGGCCGGCGGCGATGGCCGCGGCCGCGCGCCGGTGGCTCTCGGCGGCGAAGGCGTCCTGCGCCTCGCGCGAGACCTTCCACTGCGCGGCCACGCGCTCGGCGGTGATGCCCATGCCGTAGGCGATGGCCACGTTCTCGTCGTGCGCGAAGACCGCGCCGTTCATGGCGATCTTGTTGCCCATCATGGGCACCATCGACATCGACTCGGTGCCGGCGGCGATCACCACGTCGTCGTCGCCGGTGCGGATGCGGTCGGCGGCCAGCGCCACGGCCTGCACCCCGGAGGAGCAGAAGCGGTTGATGGTCATGGCCGGCACGCTGTCGGGAAAGCCCGCGAGCAGCACGCCGATGCGGGCCACGTTCATGCCCTGCTCGGCCTCGGGCATGGCGCAGCCGACGATCACGTCGCCGACCTCCTTCGCCTCGAGTCCCGGCACCGCGGCGACGGCGCCGCGCAGCACGTGGGCGAGCAGGTCGTCCGGGCGGACGGTGCGGAACATCCCGCGGGGCGCCTTGCCGACGGGCGTGCGCACGGCGGAGACGATGTAGGCATCCTGGATCTGGCGGGTCATGGCGGTCTCCCTAGTTGCGCAGCGGCTTGCCGGTCTTGAGCATGTGGGCGATGCGCTCCTGCGTCTTCGCCGTCTTCGCGAGCTCGACGAAGTGGTGGCGCTCCAGGTCGAGCAGCCACTGCTCGTCCACGGCGCTGCCGGGCTCCACCTCCCCGCCGCAGATCACCGTGGCGATGCGCGAGCCGATCTCGTAGTCGTGCTCGGAGATGAACCCGCCCTCCCTCATGTTCACCAGCATCATCTTCAGCGTGGCGATGCCGGTGGACCCCGCCACGGGGATGCGCGGCGGCGCGAGCGGCGGGCGGTGCCCCGCGTCGGCCATCGCGCGCGCCTGGCCGCGCGCCACGTGCAGCAGCTCGGCCGGGTGGAAGACCACGACGTCCGCCGGCCGCAGGTACCCGAGCTCGCGGGCGTGCGCCGCGCTTCTCGAGACGTCCGCCATGGCCACCTGGCGGAACAGCCGGCCCAGCTCGGGGAAGGCGTCGCCGCCCTTCGCCCAGGCGTTGGCGCGCTGCGCCAGCTCCTTCAGGCCCCCGCCGGCCGGCAGCAGTCCCACGCCCACCTCCACCAGCCCGAGGTAGCTCTCGAAGGCCGCCACCACGCGCTGCGCGTGCATCGCGAACTCGCAGCCGCCGCCCAGGGCCATGCCCTCGACGGCCGCGACCGTGGGCACCGGGCTGTACTTCAGGCGCTGCGAGGTGCGCTGGAAGAGCGCCACCATGGCCTCGAACTCCGCCAGGCGCCCGGCCTGCAGCGACTCGAGCGCCGCCTTGAGGTTGGCGCCCACGGCGAACGGCGCCTCGTGCCAGATCACCAGCGCGTCGAAGCCGGCCTCGGCCTCGTCCAGCGCGCGGTTCAGGCCCTCGAGCACCTCCGTGCCCAGCGAGTGCATCTTGCTCCTGAAGGACACCACCGCGACGCCGTCGCCGTCGTGCCACATCCGCACGCCCTCGTCCTCGAAGACGGTCGTGCCGCGCGGCGCGGGCTTCTCGCCCAGCACCAGCTCGGGGAAGCGCTGGCGCCGGTAGACGGGCAGCGTCGAGCGCGAGTGCATCGTGTCGTCCGCCGCCGAGAAGGAGCCCTCGGCGCCGTGCACGCCCTGCCGCCCGTCCGTCACCCAGCCCGGCAGCGGCACGGCGGCCATGGCGCGGCCCGCCGCGATGTCCTCGGCGATCCAGCCGGCCACCTCGCGCCAGCCCGCCGCCTGCCAGATCTCGAACGGTCCCATCTGCCAGCCGAAGCCCCAGCGGATCGCGAGGTCCACGTCGCGCGCGCAGTGGGCGATCTCCGCCAGGTGCACCGCGCAGTAGTGGAAGAGGTCGCGGAAGATGGCCCACAGGAAGCGCGCCTGCGGGTGCGAGCTCGCGCGCAGCTTCGCGAAGCGGGCCGCCGGGTCCCTTTCCTGGAGGATGGCCTGCACCTCCTCGGCGACGGCCCCGGCCGAGGGCCGGTAGTCCTGGCGCGCGAGGTCGAGGACCTGGATCTCCTTGCCCTTCTTCACGAAGATGCCGGCCTTGGTCTTCTGGCCCAGGGCGCCCTTGGCGATGAGCCCGGCGAGCCACTCGGGCGCGCGGTAGTGCGCGTGCCAGGGGTCGGCCGGCAGCGTGTCGTGCATCGTCTTCACGACGTGGGCCATCGTGTCCAGGCCCACGACGTCCGCGGTGCGGTAGGTGGCGCTCTTGGCCCGCCCGATGGCCGGCCCCGTGAGCGCGTCCACCTCGTCGAAGCCCAGCCCGAAGGCGAGCGTGTGGTGCATCGTCGCGAGCATGGAGAACACGCCCACGCGGTTGGCCACGAAGTTGGGCGTGTCGCGCGCGCGCACCACGCCCTTGCCGAGCGCCGTGGTGAGGAAGGCCTCCAGGTCGTCGACCACGGCCGGGTCCGTGGCCGCCGTGGGGATGAGTTCCACCAGGCGCATGTAGCGCGGCGGGTTGAAGAAGTGGATGCCGCAGAAGCGCGGGCGCAGCGCCGCGGGCAGCACGTTCGAGAGCTCGGTGATGGAAAGGCCCGAGGTGTTGGAGGCGAACACCGCCCGCGGCGAGAGGTGCGGCGCCACCTTGTCGAAGAGCGACTTCTTCCAGTCCATGCGCTCGCTGATGGCCTCGACGACCAGCTCGCAGTCGCCCAGCAGCGCCAGGTGCTCGTCGTAGTTCGCGGCGACGATGCGCTCGGCCACGTCCTTCGTCGCGAGCGGGCTGGGCTCGAGCTTCGCGAGGCCCTCGAGCGCCTTCCTCACGATGGCGTTCCTGTCGCGCCCTTCGGCGGCGAGGTCGAAGAGCACCGGCTGCACGCCGGCGTTGGCGAGGTGGGCGGCGATCTGCGCGCCCATGACGCCGGCGCCGAGGACGGCGGCCTTGCGGACGGGGAATCGGGACACGGGGTTTCTCCTGGGACGGGCCCGCCGCGGCGGGCGTGGGCGAGGGAGGGCGTCAGGCCCTTTCGAGGCCGCCCGGCACCGGGCGGGGCTGGCGCGCGCCGTCGATGGCGACGTAGGTGAGCTGCGCCTCGGTCACCTTCACGGCGTCGGTGCGGCCGTCGCGGCCGCGCTGCGCGAAGACCTCGACGTCCACGGTGATGGAGGTGCGGCCCACGCGCACCACGCGCGCGTAGAAGCTCACGAGGTCGCCGACGAAGACGGGCTCCTTGAAGAGGAACGAGTTCACGGCCACGGTGACGATGGGCCCCTGCGCGCGCTCGAAGGCGGGCACGCTGCCGGCGAGGTCCACCTGCGCCATGACCCAGCCGCCGAAGATCGTGCCGTGGGCGTTGGTGTCCGCCGGCATCGGGATGATGCGCAGCACGGGCTGCTCGTTCGGGGGGAGGGTGACGGCCATGGCGGGATTCAAACGGTCGTTTGATTCTACTCCACGGCGGGGCGCGACCCGTGCCCGCGGTAGAGCGAGTCGACGCGGTCGGCGTAGCGCTCGAGGATGCGGGCGCGACGCGGCTTGAGCGTGGGCGTGAGCAGGCCGTTGTCCACCGTCCACGGCTCCGTGAGCAGCGCCACGCGCCGGACCTGCGCGTATCCCGGGAAGGCGCCCAGCTGGCGCGCGATGCGCGCGAGGACGAGCTTCTCCGCGCGCTCGCGGCACTCGCCGTTGGGGTCGGCCTCGAAGCCTCCCGCCTCGGCGAGCCTGAACCACGCCTCCATGTCCAGCGCCACCAGCGCGCCGAGGAAGGGCCGGCCCTCGCCGACCACGAGCGCCTGCGCGAGGAGCGGATCGAGCTGGATCGCGAGCTCCATGTCCACGGGCGGGACCTTCTCGCCGTTGGCGAGCACGATGATCTCCTTCACGCGGCCGGTGATGTACAGCAGGCCGTCCTCGAGCCTCGCGAGGTCGCCCGTGTCCAGCCAGCCGTCCGCGCTCTTCACCTGCGCGGTGGCCTCGGGGTTTCCCCAGTAGCCGAGCATCACGTTGGGCCCGCGCACGCGCAGCACGCCGCTCTCGCCGAAGCCCACCTCGATGCCGGGCAGCACCGCGCCGATCGAGGACGGGTCGTTGCGCTCCAGGCGGTTCACGCACACCACGGGCGAGGCCTCGGTGAGCCCGTAGCCCTGCACCAGCGGCAGCCCCAGGCCGATGAAGGTGCGCGCGATCTCGGGGTTGAGCGGCGCGCCCCCGCTCACCGCGAGGCGCACGCGCCCGCCCAGCCGCGCGAGCAGCCGCGAGGCCACCAGCGCCCGCAGCAGCGGCCACGCGAGGAAGGCGGCGCGCCACGGGCCGCGCCCCTGCCGCCACTGGAAGAGGTCCCAGCCGGTGCGGCGCGCGAGGTCGAAGAGCCGGCGGCGCAGGGGCGGGGCGCCTTCGAGCTGCGCCTGGATCGCCAGGTGCAGGCGCTCGTAGATGCGCGGCACCGAGACGATGGCCGTCGGCCGCACGGCGCGGAAGTCCTCGGCGAGCTGCGGGATGGAGCGCGCGAAGGCCACCTCGGCGCCCGCGACCATCGTGAGGTAGTAGCCCACCGTTCGCTCGAACATGTGCGACAGGGGAAGGAACGAGAGCAGCCGGTCCGTGGGGAAGACGTCGATGCCGCCCAGGCCCGAGAGCGCGTTCTGCAGCATGTTCTGGTGCGAGAGCATCACGCCCTTGGGCCGGCCCGTGGTGCCCGAGGTGTAGACGATCGTGGCGAGCGCCCCGCCCCCGACCGCCGCGGGCGGCCCGGCCGAAGGCGCCTCCGGCAGCCACTGCGCGAAGGCCCGCACCGAGCCGTCGCCGGGCTCGGCCACCTCTCGCAGGGTGACGATGCGCCGCAGCCCGGCGAGCCCGGCCCGGACGGGCGCCAGGCGACTGAGCGGCTCCTCGCCCTCGACGACGAGCAGGCGCACGCCCGCGTCCTCCAGGCAGTACGCGACGTTGTCGGGGCGGTCCTCGACGTACAGGGGCACCACCACCAGGCCCTCGGCGTGCGCGGCCTGGTCGAACCAGACCCAGGGCGTGCCGTTGCGCAGCATGATGGCGATGCGCTCGCCGGGCGCGAGGCCCTCGGCTGCGAGCCCCGCCCGCACGCGCGCGACCATGCGCGCCGTCTGCGCCCAGTCGTGCGGGCGCCAGTCGCGCGAGCGCGCGTCGTACTCCAGGTACGCGGTGGCCGAGGGCGTGAGCGCCACTCGCCGGGCGAACGCGGAGGCGATCGTGTCGTCGGCCGTGACGGGCACCGGCCGCCCGGCGCCGGCGCTCATGGCCGCGCTCCCGCGCCGGCGCGCTCGCGCAGCCAGGCGAGCGAATCGCGCCACAGCGTGTCGCGGCTGTCCGCGTGGAAATAGCCGAAGTGCCCGATGCGCGCGCGCCCCGCCTGCGTCGGCACGAGGTGCCGGCGTTCGACGCGCGCGTGCCGGTAGAAGCCGTGCAGGGCGTCCACGGCTTCGCGCGTGATGATCGCGTCGTCCTCGAAGGAGAGCCCCAGCACCGGCGCGCGCACGGCGTCGAAGCGCCTGCGCATCGCCTCGCCCTCGCTCAGGAGGTAGTCCGGGTGCGTCGCCCAGCGCCGCCACTGCCAGGCCACGCCCGCGGGCAGGTCGCCCACCATGCGCAGGCGCCGGCCCGGGAAGTAGCCGAAGAGCGGCGTGAGCAGCGGGATCATGGCGAACCAGAAGAGGCGCACGCGCAGCGGCATGCGGTCGTTGTGCCGGTACCAGCCCGATCCCGCGGTGACCGTGACGATGGCGTCGAGCCCGGCGCCGCCGGCCACGGCCCCGAAGAGCTGGCCGCCCAGGCTGTGGCCCAGCGCGAGCGCCGGCAGGCCGGGGCCGGCCGCCCGCGCCTCGTCCAGCATCGCGTCGAGGTCGCGCGCCCACGCGAGGACGTCTGCGTCCACGCCGCGCAGGCTCCCGGCGCGCGAGGCGCCCGCCCCGCGATAGTCGAAGGTGAGGACGTGCACCCCGTTCGCGGCGAGGAAGCCGGCCAGGGGCGCGTAGAAGTCCTGCCGCACGCCCATGGCGCCCGCGAGCAGCAGCGTCGCCCAGGCCGGCCCCGCCGCGGGAAAGCGCGTGACGGCGAGCGTCGCGCCGTCGGGAGTCCTCGCCGTGCCGCGTTGCGCCATGCCCGTGTCATGCCCAGCGCCGCGGGCTCACCCACATGGTGATGACCGCCCGGCAGACGACCTCGCCCTCGCGGTCGGCGATCTCCACGGCGACGGGCACCTCCCGCCCCGGGCCCTCGGCGACCTCCCCCAGGCTCGCGCGGGCCTCCACGGAGGACTGCGCCTTGCGCAGGTATTCCACCGTCATGCCCTTGGGCAGCCAGCGCATGCCGGGCGGGATCGTGATCTCGGTCATCGTGCCGGCCGCGAGCTCCGCGAGGTTGCACATCGCGATGGCGTGCACCGTGCCGATGTGATTGGTGACCGCGCGGCGCCGGCGCATCGACACGCGCGCGTAGCCCGGGCGGAACTCCTCGAAGCGCGGCGAGATGGAGGCGAAGTACGGCGCCTTCCAGCACACGAGGCGCGAGAAGATCGCCTTGCCCAGCGGCAGGCGCTCGCAGCGCCGCCACAGCGCCAGCGCCGGGCTCAGAGGGCCTCCCAGCCCGCGTCGGCCGTGAAGCGCTCGCCGTGCTTCGCGCGCAGCCCGTCCATCGCCTTCAGCCACGCCTCCTTGCCCCGCTCGCGGATGGCCGAGACCGGCCCGCCGCGGTGGGGCGCGAAGCCGGTGCCGAAGATGACGCCCGCGTCGCAAAGGTCGGCGTCGGCCACGATGCGCTCGCGCACGCACGCCACCGCCTCGTTGAGCGCCGGCAGCACCAGCCGGTCGGCGAGCGGCGCGAGGTCCACGGAGCCGCTGCCGGAGGACTTCTGCGGCTTGCCCTTCACCCAGGCGTAGTACCCGCGGCCCGTCTTCTTGCCGAGGTCCTTCGCCTCGATGGCCGCCTGCAGCCGCTTGGGGATGGGCGTGCCGGGCTTGGCCAGCTCCTGTCCCACCGCCCAGCAGATGTCCAGGCCCACCATGTCGGCGAGCTCGATGGGCCCCATGGGCATGCCGAAGTCGCGCGCGGCCGCGTCCACGGTCTCGGGGGGGATGCCCTCGTCGACCATGAGCATCGCCTCCATGAGGTAGGGCGAGAGCACGCGGTTCACGAGGAAGCCGGGCGCGCTCCGGCACGGCAGCGGCAGCTTGTCGATCTGCCGGGCGAACGCCTGCCCCGCCTGCATCACCTCCGGCGCGGTCTGCGGGCCCTCGACGATCTCCACCAGCATCATCTGCGCCACCGGGTTGAAGAAGTGCAG
>JAKOWJ010000120.1 GCA_029781595.1 Pseudomonadota bacterium | reverse complement strand
TACGACATAGTCTACAATTACCCACCCGGCCATCCGCGAGATCGCCGCGAAGGCCGCGGCCCTGTGGTCGCGCGAAAAGGACGAGATCGACGCGCGCTTCCCGAAGGTGGCGCGCCGCGTGGCCGGCTACAACCTGGACTGCCTCGCGCCCGAGGGCCAGAACCTCGCGAAGCTCCTCGTGGGCAGCGAGGGCACCCTCGCGTGGTTCGAGCGCATCACGCTGGAACTGGCCGAGCTGCCGAAGCACAAGGGGCTGGGCGTGGCGCACTTCCCGCGCTTCTACGACGCCATGGACGCCGCCCAGCACATCGTGAAGCTCGGGCCCTGCGCCGTCGAGCTGGTCGACCGCACGATGATCGAGCTCTCGCGCGCCATCCCGGCCTTCGCCCCGACCATCAACGCCTTCGTGCGCGGCAAGCCGGACGCCATCCTCCTCGTGGAGTTCGCCGGCGCCGACCGCGACGAGCAGGTGAGGGGCGTGAAGCGCCTGGCCGAGCTCATGGCCGACCTGGGCTTTCCCGGCGGCGTCGTGGAGCTGCTCGACCCGGCCGAGCAGAAGGCGCTCTGGGAGGTGCGCAAGGCGGGCCTGAACATCATGATGTCCATGAAGGGCGACGGAAAGCCCGTCTCCTTCATCGAGGACTGCGCGGTGCCCCTGGAGCACCTCGCGGAGTACACGGCCAACCTCACGGAGGTCTTCCGCAAGCACGGCACGGAAGGGACCTGGTACGCGCACGCCTCCGTCGGGTGCCTGCACGTGCGCCCCATCCTCAACATGAAGGGCGACGGCACGATCCGCATGCGCGCCATCGCCGAGGAGGCGGCCGACCTCGTGCGCCGCTACAAGGGCGCGTATTCCGGCGAGCACGGCGACGGGCTCGTGCGCTCGGAGTGGATCGCGCCGTTCTTCGGCCCGCGGCTCACGGCGGCGCTCTCCGAGATCAAGGGCTGGTTCGACCCGAAGGGGCTCATGAACCCCGGCAAGATCGTGGACCCGCCGAGGCAGGACGACCGCTCGCTGCTGCGCTACGCGCCCGGCTACCGCGCCGCGGCCCCTGCCACGGCGCTGGACTGGAGCGCGTGGGGCGGGTTCGCCGGCGCGGTCGAGATGTGCAACAACAACGGCCACTGCCGCAAGTTCGACGCCGGCACCATGTGCCCGAGCTACCGCGTGACCCGCGACGAGACGCACCTCACCCGCGGGCGGGCCAACACGCTGCGCCTCGCGATCTCGGGCCAGCTCGGGCCCGCGGGATTCGGCTCCCCGGCGGTGGCGGAGGCCTTCTCGCTTTGCGTCTCGTGCAAGGGCTGCCGGCGCGAGTGCCCGACCGGCGTGGACATGGCGCGCATGAAGATCGAGTACCTGCACCACGACCGGGCCGCGCACGGGCACAGCCTTCGCGACCGGCTGGTGGGCCAGCTTCCGGCCTACGCGCCGTGGGCCTCGCGCTTCGCGCCGCTGGTGAACGCGGCGCAGAAGCTTCCCGGCCTCTCGCACGCCCTGCGCGCGGCCGTGGGGTTCGACCACCGGCGCGGGATGCCTTCGTTCGCCTCCACGTCGTGGCTCGCGGCGCAGCCCCCGTCGCGCGGCGGCGAGGGAGGGCGCCAGGTGCTCCTCTTCGCCGACACCTTCAACAACTGGTTCGAGCCCGGCAACCTCGCCGCCGCGCGGCGCGTGCTGGAGGCGGCGGGCTACGAGGTGGTGCCCGCCCGCGGGGCGGACCGGCGCCCCCTGTGCTGCGGCCGCACCTACCTCTCCGCCGGCATGGTCGACCGCGCCCGGCAGGAGTCCGGGCGCATGCTCGAGGCCCTGGCGCCGTGGATCGAGCGCGGCGTGCCCGTGGTGGGGCTGGAGCCCTCGTGCCTGTACTCGCTGCGCGACGAGTTCCTCGCGATGCACCCGGGAGACGCGCGCGCCCGCGCGCTCGCCGAGCTCGCCTTCACCTTCGAGACCTTCGTGGCCCGCGCGGTGCGCGAGGGCGCGCCCATCCGCTGGAAGGCGGGCGCGGCGCCGGAGATCCTCGTCCACGGCCACTGCCACCAGAAGGCCTTCGGCACCTTCGACGACACGGTGGCGGCCCTGCGCGCGATCCCCGGCGCGAAGGTGACGCCGGTCGAATCGAGCTGCTGCGGGATGGCGGGCGCCTTCGGCTACGAGAAGGCCCACTACGACCTCTCGATCGCGATGGCGGAGGCTTCGCTCCTGCCCGCGGTTCGCGCGGCCTCGCCCGCCACCGTGGTGGTGGCGCCCGGCACGAGCTGCCGGCACCAGATCGCGCACGGCGCTTCGCGCGAGGCGGTTCATCCCGCGGTGGCCCTCGCGGCCGCCCTCGAGCCGTGAGCGCCGCGCCGCCGCCGGCCGCGCTGCTGCAGGCGCTCAAGGAGACGCTCGCCTTCGAGCCGGCGGGCGAGCCGGCCGCGAACCTCACCCTCGGCAAGGGCACGCTGGAAGGCCGGGCGGTGCGCGTGGCGCTCGTCGAGAACCGGCTCGCGAGCGGCTCCATCGGCAAGGCCGAGGTGGCCAGGCTGGTGCCGCTGCTCGCCGTGGCCACGCGCGAGCGATCGGCCCTCGTGCTCTACCTCGACTCGGCCGGCGCGCGGGTCTCGGAGGGACTCGGCGCCCTGGGCGCGTTCCGCCGCGTCTTCCGCGAAGCGCTCGCGGCGCGGCTCGCGGGCGTGCCGGTGGCCGTCGTGCTGGGCCGCAACTGCTTCGGGGGCGCGAGCATGCTGGCGCACGTGGGCGCACGTCGCCTTTTCGCCCCCACGACCCAGATGGCCATGTCGGGCCCGTCGATCCTCGCGCAGGGCGCCGGCGCCGATGCCCTCGACGAGATGTTCCGCGCCATCGTGACCGCCACCATCGGCGCCCCCGCGCGCGCCAGGGCCTGCCCGGCCAACGTCGTCTGGGAGCCCGGCCTGGACCTCGCGGCGTGGCTCGGCCAGGCGCTCGTGCGGGAAGCCGATCCCCTCGGGTCCTATCGCCTGCGCCACGACGAGCTGCGAAGCCGCCTGGACAAGGGGCTCACGAAGCGCGGGACGGAGGCGCTGCGCCGCAGAGAACTCGAGCGGCTCTTCCCCGGCGGCTACGAGGCCCGCGAGTGCGAGGGGCTCGTGACCGGGACGGCGACGGGGGAGGGGGGTCCCGAGCCCATGCTGGGACTCGTGGGGGCGGGCCACGTCACCGCCGAGCGCGCCTGGCGCTTCGCAGACGAGGCCTGGCGCCTGGCGCAATCCCGGCCGTCCCGCGTGCAGGTGCTGCTCGATTGCGAGTCGCACGCCGCGCGACTGGACGACGAGAAGGCCATCCTCTCGGAGTACATCGTGGGCATGGCGGCGGCGCTCTCGGCCCTGTCCGCGACCGGCGCGCATGTCGAGCTCACGATCCTGGATCGCGCGGGCGGCGGCGTGTACGTGGCGCTCGCCTCGCCCGCCTCGCGCGTGGGAGTGGTGCACGGCGCCGACGTGCAGGTGCTGCCCGGCTCGGCCGTCGCGAGCATACTGGGGTCCCACCGCGACGCCGTCGGCGACATCGGCGAGTACCGCTCCGCGGGCGTGGCGGAACACGAACACAAGCTGGGGATTCCCCCCTGACGCAGACCATGGACGACAACCTCTACACGCTCCTCGCCTCCCGCTTTCCGGCCGACCGCGGCCGGCCGCTGCTGCTGCTGGAGGACGGGCGGGAACTCACGTACGGGGAGGCCGAGCAGACCTGCTCGCGCTTCGCCGCGCTCCTGGCCGGCCTGGGACTCGCGCCGGGAGAGCGCGTGGCGGTGCAGGTCGAGAAGTCCCCCGAGGCGCTGCTGCTGTACCTCGCGTGCCTGAGGGCCGGCCTCGTGTACCTGCCGCTCAACAGCGCCTACCAGGCGGGCGAGGTCGGCTACTTCCTCGAGAACGCCGAGCCCGGCGCGGTCGTCGCGCAGCCGCGCTCGCTTCCCTGGCTGGAGCCCCTGGCGGCCGCGCGCGGCATCCGCCACGTCTTCACCCTCGACGAGCACGGCGCGGGCACGCTGGTCGACGCGGCCCGGGCGGGCTCGACCGGCTTCGCCACGGTCCCCCGCGCGGCCGACGACCTCGCGGCGATCCTCTACACCTCGGGCACGACGGGCCGGTCCAAGGGCGCGATGATCACGCACCGCAACCTCGCCTCCAACGCGAAGGTGCTGCACGCGTACTGGGGCTTCAGGCCCGACGACGTGCTGGTGCACATGCTGCCGCTCTTCCACGTGCACGGCCTGTTCGTGGCGGCCCACTGCGTGCTCATGAACGGCACGGCGATGCGCTTCCACGCGAAGTTCGACGCCGCCCGGGCACTGGCCGACATCCGCCGCAGCACGGTGTTCATGGGCGTGCCCACCTTCTACACGCGGCTGCTGGCCGAGCCGGGGCTAGACCGCGAGGCCTGCGCGCGCATGCGCCTGTTCGTCTCGGGCTCCGCGCCGCTGCTGGCCGAGACCCACGTGCAGTTCGAGGCCCGCACGGGCCACCGCATCCTGGAGCGCTACGGCATGACGGAGACGGGCATGCTCACCTCCAATCCGCTGGAAGGCGAGCGCCGGCCGGGCACCGTGGGATTTCCCCTGCCGGGCACGAGCGTGCGCGTCGTGGGCGACGACGGCGCGGCCCTGGCCGCCGGCGAGATCGGCCAGATCCAGGTGAAGGGCGACAACGTGCTGCCCGGTTACTGGCGCATGCCCGAGAAGAACAAGGAGGAGTTCACCGCCGACGGCTACTTCCGCACCGGCGACGTGGGCTCGTTCTCTCCCGACGGCTACCTGTCGATCGTGGGGCGCTCCAAGGACCTCATCATCACCGGCGGCTACAACGTCTATCCCAAGGAAGTCGAGCGCGCCATCGACGAGCTGCCCGCCGTCGCGGAATCGGCGGTGGTGGGCGTGCCGCACCCGGACTTCGGCGAGGCGGTCACCGCGGTGGTCGTCCCGCGGGCGGGCCAGGCCGCGCCCACGGAGTCCGAGGTCATCGCGTGGCTGCGCTCGCGCCTGGCGAACTTCAAGGTGCCCAAGCGCGTGTTCGTGGTCGACGAGCTGCCGCGCAACACCATGGGCAAGGTGCAGAAGAACGTGCTGCGCGACCGCTACGGGGCGGGGGCGGGCTGACCATGCCCGGCACGCGCGCGATCCTCGACCGGCTCGTCGGCTCCTTCGCCGCCGCCGCGAGGGCCAATCGCAGCGAGCGGCGCGCCCTTCGCCTCGCCAAGCTCCTGCGCACCCTCATCTCGGAGCGCGGCGAATCCTCGGGCGCGCTCATGGCGCGCCGGTCGGTGGCCCTCTACAACGGCCTGGACGAGGAAGGCCGGCGGCTCTTCTTCGACCTGCTGGCCCGCGACTTCTCGCCCGACCCGGACGAGGTGGTGGCCGCGGCCGAGGCGTACCGGCGCGAGCCGTCCCCGGCGAACCTCGCGCGGCTGCAGCGCGTGGCCGAGCCCCCGCGGCAGGAGGTCTTCCGCCGCATGAACATGGCCCCGGGCGGCACGGCGGTGCTCGTCGGGCTTCGCCAGGTGCTGCTGGACCAGCTTCGCGAGCGCGCGCATCTCGAGAGCGTCAACGACGACCTCACGCACCTCTTCGGCTCGTGGTTCAACCGCGGCTTCCTGGAGCTGCGCCGCATCGACTGGAGCACGCCGGCGGCCATCCTCGAGAAGCTCATCGCCTACGAGGCCGTGCACGAGATACAGGGCTTCCCCGACCTCAAGCGCCGCCTGGAGCGCGACCGCCGCTGCTTCGCGTTCTTCCACCCGGCGCTGCCCGGCGAACCGCTGGTGTTCGTGGAGGTCGCCTTCGTCGACGAGCTGCCGACGGCCGTCGCGCCCATCCTTTCGCGGGAGAGCGCGGTCGGCGACCCGCGCAAGGCGCGCTGCGCGGTCTTCTACTCGATCACGAGCTGCCAGGCGGGGCTGAAGGGGATCTCGTTCGGCAACTTCCTCATCAAGCAGGTGGCGCAGGACCTGCACGAGGAACTTCCCAACCTCAGGATCTTCGCGACCCTCTCGCCGCTGCCCGGCTTCCGTTCGTGGCTGCGGCGCCAGCCCGCCGACCGGGGCATCGCCTCGGCCGCGCCCATCCGCCAGTGCGCGCAGGCCGATCCGCCGCGCGAGCCGGCCGGGGAGCTTCGCCAGCCGCTGGAGGCGCTGGCCGCGCGCTACCTCGCCCGCGAGTGGGAGGACGGGCACGTGCTCGACCCCGTGGCCCGCTTCCACCTGGGCAACGGCGCGCGCCTGGAGCGGCTCAACTGGATGGCGGACACCTCCGCCAAGGGACTTCGCCAGTCCCTGGGGCTGATGGTCAACTACGTCTACGATCTCGAGGACGTGGAGCGCAACCACGAGGACTACGTGAACCGCCACGTCGTGGCCTGCTCGGCGGCCATCGACCGCCTGGTGCGCCTCACGGAGCCCGAGCAGCCCGGAACGGGCGGCACGTGAGGGCCACGCCCGCGGGCATTGAATTCGCGGCCCCCGGCCCGATCTTGGCTGCATGAAGGTCTTCCGGCTCGCCTGCTCGCACGGCCACGGCTTCGAGGGGTGGTTCGCCTCCTCGGAGGCGTTCGACCGCCAGCAAGGCGACGGAGAGCTGCGTTGTCCCGTGTGCGACGACGCGGCGGTCGCGCGTCTTCCCTCGGCTCCCTACGTGAACACGGGGGCGCGGCAGCCGGAGGCGATTCCTGTCGCCTCGCCCGGGCCCAGGGCACCCGCGCCCCTCGAAGCCGCGCTGGCGGCCCTGCGGACCTTCGTGACCGCCAACACCGAGGACGTGGGCCGGCGCTTTCCGGAGGTGGCGCGGCGCATGCACTACGGCGAGGAGGACCCCCGCGGCATCCGCGGACGCGTGAGCGCCGAGGAGGCCACCGAGCTGCGGGAGGAGGGGATAGACGCGCTCGCGCTCCCGCCCGGCCTCGGGCTGGACGAGAGCGTGCACTGAGGCGGGGCGTCGCCCCGCCCGTCAGAAGAAGGCGGAGATGCCCGTCTGGGCGCGCCCGAGGATGAGGGCGTGCACGTCGTGCGTGCCCTCGTAGGTGTTCACGGCCTCGAGGTTCAGCACGTGGCGGATCACGTGGTACTCGTCGGCGATGCCGTTGCCGCCGTGCATGTCGCGCGAGGTGCGCGCGATGTCCAGGGACTTTCCGCAGGAATTGCGCTTGATGATCGAGATCATCTCCGGCGTGGCGCGACCCTCGTCCAGAAGCCGGCCCACGCGCAGCACCGACTGGAGCCCCAGGGCGATCTCCGTCTGCATGTCCGCGAGCTTCTTCTGCACGAGCTGGTTGGCGGCGAGCGGCCGGCCGAACTGCTTGCGGTCCAGCGTGTACTGGCGCGCGGCGTGCCAGCAGAACTCGGCCGCGCCCAGCGCGCCCCAGGCGATGCCGAAGCGCGCCTTGTTCAGGCACCCGAAGGGGCCCTTGAGCCCCTTCACGTTCGGCAGCAGGTTCTCCTCCGGCACGAAGACGTCGTCCATCACGACCTCGCCCGTGATGGAGGCGCGCAGGCTGAACTTGCCCTCGATCTTGGGCGCCGAGAGGCCCTTCATGCCCTTTTCCAGCACGAAGCCGCGGATGTCGCCCGAGTCGTCCTTGGCCCAGATCACGAAGAGGTCGGCGATGGGCGAGTTGGAGATCCACATCTTGGCGCCCGCCAGGCGCCAGCCGCCCTCGGCCTTGCGCGCGCGCGTGGCCATGCCGCCCGGGTCGGAGCCGAAGTCGGGCTCGGTGAGGCCGAAGCACCCGACCAGCTCGCCCGTGGCCAGGCGCGGCAGCCACCTCTCGCGCTGGGCCTCGGTGCCGTAGGCGTGGATGGGGTGCATCACGAGGGAGGACTGCACGCTCATCACGGAGCGGTAGCCCGAATCCACCCGCTCGATCTCGCGGGCGATGAGGCCGTAGCACACGTGGTTCACGCCCGCGCAGCCGTAGCCCTCGATCGTCGAGCCGAGGAAGCCCAGGGCGCCCATCTCCGCGAGGATCGACCGGTCGAACCTCTCGTGGCGGTGCGCCTCCAGGATGCGGGGCTTGAGCTTGTCCTGGCAGTAGTCGCGGGCGCTGTCCCGGACCATCCGCTCGTCCTGCGTGAGCTGGTCCTCGAGCAGGAAGGGGTCGTCCCACTGGAACGCGGGCTTCATGTCGTTGGGCTTCATGGCTTCTCCTCGTGATCTCGCGAGCATTCTACCGCCGGGCCCCGTAGAATCGCGGCCCATGGCTACCTCACACCGCAAACGCCGGCTCACCGCCGAAGACCTCTGGCGCCTCGCGCGCCCCGCCCAACCCACGCTCTCGCCCGACGGCGCCCAGGCCTGCGTGAGCGTCTCCACGTACGACATGGAGGAGAACCAGGGACGCACCAGGCTCTGGCTCCTCAATGCCTTCGGGGGCGCGCCCCGGCCCCTCACGGAGGCCGGCGAGAAGGACGGCGAGCCGCGCTGGTCCCCGGACGGCACGCGCATCGCCTTCGTCGCCAAGCGCGACAAGGACGAGGAGCCCCAGCTCTGGCTCATCGCCCCCGACGGCGGCGAGGCGCGGCGCGTGATGCGCATGCCCACGGGCGTGTCGGGGATCAAGTGGTTCCCCGATTCGCGGCGCGTGGCGTTCATCTCGTGGGTCTGGCCCGACGCGACGGGCTACCCGGCCCTGGAGGCCCGCTGGAAGGCGCACAAGGAGTCGAAGGTGAAGGCCCACGTGGTGGAGCACGAGGCCTACCGGTACTGGGACCACTGGCTCTCCGACGGGCGCGTGCCGCGCCTCTTCGTCGTGGACGTCGAGACGCAGCGCATCGTGGACCTCTTCGCCGGCACGCCCTACGAGCTGCCCGCGGCCGACCCGGCCTCGCACCACTACGACATCTCGCCGGACGGGCGCGAGATCGCGTTCACGCACGACCCGGCCGAGGCGAAGCGCTTCGACCACGAGTACCACGTGTTCGCGCTGGACCTGCGCGCGAAGTCGTTCCGCCACGTGACGAAGGGCTCGCGCCTGAGCCACTTCAGCCCGAGCTACTCGCCGGACGGCCGCAGCCTCGCGCTCCTCACGCGCAACCTGCGCCGCAACCCCGTGGCCGAGTCGCGCATCGCGCTCGTGGACCGCGGGAGCGGCGCGATGCGCCACCTGCCGTGGTCGTGGGACCGCAGCGCCCAGGCACCGCTCGCGTGGGAGTCGGGCTCGGCCTCGCTCGTCTTCGCGGCCGAGGACCGCGCGCGCACGCACCTCTTCCGCTGGCGGATCGGCGAGCGCGCGCCGGAGGTGGCCGCGCTCGGCGGCACGGTGGGCGACTTCGCGGTGGCGGGCGAGACGGTGGCGTTCGTGCGCAACACCATGGACACGCCGCCGGCGGTGTTCTGCGTCTCGCCCGCGCGCGGCGAGCGGCGCATCGACCGCTTCAACGACGACGTGATGGCGGGCGTGGCGCTGGGCGAGGTGCGCGAGATGCGCGTGCGCGGCTGGCACGGCGAGTCCGTGCAGATGTGGGTGATCTACCCGCCCGACTTCGACCCGAAGCGCAAGTGGCCGCTGCTGCACAACATCCACGGCGGGCCGCATTCCACCTGGGGGGACAACTTCCACTTCCGCTGGAACAACCACGTGTTCGCGGCGCAGGGCTACGTGGTGGCCTGCGTGAACTACCACGGCTCCTCGTCGTTCGGCCAGCGCTTCCTCGAGTCCATCGACGGCGAGTGGGGCAAGCGCGAGCTCGCGGACGTGGAGGCGGGCACCGACCACCTGCTGCGCGAGGGCTACATCGACCGGCACCGGCTGCTCGCCGCGGGCGGCAGCTACGGCGGCTACATGGTCGCGTGGATGAACGGCCACACGGACCGCTACCGCGCCTACGTCTGCCATGCCGGGTGCTTCGACTGGGTGGCGATGTTCTCGGACGATGCCTGGTACTGGCACCCGAAGGAGCTGGGGGCCTGGTACTGGGAGGACCCGGAGCGGGTCGACGCCCAGAACCCGCGCGCACGCGTCGCGCGAATGAAGACGCCGACGCTCGTCATCCACGGGCTGCTCGACTACCGCGTGCCGGACTCGCAGGGGCTCGCCTACTACAACACGCTGAAGGCCAAGGGCATCCCGGCGCGCCTGGTCTTCTTCCCGGACGAGAACCACTGGATCCTCAAGCCGCAGAACTCGCGCCTGTGGTACCGGGAGTTCTTCGACTGGCTGGCGCGGCACGACCCCAAGGGCCGGCGTCGCCGCTAGGACGGGGCTACAGGCGCACGAGGGCGAGGGCGAGGATCACCACGACCAGCGCGCTCACCGCCGTGCGCAGGTCGACGAACCAGGCCGGAAGCAGCCCGCGACCGGCCATCCAGCCGTCGGCGGCCCACACCGCGACGAACAGGCCCAGCGCGGCGCCCACCTGCCAGGTGGGCGCGGGCAGCCACAGCACCGCCCACGCCGCGAGCGAGGAGACCGTGCTCACGCCGAGCGCGATCACGCGCGTGGATTCCGTGCCGGACTCGTCGCGGATCGCGAGGCCCCACTCGATGCCGCCGAGGAAGGACAGGATCACCGCGGAGTAGGTCACGAGCGCGGTGATGGCCGGGATGCGCACGTGCGAGGCGTCGCTCGCGTAGAGCGCCGCGGTGGCCAGCAGGAACGGGACGGCGCCGGCGAAGGCGAGGAACCACGCGAGGCGCCGGACCATGGGCGTCGCCTCAGTCCACCCGCGCGCCCGAGGCCTTCACGAGCTTCGCGTACTTGGCGGCCTCGGACTTCACGAACGCGGCGAATTCGGCCGGCGTGTTCCCGACGGGCTCCGCGCCCATCGAGCGCAGGCGATCGCGCACGTCGGGCAGCGCCAGGGCGTGCGCGAACTCCGCGTGCAGCCGCTCGACGGCCGCCGGGGGCGTGCCGGCCGGCACGAAGATGCCGAACCAGGTGCTGATGTCGAAGCCGGGGAGGCCCGACTCGGCGATGGTCGGCAGCTCCGGCGCGAGCGGCGAGCGCTTCGCCGTGGTCACCGCCAGGGCGCGCACGCGACCGGCCTTCACCTGCGCGAGCGAGGAGGCGAGGTTGTCGAACATGAGGTCCACGCGCCCGCCGATGAGGTCCTGCATGGCGGCGGCCGCGCCCTTGTACGGCACGTGCACCATGTCCACGCCCGCGAGCGACTTGAAGAGCTCGCCCGCGAGGTGCCCGGCGCTGCCCGTGCTGCCCGAACCGAAATTGAGCTTGCCGGGCTGCGACTTCGCCAGCGCGATGAATTCCTTGACGGAGGTGGCCTTCACCGCGGGATTGACCACCAGCACGTTGGGCGTGGAGGCGACCTGCGTGACGGCGATGAAGTCCCGGCTCGCGGCGTAGGGGATGGACGAGTACAGGGACGGATTGATGGCGTGCGTGGCGACCGCGCCCATCAGGATCGTGTAGCCGTCCGGTGCCGCGCGGGCGACGGCCGCCGCGCCGATGTTGCCGCCGGCGCCGGGCACGTTCTCGACCACGACCGGGTGGCCGATGCGCTCGCCGACCTTCTGGCCCAGCAGGCGCGCGACCGTGTCGAGCGGGCCGCCGGGCGGGTAGGGCACCACGAAGCGGATCGACTTGGCGGGGAAGGCGTCGGCCGCGAGGCCGGCGAGGGGGAGGAGGGCCGCGAGAGCCGCCGCGGCGAGGCGTCCGAGGATATTCATGGTCGCGATCTTATCGCAGCGCCCCGTCGCAGGCGGCGAGCAGCGCGTCGACCGCGTCCGCGTCGTGGTAGACGCCGAAGCCGACGCGAAGGCGGCGGTCGCGGCGGTCCACCTGCACGCCGCGCGCGGCCAGGCGCTGCTGCACGTCGGCCGCCTCGTCCAGGTCGAAGGTGAGGAAGTTGCCGCGGGGCGCGCCGGCGGGCGGCACGAGGCGGCCGGCGGGCAGGCGGCCGAGTGCCAGGGTGTCCAGCCCGCCGAGGAAGCGCTCCTGCAGGGCCCGCGAGTGCGCGTGGATCGCGGCCGGCGTCACGCCCAGCCCGTGAAGCCAGCCCATCACCGCGTTGAAGCGGTACAGGCCCGAGGCGTCGAAGGTCGCGCCCCAGAAGCGGAACGCGTCGTCGGAGTAGGGCACGTCCTCGCCCGGGCGGTCCGACAGGCGGTCGAAGGAGGCGTACCAGCCCGTGTCGACGGGCCGCAGTTCGCAGCCCGGCGGGATGGCGAGGAAGCAGGCCCCCTCGCCGGTCATCGCGTACTTGTAGCCCCCCGCCAGGTAGAAAGCGCGGGCGTGCAGCCGCGAAAGGTCCACGGGCAGCGCGCAGAACGCGTGGTAGCCGTCGATGGCCACGATCGCGTTCGCGGGGGCCGCCGCCACGATGGACTCGAGGTCCGTCACCACGAAGCCCGAGTCGAAGAACACGTGCGAGAGCCAGACCAGGTCCCAGTCTCCCCGCGCGGCGGCTGCGGCGAAGCGCTCGCCGAACGTCCCGAAGGGCTCGGTCGCCACCTCGGTGACCGCCACCCGCCCCGTCTCCGACAGGCGCCGCGTCTGCCGGCGGAAGCTGTGGAACTCCGAGGCGCCGCACAGCACGCGCACGGGCCGCGACCAGTCCAGGCACGAGTAGAGGCGAACGACGAACTCGTGCGTGTTCGGGGCGAACGCGACCTGGCGCGCGTCCGGCAGCGACAGGAGCCGTGCCACGTGCCCCTGGGCCTCGGGCAGCACGGAGCCGAGGACGCGCGCCCACTTGCGGTCGGCGAGCGTGGCCGAATCCGCCCAGTACCTTGCGTGCGCGGCCTCCGTGAGGTCGGGCCAGGGGTGGTGGCTGTGCGCGGCGAAGTGCAGCAGCCCGGGGTTGGCGGCGAAGAAGTGCGAGAAGTGGGGCGCGAGCATGGGCGGCGATTCTGGGCGGCGGGCGGGCAGGGCGCAAGGCGGCACGCCCGCCGGCGCGCGGTCTACTGCCGGAAGGCTTCCACCTGGATGCGAAGCGTCACCTCGTCGCCCACGGCCGGCAGCGCGTACTTCATGCCGAACTCGCTTCGCCTCACGGTGGCCACGAAATCGCCGCCGCAGGCCTGCCGCTTGAGCATCGGGTGGACCGCGCAGTGGAAGTAGGCGGCCTTCAGGGTGACCGGGCGGGTGGTGCCGCGGATCGTGAGGTCGCCCTCGACCGCCTTCAGATTGCCGCCTTCGAAGGCGAAGCGCGTGGACTTGAAGGTGATGGCCGGGTGCTTCGCCACGTCGAGGAAGTCCTCGCCGCGCAGGTGCTCCTCGAGCTTGGCGAGGCCCGTGTCGATGCTCGCCGCGTCGATCGTGATCTCGGCGCGTCCCGTGCCGGCCGCGGCGTCCATCTCGATCTGCCCGCTCGTCCGGTTGAACCGGCCGCGCTGGATCGAGAAGCCGAGGTGGCTCACCTCGAAGCTGGGGAAGGTG
>JAKOWJ010000100.1 GCA_029781595.1 Pseudomonadota bacterium | reverse complement strand
GCTCGAAGATGAAGACGCGCGGCCAGTCCTTCGCCGCGTACGGCAGCTACCAGCCCTCGCGCCGGACGTTCGTCGACGCAGTGCTCGGCTTCGGCTCGCTCGACATCGATTCCGACCGCTATGTGGCGTCGATGGACGACTTCGCGACGGGGCGGCGCAAGGGCAACCAGCTCTTCGCCTCGGTCGCGGCCGGCTACGAGTACCGGCGCATGGGCGTGCTGCTCTCGCCGTACGGCCGCATCGACTTCACCGCGGACCGGCTGAAGTCCGCGGCGGAATCCGGGGCGGGCCTGAACGCGCTCGCCTTCGACTCGCAGACGCTGCGCAGCACCCAGGCGGCGGCGGGCCTGCGCCTCGAGACGCGCCAGGAGACCGACTACGGGTGGGTCTCGCCGCGGGCGCGCATCGAGCTGCGCCACGAGTTCGAAGGGGGGCGCACGGCCAACCTGCGCTACGCCGACCAGGTCGACGGCCTCGTCTACTCGGTCACGCCGGCCGGCAATTCCCGCAATTCCCTGCTCTTCGGCGTCGGGGCGGACTTCCTGTGGCGCCGCGGCCTGCGCCTCGGCGTGGACTACCAGGGCGAGCGCGGCTCCGGCCCCGGCACCGTCCAGTCGGTGCGGCTGCTGCTGTCGCAGGACCTCGACGGCCGATTCCCCGAGTGGCCGCAGTCGTGGCTGTGGACGCCGCTCGTCGACAGCGTCGGCCTCGAGGCGGGCTACACCTTCGACGACAACGTGAGCCGCGGGCGCCTCGCGGAGGAGAAGTTCTCGGACGGCGTGTTCAGCCTGAGCCTGAACACGAGCCGCATCTTCCCGCTGCAGACGCACTCGCGGGCCGTGGCCACGGCATTCCTCAACGTCGACAAGTTCCACGACCACACGGGGCTGGGACGCACCTCGGGCGGGCTCCAGGGCGAGGTGCAGTACCGCGCCTCCGGGGAATGGGACGCCGTCACGTACGCGCTCTTCGCCCGCGCCTGGATCGACGGGTACGAGTCGCGGCTGCGCAGCGGCGGCCGCCTCACGGTGGGCCTGAACGCTCGCCGCTCGCTCACCGACCGGATCGAGCTCTTCGGCGAGATCAACACCAACTGGCGCCGCGCCCGCAGCGACGTCTTCGAAGGCCGCGACGTCGCCGCGAAGCTCAACCTCGACTACTCGCTCGGCCGGGCCGGCACGGCCTACCTGGCGGGCGAGGTCCGGCGCGGCGACGTGTTCTCGTCGGGCACGAGCTCCCTGTGGAACCTCAATGCCGCCGAGGTGCTCACGCGCGACGACGCCTTCGACCGCGGCGACGTCTTCGCCTACCGCTTCGAGGGCCGCACCGTGCTCGGCACGATCGGGTACAACCGGCCCCTGGGACCGCGCGACTCGATCGACTTCTCGTACCGGCGCGTGCAGACCACGCCGAACACGCGGCCCGAGGGCCCGGGGCCGTCGAGCTACGACGTGAACCAGTACACCATCCTGTACCTGATGCGCTTCTAGGGGACCCGCGCATGACCAGCCGAACCTCCGCCGCCTTCGCCTGCGCCGCCGCGGCGCTCGTCCTCGCCTCCTGCGGCGGGGGCGGGAGTGCCGGCGACGTCCGCCCGGGGAACCCGAGCCCGCCCGCGGCGACGACGGGCCCGGACAGCTTCCTGCTCTTCCCCAACCCGCAGAAGCGCAGCGACGGCACGCTGCAGACGGACACGGCGGACTACACGCGCGCCTACTACGCGGCCGTCGATCCCACCAACGCCCGCGACACGCTGGCCAAGTTCAAGAGCGTGAACGGATTCGACTCCGGCACCGGCACGCAGGTCACGGTCGTCTTCGGCGACCGGCGCGACCTCGGCTACGGACGCCGCATGACGGCGCGCCAGAACCCCGACGGCACGCTCGCCTTCTTCGTCGAGAACTACCTGGTGGACACGGGGGCCGGATACGCGTACTCGACGCTCAACCTCGACGCCGCCATCGTCCGCGACCCCCGCCATTTCCTCGGCGTGAACGCCATCGAGTTCAGCCCCGGGCCGGCCGGCGGCGTGCCCTTCGCCAAGTTCTTCAACTACAACGCGCAGACCGGCGAGCGCCAGACCTTCGTCGACCTCGACAACCGCGGCGACAAGGCGATGCCGGGCCCGTGCATCTCCTGCCACGGCGGGCGCGGCGACGCGCTCACGCCGCCGGACGCCTCGGGCAACCGCCTGTTCAACCTGGTTCGAAACTCGGCCTCGGGCGCCCGGGGCGACGTGCAGGCGCACCTGCACGCCTTCGAGGCCGACGCGTTCGACTTCTCGACCACGCCCGGCTTCACGCGGGCCGAGCAGGAGGCCGGGATCAAGACCATCAACAAGATGGTCCTGTGCTCCTACCCGCTCGCCGCGCCGTCCACGCTCCCCGAGGACGCGTGCCGCCGCGCCGCCACGCCCGACGAGTGGCAGGGCACCGCCGCGGTGCTGCTCAAGGCGTTCTACGGCGGCGACGGCCTGCCCAGCCCGACCTTCTCCGACACCTACGTGCCGCCGGACTGGCAGGCCGCGGGCCAGAGCACCCTCTACCAGAGGGTGGTCGCGCCGGCCTGCCGCACGTGCCACGTGCTTCGCGGCACCGGCGGGCAGTCGGACCTCGACTTCATGTCCTACGAGAAATTCAAGGGGTACGCCGACCGGATCAAGTACCACGTCGCCGACCGCGGCAACATGCCGCTCGCGAAGATCGTGTACGACGCCTTCTGGTCCTCCGACGGCCCGTCCTCGCTGGCCACCTTCCTGGAGGGCCAGGGATACGCCGTGCGCGATGCGGGCGGCGCCCTGCCCCTGCCGGGCAAGCCCGTGGCCGACCCGGGCCCGGACCGCGTCACCGCGCCGGGTGCGACGCCCCTGTCGGCGTCGGGGAGCCTGTTCGCTTCCACGTACTCGTGGTCCATCGTGTCCGGCCCGGCCGGGGCCTCGCTGTCGGACGCCGGCACGGCGAACCCGACCTTCACTTCCGCCGCCGAGGGCACGTGGAAGATCCAGCTCGTGGTCGGCAACGGCTCGGTGCAGAGCGCGCCCGCCACCCTCACCCTCGTCGTGAAGAACGGGCTGTCTCCGGCCCCGTCGGCGATCCGCTTCGCCGACATCAAGTCGGTGATGCAGACCTCGAACACCTGCACCGTGTGCCACACGGCCACGCCCTCCGCGGCGCACCCGCCCGTGCACTACACCAACGAGGACCGCAACGGCGACGGCATCGCCGGCGACGCGACCGACGACGCCTGGTTCTACGAGGAGGTCCGCGGCCGCATCAACTTCACGGACATCGCGGGCAGCCCGCTCCTGCGCAAGCCCTCGGGCCACCACCACAACGGCGGCGTGATCGCGGGGTTCGACACGAGCAAGCCTCCGGGCGACCCGGCGCGGGCCCGGTACGACCTGTTCCTGAACTGGATCCTGGCGGGCGCCCCGCAGTAGCGTGGCGCGGGCGGCGGGCCGGCGCCCGCCGCGGACCCGGGGCGCCGGTCAGTAGCCGCGGCGCGGGCCCGTGTAGTCGCTCTTCGGGAAGACGAAGGGGGGCGTGCGCCCGACCAGTGCCTCGATGAGCATCAGTTCCTGGTCGGTGTGGTTGATGAACGGGGCCTCGCGGATGTTCTTGCCCTCGGGCTGGCCCTTCACGATGTAGAGCGGGCGGTCGTGGTGCTGCGCGGCCACCGTCTCCTCGCTTTCCGGATCCGTGTTCGAGGCGATGTCCGCCACGCCGTAGCAGGTGCAGAAGTAGGTCTGCTCCGGGTCCGTCTCCATGTAGACGCCCGTGCCCCGGATGCCGATGGTCGCCGTGGCCGCGCGCAGCTTGAGCGGGCGCTTGGGCGCGAACACCGACAGCAGCCGCCCCGTGAGCAGCCTCAGGCCCGACAGGAAGGCGGAATCGGGCTGCGCGGTCTCCAGCACGACCCGGCTCTCGCTGCGCAGCACGAAGGCGCTCTGCCCGACCGCGTAGACGACTTCGCTGTTGCGGCCCGTCTCGAGCGTGGAACGGCCGTGGACGCTCGTCTCGAGCGTGGCCGGCTTGCCGTCGACGCGCACGTCGCCCGAGATGCGGTAGATCGACCGCCCGGGCGGCAGCTGCGAAGGACGGCTGCCGAAGAGTTGCGCCATCGCCTCGCGGCTCGCGACGCTGCCGCTGAACACGCCGGCCGCCAGCGCCTGGATCAGCAGCCTGCGCCGCGGATCGTCCGCATCCCCTGATTGACTCATCGCCGATGCTCCCAGGTTGTGATCCCTGCGGCGCGATACGTGCCGCACCGCATGACGGATTCAGCCCGCCGGTGGACGGGTCCGGGGATATTACCGTCATTCCCCGCAGGCGAACACCGGCGGGCCGACGGCCGGTGCCGCTTGACCGATGACCGTCGGTCATTTATCGTGCGCCAACTGACCCGGAGTCATTTGTGCCCCCGAAGACGCGCGCCATCGCCGAGCCGGAGAAGGAGGAGCGCCGCCACGCCCTGCTGGACGCGGCCGAGTCGCTGTTCCTCGCGCACCCCGACCGCGTCGCGAGCGTCGCCGAGGTGGCCCAGGCCGCCGGCGTGGCCAAGGGCACCGTCTACCTCTACTTCCCCAGCAAGGAGGAGATGCTGCTCTCGCTGCACGAGCGCCACGTGGCGCAGTTCTTCGACCGACTCGGGCACCTGCTGGCCGGCCGCGGCCGGGTCGGCTTCGACGAGGTCTGGGCCGTCACCCGCGAGCGGCTGGTGCGCGCGCCCGGCTACCTCCCGCTCACCAGCCGCTGCTTCGGCCTCATGGACCGCGACATTCCCGCGCCGGCGGCGGTGGCCTTCAAGCTGCGCGTGGCCGCGGCGCTGGCCGGGGCGGGCGCGGGCCTGGAGCGGCACTTCCCTTCCCTGCGACGCGGCGAGGGCGTCACGCTCCTGCAGCACAGCTACGGCCTGATCGTCGGCCTGTGGCAGCTGCTGCACCCCATCGAGCGCTTCGGCAGCGCCATGGAGCGGGCCGAGCTGGCCCTGTTCCGCCGGGACTACGAGCGCGAGCTGGAGCAGGCGCTGCGCGCGCTGTGGCGCGGCGCCATGGGAAGCGCGCCGGCGCGCACCCCGGCGAGGAAGGCGCGATGAGCGCCCGGGGCGCCGCCGCGCTCCTCCTCGCGGCCGTCGCGGCCGCGGCCTGCGGCGAGGCCGATCGCATCGCCGATCCCGTCCGCCCGGTGCTCACGTACACCATCCCCGCGGACACGCCGGCGACGCGCGAGACGTACGCGGGCGAGCTGCGCGCCCGCGTCGAGACGGACCTCGGCTTCCGCATCGGGGGCAAGCTCGCTGCCCGGCTCGTCGACGCCGGCGCCTCCGTGCGGCACGGCCAGGCGCTGGCTCGGCTGGACCCCGCCGACACCCGCCTCGCCGCGGCCGCCGCCCGCGCCCAGCTCGCCTCGGCCGAGGCCGACCACGCGCTTGCGAAGGCCGAATTCGACCGCGCCGCCGACCTGCTCGCGCGCAGGTTCATCAGCCGCTCCGCGTACGACGCGCGCGAGACGGCGCTGGCCGCCGCAGCCGCACGCGTGACCCAGGCGCGCGCGCAGGCCGACCTCTCCGGCAACCAGCAGGCCTACGCCACGCTGGAGGCCGACGCCGACGGCGTCGTCGTCTCGACCTCCGCGGAGCCGGGCCAGGTCCTCGCCGCTGGCCAGCCGGTGCTGCGGCTCGCGCACGACGGCGCCCGGGACGTGGTGGTCGACGTGCCCGAGAGCCGCATCGGGGAGCTGCGCGTCGGCCAGCCCGTCGCGGTGGTGCTGTGGGCCGAGCCCGGTGGGCGCGTGCCGGGGCGCATCCGCGAGATCGCCGGCGGCGCCGATGCCGTGACGCGCACCTTCCGCGTCCGCGTCGCCGTGGCCGCCCTGCCGGCGGGCGCGCGCCTGGGCATGAGCGCCACCGTAGGACTGCGGCCCGGGGCCGGCCCGGCGCCCGTGCTCGTTCCCCTCACCGCCCTGCTGCGCGACGGCGACGCGGCCGCCGTGTGGGTCGTCGAGGACGGCGGACGGCGCGTGCGCCGCCGACCGGTGCGGGTCGACCGGTTCCGCGAGGACGGCGCGACGATCGCCGCAGGCCTCGCGCCCGGCGAGGTCGTGGTGGCCGCCGGCGTGCACAAGCTGCGCGACGGCCAGGCCGTGCGCCCGTACGCGCCCGACAAGCCGCGCTGAGGCCAGCCCGTGGTCCGGCGCTTCAACCTCTCCGAGTGGGCGCTGTCGCACCAGACGCTGGTGCTCTACTTCATGGTCGTGCTCGCCGTGATCGGGGTGGGCTCCTACCTGCGGCTGGGCCAGGCCGAGGACCCCGAGTTCACCTTCAAGCTGATGGTCGTGCGCACCACCTGGCCGGGGGCGTCCGCCGACGAGGTCGAGCGCCAGCTCACCGACCGCATCGAGAAGAAGCTCCAGGAGACCCCGCGCCTGGACCACCTGCGCAGCTACTCGAAGCCCGGCGAGTCGGTGGTCTTCGTGTTCGTGAAGGACTCCTCGCGCCCCGACGAGATCCGCGACACCTGGTACCAGGTGCGCAAGAAGGTCGGCGACATCCGCGGCCAGCTGCCCGCCGGGATCCAGGGCCCGTTCTTCAACGACGAGTTCGGCGACACCTTCGGCAACATCTACGCCCTCACCGGCGACGGCTACGGCTACGCGCGCCTGAAGGAAGCGGCCGACCGCGTGCGAAACGACCTGCTGCGGGTGAAGGACGTGGCCAAGGTCGAGCTGATCGGCGAGCAGGACGAGAAGATCTTCGTCGAGATCTCCAACGCCAAGCTCGCCACGCTGGGCGTGGAGCCGGCCGTGGTCTTCGCGGCGCTGTCCCAGCAGAACGCGGTGGCCCCGTCCGGCAGCTTCGAGACGCCCACGGACCGCATCTACATCCGCACGACCGGCGCGCTCGACTCGGTGCAGAGCGTGGCCGACCTGCCCGTGCGGGCCGGAGGCCGGACCTTCCGCCTGGGAGACATCGCCCGCGTCGCGCGCGGCTACTCGGACCCGCCCCAGCCGAAGATGCGCTTCATGGGGCGGGAGGCCATCGGCGTGGCCGTGTCCATGGTGCCGCGCGGCGACATCATCTCCCTGGGCCAGGCCCTCGACGCGGAGATCGCGCGCATCCGGGCCGAGCTCCCGGTGGGACTCGAGCTCGACCGCGTGAACGACCAGCCGGCCGCCGTGAAGCGCGCGGTCCGCGAGTTCACGCGCACGCTGGCCGAGGCGGTGGCGATCGTGCTGCTGGTGAGCTTCCTGTCGCTGGGGCTGCGCACCGGCCTCATCGTGGCGCTGTCCATCCCGCTCACGCTCGCGGTGACCTTCCTCTTCATGTACCAGGCCGGCATCGACCTGCACAAGGTCTCGCTCGGGGCCCTCATCATCGCGCTGGGCCTGCTGGTGGACGACGCGATCATCTCGGTGGAGATGATGGTGGTGAAGATGGAGCAGGGCTGGGAGCGGGTGCGCGCCGCGAGCTTCGCCTACACCTCGACGGCCATGCCGATGCTCACGGGCACCGTCGTCACGGCGGCCGGGTTCCTGCCGATCGGCCTGGCGCGCTCGTCCACCGGCGAGTACACCTTCGCGATGTTCGCGGTGACGGTGATCGCCCTGGCCGTCTCGTGGCTCGTCTCGGTGGTCTTCGTGCCCTTCCTGGGCTACCGGCTGCTGCCCGACTTCCACGGCGCGGGCGCCCGCGTCGACGAGGCCGCCGTCTACCGCAAGCCCTTCTACGTGCGCTTCCGGCGGCTGGTCGACTGGTGCGTCGCGCACCGGGTCGCGGTCATCGCCGCCACGCTCGCCGCGTTCGCCCT
>JAKOWJ010000086.1 GCA_029781595.1 Pseudomonadota bacterium | reverse complement strand
CGCGGCCTGTGCGGCAGGCTCGGGCTGCGCCTGCGGGGCGGGTGCCGGCGTCGCAGGCGCCGCGGCCACGGGCGCCGCGGCCGGCGCCGGGGCGGGCTGGCCCGGGAGCAGGCCCAGGTAGGAGGCCGCGCCCGCGGCCCCGAAGACGACGACGGCGATCGCGCCGACCACGATGCCCGGGTGGATGCCGGACTTGGCGGGGGCGCCGGAAGCGGGAGAGGTGCTCATTCGTATTCTCCTGTGCGGAAATCCGCGCCGCGCGAAGGCCCGGCGCATCCCGCAAGAGTAACGCTTCCCGCGGGATCGCCGTTGACGGCGCCGGTCAGATGTCCACCGGCGTGCCGAGCTCGACGACGCGGTTGATGGGGATGTTGAAGAAGTCGGTGGCGCGCGTGGCGTTGCGGCTCATCCACGCGAAGAGGTGGTCGCGCCACGCGGCCATGCCCGGGCGGTCGCCGCTGCAGACGATGGTCTGGCGCGACAGGAAGAACGAGGTCTCCATCGACTCGAACGCGAGGCCGTAGCGCACCCGGCAGCGGTCGAGGATCTCGCCGATGTCGGGGTGCTCCTTGAAGCCGTACCACGCCTCGAGGCGCCAGAAGCCCTCGCGCAGGCGCTTGAGCTGCACGCGGTCCTCCACGGGCACCGCCGGCACGTCGTGCGTGACCACGGTGAGGAACACCACGCGCTCGTGCAGCACCTTGTTGTGCTTGAGGTTGTGCAGCAGCGCGTGCGGCACCTTGTCGGGCGCGCTCGTCATGAAGATCGCGGTGCCCGGCACGACCTGCGGCGGGCTCAGGGCCAGCGACTCGAGGAAGGGCTCGAGCGGGATGCCCTCCTCGGCCATGCGCCGGGTGAGCAGCTCCGCGCCGCGCTTCCACGTGACGAGCAGCGTGAAGCAGCCGGCGCCGATGGCGAGCGGGAACCAGCCGCCGTGCAGGAACTTGGCGGCGTTGGCCGAGAAGAACGCGAGGTCCACCGCGATCATCGCGCCCATGAGGACCACCGTGCCGGCGCGCGACCAGCGCCACAGCCGCCGCGCGACGATCGTGGCGAGCACGCACTCGATCACCATGGTGGCCGACACGGCGATGCCGTACGCGTTGGCGAGGCCGCCGGAATCCTGGAAGCCCAGCACGAGCGCGACGACCGCCACGAAGAGCGTCCAGTTCACGAACGGCACGTAGATCTGGCCGATCTGCCGGTCGGAGGTGTGCAGGATCTCCAGCCTCGGCACGTAGCCGAGCAGGATCGCCTGGCGCGTGATGGAGAAGGCGCCGGAGATCACCGCCTGCGAGGCGATCACGGTGGCCGCGGTGGCGAGCGCCACCATCGGCAGCGCGGCCCAGCCCGGGAGCATGAGGTAGAAGGGATTCCTCACGCCCTCGGGGTGCGCCAGGACGAAGGCGCCCTGGCCGTAGTAGTTCACGAGGAGCGCCGGCATCACGAGCCCGAACCACGCGAGGCGGATGGGGCGGCGGCCGAAGTGGCCCATGTCGGCGTAGAGCGCCTCGCCGCCGGTGAGCACCAGGAACACCGAGCCCAGCACGAGGAAGCCCGTGCCGCGGTTTTCCGCGAGGAAGCGCACGGCGTGCGCCGGGTTCAGCGCGAGCAGGATGTCGGGGTGGTCGCCGATGCGCGCGAGGCCGGCGGCGGCGATGGCGAGGAACCACGCGAGGGTGACCGGCCCGAAGAGCGTGCCGACGCGGCCCGTGCCGTGGCGCTGGATGAGGAAGAGGCCGGCCAGCACCGCGACCGTGGCCGGGATCACCGCGTGGGCGAAGGCGGGCGTGGCCACCTGAAGGCCCTCCATCGCGGAGAGCACCGAGATCGCCGGCGTGATCATGCTGTCGCCGTAGAACATGGCCGCGCCGAAGATGCCCAGGGTGATGACGGCCCAGCGCCTGCGGGGCTCGCGCGAGAGGCCGCGCAGCGCGAGCGCCAGGAGCGCGAGGATGCCGCCCTCGCCGTTGTTGTCGGCGCGCATCATCACCACGAGGTACTTGAAGGCGATCACCCAGGCCATGGACCAGGTGATGAGCGAGAGCAGCCCCAGCACGTTCTCGCGCGTGGGCGCGATGCCGTGCGCGGGCGAGAAGCACTCGCGCAGCGCGTAGAGGGGGCTCGTGCCGATGTCGCCGAACACGACGCCCAGCGCGCCGAGGACGAGGACGGCCGTGGGTCCGTGGGAGGGGTGGGCCGCGGGGGCCCTGTCGTCCGGCGTGCTCATGCGAAGGCTCGCGCCGGCCGCCGGCGCAGGTGGGGCGGGACTATACGCCCCCGTGTTGCAGCGCACAACCGGCGCCGCCCCGCATTTCGTGTCCCGATCCGCGCGTTTCGTCGCCCGGGGGCTTGTGGGCGCACGCGCCGCGCCGCTACCCTCCGCGCACCTCCTGGACGGCCCGAAGAACATGACGCGAATCCGAACCGCCCTCGCCAGCCTGCTCCTGCTCGCCGCGCTGGCCCCGCCCGCCCACGCGATCCAGGCCCACCGCCTCGCGCCGGGCGAGCGCATCGCCCTCGACGGCCGCCTCGACGAGCGGGCCTGGGGCGAGGCCGAGGCGCTGGCGGACTTCCACCAGGTCTCGCCCGACGACAAGGCGCCGCCCCCGGTGCGCACCGAGGCGCGGTTCGCCTACGACCGGCAGGCGCTGTACGTCGCCGTGAAGGCCTGGGACCCGGAGCCCGAGCGCCTGCGCGCGCCCTTCGCGCGCCGCGACGGCGTGCTCGCCGACCAGGACATGGTGGCGCTCTTCATCGATCCCCTGGGCACGCGCAAGTTCGCGCACTTCGTGCGGGCCAACCCGCGTGGCGTCCTCGCCGACGGGCTCTACAACGAGGACACGGGCAACGAGGACTTCGCGCCCGACTTCGAGGTGGACGTGGCCACGGGCCGCTTCCCCGGCGGGTGGACGGCGGAGTTCCGCATCCCGTTCTCGTCGCTGCGCTACACGGACCCGCCCAGCGCCACCTGGAGCGTGCTCGTCTTCCGCAACTGGCCGCGCGAGCAGCGCTACCGCATCGCCTCGAGCCCGCTGCCGCGCGACTCGAACTGCTTCCTGTGCCTGAACCTGCCGCTCACTGGGCTCGAGGGCCTGCCCTCCACGCGCCACCTCGCCCTCACGCCGCAGCTCACGCTGCGCGGCACGCGCCAGCGCGAGGGCGCGGCGAGCGGGAGCGACCGCGAGGCCGTGGCGGGCCTGGACCTCAAGTGGCGGCCGCGCGCCGACCTGGTCGTGGACGCGACCCTCAACCCGGATTTCTCGCAGGTGGAGCTGGACACGCCGCTGCTCTCGGGCAACAACCAGTTCTCCCTCTTCTACAACGAGAAGCGGCCTTTCTTCCTCGAGGGCTCGGACGTGCTGCAGTCGCCCACCAACGCCCTCTACACGCGCACCGTGACCGACCCGGCCTGGGGCGTGCGCGCCACGCGCCGCGGCGAGGGGCTGGACTACACGGTGCTCGCCGCGCGGGACGACGGCGGCGGGCTCGTGCTGCTGCCGGGCACCTACGGCAACGGCCTCGCGCGCCAGGACCGCAAGTCGCTCGCGACCATCGCGCGGCTGCGCGGGCAGTGGAACGGCCTCACGCCCGGCCTGGTGTTCGCCGACCGGTCCTACGACGGCGGCGGCTACAACCGCGTGCTGGGCCCCGACCTCGCCTGGTGGGTGGACCGCGAGAACCGCGTGCGCGCGCAGTTCCTGCAGTCGTGGACGACGGCGCAGCCCGACGGCGCGGGCGGCCTGGCTCGCGGGCCGCGCGACGCGGACCACTTCGCGCGCGTGGACTGGAGCTACGGCGGCCCCGCCTGGCGCGAGTTCCTGGCCGTGGAGGACGTGGGCCCGCGCTTCCGCGACGACAGCGGCTTCTACACGCAGAACGGCTACCGCACGCTCTACAGCGAGACGCAGCGCCGGTTCCTGGACGTCGGGCCCTTCAACGAGGTCTCGCCCTACCTCAATGCGGAGTACCGGACGGCGCGCGATGGCGGCGTGGTCTACCAGCAGAACTACCTCGGCGTGCAGCTGGGGCTGCCGCGCGCCACCAACGTGTGGCTGGAGCTGCGGCCCAACGGCCTGGTGGGCCTGCGCCCGGGCGGCGGGCTGCGCAAGCGCGACCAGGTGTACCTGCAGGTCGAGTCCAACCCCGCGCGCTGGTTCCCGCGGCTCTACTCCGAGATCGCCTACGGCGACCGCGCGGACGTGGCCAACAACCGCATCGGCCGCGGCTGGTTCGCCACCGTGCAGGCGAGCCTGCGCTTGCACCCGCGCGCCGAGCTCGAGTACCGCATCGACGACGACCACGTGGATGCGCTCGAGCCCGTGGAAGGCTCGAAGCGCATCATCGGCCAGCGCTCCCAGCAGCTGCTCGCCATCTGGCACTTCAGCGCCCGCGACAGCCTGCGCACCATCTGGCAGGCGGGGTGGGTGAAGCGCGCGCCCTCGCTGTGGGAGAAGCCCGTGTCGCACCGCGAGCGCTCGGACACGCTCTCCGTGGTGTTCGGGCACCGGCGCGGCCTCGAGCTCACGCTCTACGTGGGCGTCACTGTCGGCCGCACGCTCGACGCGGACACCGGCGCGGCCCTGCGCCAGGCGGAGGTCTTCGCGAAGGGGTCGTGGACCTTCGACGTGCTCTGAGGGCCGGGCCTCAGGCGACGAAGCGAACGATGGCCGCGTAGTGCACGGCGCTGCCGGCCAGCACGAACAGGTGCCAGACGCCGTGGAAGTGGGGCACGCGCTCGTCGAGCAGGTAGAAGACGATGCCGGCGGTGTAGACGGCGCCGCCCGCGGCCACCCAGGCGAGCCCGTCCCAGCCCAGCGCCCGCACGAGGGGGACGACGGCCACGAGCGCGAGCCAGCCCATCACGAGGTAGATCGCCAGGGACGACAGGCGCGCCCCGCGGGCGAGCCACATCTCCTGCACGAGGCCCACCGCGGCGAGCCCCCAGACCACCCCGAAGATCGACCACCCCCAGCCGCCGCCCAGGCTCACCAGCGCGAAGGGCGTGTAGGTGCCGGCGATGAGCAGGTAGATGGCGCCGTGGTCGAGCTTGCGCAGCACGGCCTTGGCGCGCCCGCGCGTGGAGTGGTACAGCGTGGAGGAGAGGTACAGGAAGACCAGCGTGGCGCCGTAGACCGAGAAGCTGGCGACCTTCCAGGGGTCGCCCTTCAGGGCGCCGAGCACGATGAGCGCCGAGGCGCCGGCCACGGCGAGCACGGTCCCCGCGAGGTGGGTGAAACCGTTGAATCGCTCGCCGCGGATCATCGCTGGCCGGCCCGGCGCCGGGCCGCCCCGCTCAGGCGGGGGGAGAGTCCGGCTCGGGCGCCGGGGCCGCGTCGCCGCCCTCGCCGGCCTTGGCCTGCTTGTTCTGCATCTTGCGCGCCAGCTTTTCTTCCTTCTTGCGCTTCTGTTCCAGTTCCCGCTTTCGCTTCTCGAATGCGTAGTTGGGCTTGGCCAAGAGCGTGTTCTCCTTTTGTGAGGTGGGGCGGCGCCATTCTCCCACGGGAAGGGGCCCCGCGATTGCGCTCGCGCAATAAACGCGAATCACTCCCGTCCGGGGGCGGCGAGCAGGGCGCCGAAGCCCTCGCGGTAGGTGGGGTAGCGGAAGGCGAAGCCCGAGGCGCGCAGGCGGGCGCTGGAGAGGCGCTTGTTGCCGCCCCGCTGCAGGACGTCCGGGGCGTCCTCGCCCACGGGGGGCGGGGGCAGGCCCAGCCGGGCCGCGATCCAGTCGAGGATCTCGCCCATGGGCGTGGGCGCCTCGTCGCTGCCGACGTAGAGCGGCGCCACCGAGGGCAGGCCCGCCAGGTGCACCAGCGCCCGGGCGCAGTCGTCGCGGTGGATGCGGTTGGTGAGGCTCGCGCGCGATCGCGGCGACACCGGCGCGGCGCCGCGGACGATGCGCACGAGGCGGTCGCGCCCCGGCCCGTAGATGCCCGAGAAGCGGATCGTGGCGGCCTCGAAGGGCGCGCCCGCGAGCAGGGCCTCGCCCTCGAGGAGCGCGCGGCCCGAGAAGCCTCGGGGCACCGCGGGCGAGGACTCGTCGACGACGCTGCCGTCGTCCTGCGCGTACACCCCCGTGGACGAGACGAAGAGGAAGCGGCGCGCGGCGCCCGCGGCGGCGGTGGCCACCACGCTCGCGAGGCCCTCCACGTACGCGAGCCGGTAAGCCTCCTCGGTGAAGGCGTCCGCCGACACGCAGTAGATCACGCACTCGGCCTCGCGCAGCGCCGCCGGGTGGGTCCCGCGCCGCAGCACGTCCATCGCGCAGGCCCGCGGGTCGTCGCCGGGCGTGCGCCGGCCGAGGGCCACCCGGTGCCCGGCCGCCTCGAGCAGGGGCGCCGCCGCGGCCCCGACGTAGCCGGCCCCGGCGATGAAGACGCGCATCAGGAGACGACGAGGGCGACGGCGAAGCCGTCGTA
>JAKOWJ010000079.1 GCA_029781595.1 Pseudomonadota bacterium | reverse complement strand
GGTGCGCTACGGCGCGGCGTTCGTGTGGACGAGCGAGTGGAACCCGCCGGCCGAGCGCTTCGGCGCCCTCATCCCCATCTACGGCACGCTGGTCACCTCGGCCATCGCGCTGGTGATCGCGGTGCCGGTGAGCTTCGGCATCGCGCTCTTCCTCACCGAGCTCTCGCCGGCGTGGCTGCGCCGGCCGCTGGGCACGGCCATCGAGCTGCTGGCGGCCATCCCCTCGATCGTCTACGGCATGTGGGGCCTGCTCGTCTTCGCGCCCATCTTCGCCCAGACGCAGCCGTTCCTCTCCGCCACGCTGGGCAGGATCCCGCTGCTGGGCGCGCTCTTCGACGGCCCGCCCATCGGCATCGGGCTGCTCTGCGCCGGCATCATCCTGGCCATCATGATCATCCCGTTCATCGCCGCGGTGATGCGCGACGTCTTCGAGGTCACGCCCGCGATGCTCAAGGAGTCGGCCTACGGCGTGGGCGCCACCACCTGGGAGGTGGTGTGGAACGTGGTGCTGCCGCACACGCGCGTGGGCGTCATCGGCGGCATCATGCTGGGCCTGGGCCGCGCGCTGGGCGAGACCATGGCCGTGACCTTCGTGATCGGCAACACCAATTTCCTCGAGGGCGCCTCGCTCTTCCTGCCCGGCAACAGCATCACCTCGGCCCTGGCCAACGAGTTCGGCGAGGCCGCGCCCGGCATCCACACGGCCGCGCTCATCGAGCTGGGCCTCATCCTGTTCGTCATCACCTTCGTCGTCCTGGCCTTCTCCAAGCTGCTGCTGCTGCGCCTGGCCAAGGGCGAGGGCACCAAGGCCTGAGGGCGCGCGATGGACCTGCACCGCCGCCGCTACCTCGTCAACCGCGTCGCGCTCACGCTCTCGCTCGCCGCGATGGCCTTCGGGCTGGTATGGCTGCTGTGGATCCTGTGGACCACCTTCCGCCTGGGCGTCTCCGGCCTTTCGCTGGACCTCTTCACGAAGATGACCCCGCCGCCCGGCGCCTCGGAACCCGGAGGCCTGGCC
>JAKOWJ010000071.1 GCA_029781595.1 Pseudomonadota bacterium | reverse complement strand
CTCCATCCCTCGGCCGCGGTTCTCTGGCGCTCGCTCGCTGTTGTCGCCGGCGTCATGGCACTCGCGCTGGCCCACGTCTTCGCCATCCCCGAGGAGACCACCGCTGCCGCCATCCCGGCCACCTACGCCGTCCTCGGCGCCACCGGCGTCCTTGAAGCGTCGCTCCATCGCTTCGCACCCGCCTGGCTCTTTGCGCCCGCTCTCGCAACCGGCCTCGGCATGTCCGCGCTCTGGTCCGTTGAGGTTGAGGTCGCCTGGTGGGTCTTCGTCCCGCTCGCTGTCGCCGCGGCCATGCTCGTGTTCGAACCGTCCTGGCGCGGACAGCGGCTGCTCGGCACCTGGAACTGGCTCTACGCCCTCGTCCTGGCCCTCGCTCCCCTCCTGTTCACCGCAGCCTTCATCGAAAAAGAAGACCCGTCAGCCGGGTTCACCGTCGGCTTCGATCCGGCGATCCTCGGCGCGACCGCCTTCGCCCTCGCCGGAGCGCTCTGGGTCGCGGCCTCGCTTCGCGTCCGGGGCGGTCTCCTTCGGCTCTTCAACGCCGTCGAAACCGAGCGCGCTCTCGTCCTCGAGCAGCGCCTCGTCGCCATCGGCGGTGGTGCGCTCGAGCTCGCCGCGCTCGCGTACGCGAACCGCGCGCTCGGCTGGTCGCCCCCCGAGGCAGGCTGGACCTTCCTCGTCGCCGGCGTGGGCGCCTGGCTCGCCGTTGCCGCGCTCGGCCGGATGGTCCCGCGGCTCCACGGCATCCTCGGCCCGCTCGGCCTCGCCGCGATCGTGGTCGCCGCTGCGACCGCGACCACCGACGGCGGCCAGGAGACGCTGATGCTCGCGATCGCGAGCAGCGCGGCCGCCCTCGCCATCCAGCAGCCGTTCGCCGCGAACTGGCGACGTCTCATGCTCCTCGGCTCGGTCCTCAGCCTCGCTGCCGGCCACACCCACGCCCTCGACGTCGGCGACTCCGCCTGGCAACTCCCGGCTGCCTACGCCTTCGTCCTCGCGAACTTCCTCTGGGACGCGCTCGTCGTCCGCAACGACGTCGCCTGGCTCGGCGTGCCGGCTTCGGCCGCAACCGGTGCCTCGTCGCTCGCCTGGTACCTCGGCGCGCCGCCCGAGCACTGGGCCTGGCCGGCGCTCGCGGCGTCCGCCGCAATCGAAGCCGCCACCCCCTGGTGGCGCCCGCGGCCCGCGCTCGTGAGGTTCGGCTGGCCCTACGCCCTCCTCGCCGCCGCGATTCCGCTTGCCTTCACGGGGACCTACCTCGACCACGCCTGGATAGGCGCCGCGGCCATGGCGGCCTCAGCCCTCCCGTGGCTCGCCGCCGCAATCTGGTCCGACGGAGCCCTCGGCAGGGCCCTCAACGCCCGGTCCGCCAACGCCCCCGCGATCGAGCGGCGCCTCCTCGCCTGGGGCTCTATCGGGTTCGCCTACGCCGCGATCGGCCACGCTAACCACGCCCTCGGCTGGTCGCTCCCCGAGTCCGCCTGGCCGTTCGCCGCGGTCGCCATCGCGAGCTGGCTCGCCGTCGCGCTCGCCGGCCGCCGCTTCGCCCCCGAACTTCACGGCATCCTCGGCCCGGGCGGTGCGGCCGGCCTCGCTGTCGCCGTTTTGCTCACCCTGGAGGAGCCCGGCCAGCAGACGCTGATGGTCGGCGCAGCCACCATTTCCGCCGCCCTCGCGCTCTCGCCGGCTCGCGCCATCCCATGGCGGACGGTCCTTGTCGTCCTCGCCGCCGAAACTCTGATCGCCGGCCACCGCACCGCCGTCGCCGAGCAAACCGACTCCTGGCAGCTCCCCACGGGCTACGGCCTCGTCGCCGTCGCCTTCGCCTGGGACGCGATGGTGAACCGCTGCGACCGCTCGTGGCTTGCCATCCCCGCCCTGCTCGCCACTGGCTCCACGGCCGGCCTCTACATCCTCGATGTCGGCGTCGAGCACTGGGCCTGGCCGTACCTCGCTGCCAGCGCCGTGATCGAAGCCGCCTCGTCCTGGTGGCTCACCCGCCGCGACCTCCGCCTCCTCGGATGGCCGTACGCGCTGCTCACAGCGCTCGCCCCGGCCGCGCTCGCCACGGTCTACGTCGACCAGCCCTGGGTCGGCGCCGCTGCCTTCGCCGTCGCCGCGCTCGCGTGGCTCGTCGCCGCCCTTCGCTCCAACGGCCTCCTCCCCGAGATCCTGCTCTCCGTCTCCCCCCGCGCCCTATCCACCGAGCGCCGCCTGCTCGCCTGGGGTGCGGTGGGCCTTGGCTACGCCTCTGCCGGCTACGTGAACCACGCGCTCGACGCCTCCTACGGTCAGGCCGCCTGGACCTATGCCGCCGCTGGCGTCCTCGGCTGGCTCGTCGTCGCCCTGTTCGGTCGCCGCGCACCCGAATTCCACGGCATCTTCGGGCCCGTGGCGGGCGCCGGGTTCGTCATCGCCGCCGCCCTCGCTTACGAGGATCCCGGGCAGCAGGCGCTGGTGCTCGGTACCGCCGCCATGGCCGCGAGCACCGCGCTCCAGTCTCCCTTCGAACCGCACTGGCGCACCACCATGCTGGTCGCCGGTGCTGCCGCACTCGCCTTCGGCCATCGCGCCGCCGCCCTCGACGGCACGGATGCCTGGCAACTGCCATCCGTGTACGCCATGGCCTTAGCCGCCCTCGCCTGGGATGCCGTGGTGCACCGCTTCGACCCGTCGTGGCTCGGCGTCCCCGCGCTTGGGTCGGTTGGTGTCGGCTCGCTGCTTTTCGTCCTCGGCGTTGGGCCCGAGCACTACGCCTGGTCGGGCCTCGGCTTGGCCGCCGCCATCGAGGCATCCGCCACCTGGTGGCGCAGGCGCGAGAAGCTCGCCGCCATCGGCTGGCCCTATGCCCTCGCTCTTGCCTTCGCCCCGGTCGTCTTCGCCTCCACCCTCGACGGCCACGAAGGCCCCGGCGCCGGGCAGTTCTTGCTCGCCGCGCTTGCCTGGGCGTTCTGCGCGGCCAGCTCCCGCAACGAGGTCGTCGCCTTCTTCGCCAACCGGCCCGTCGACCCCGAAGCCCCGGGCGAGCGTACGGTCCTCGGGCTCGTGAGCGCCGGCCTGCTCTTCATCGCCGCCGGGCTGTTTGGCATCGCCACCGGGCTCGAGCGGTCCGAAGCCGCATGGCTCTACGTGGTCATCGGCGCCGTCGCGTGGTTCGAAATCACCGCGGCCCGCAGCCGCATCCGCGAGCTCAACCTCATCCTCATCGTCACTGCCACCGCCGCCACGCTCGTCGCGCTGGTCGCTGCCGAAGACGACCCCGGCGAGTCGGCCATCGTCTGCGCCATCGCCGCAGCCGGCAGCGCGCAGGCCATACTCGGCGTCCGCCGCTGGTTCATGGCCATCTTCCCCGCCGTCGCCACCGCCGCTGCGCTCGCCTTCGCCTGGCGCTACACCGAGTGGCCGACATGGAGCCTCGCCCTCGCCTATGACGCCGTCGCCGCCGCCACCGCCGTATCCCTCACGCCGTTCCGCGACTGGCGCCGCACCGAGCGCGGAGCGGTGACCGCCATCCTCTCCGTCGTTCCCTGGTTCGTGGCCGCGGGCACCGGCGCGATCGCTCTCGCCCAGCGCCGTGCCGACCTCGCCCCCGGCGACTGGCTGCCGGCCACCCCCGAATGGGCGACGATGGCCGCTCTCGTCGGCGTCGCAGCTGCCGGCCTCATCGCCGAGGGCCTGCGTCTTCACCGGCGCGCCGTCTGGCTGCCCGGCACCGTGGTTGCCCTCGCCGCCCTCGAACTGGCAATCGCCATCCTCGAGCCGTCCACCATCCAGCTCTACACCACGCCGGCCGGCATCTACGTCATCGCCGTCGCCCTCTGGATCCGCCGCTCGCCCGACCTCTTCGGCCCGCACATGCAGGAGCACGAGGCGCTTCTCTTTGGCGGCGAAGCCCTCGTCGTCGTCCCCGGCGCTCGCGATGCCCTCGCCTCGGGCGCCCTCGGCTGGAGCTTCCTCCTCATCTTCGAAGGGCTTGTCCTGCTCTTCGGCGGGCTTGCCCTGGCGAACCGCTGGCTCGTCGTCGGCGGAGTCCTCACCATCGTCGGCGTCGCGGGACGCTTCTTCACCTCCGGTGCCTACCAGCCCCCGTACTGGCTCACGCTCGCCATCCTCGGACTCGTCCTCATCGCCGGCGGCGTCGTCATGCTCGGC
>JAKOWJ010000040.1 GCA_029781595.1 Pseudomonadota bacterium | reverse complement strand
GGACCTCGTGCCGGGCGGCAGCACCTGGGAGGAGGTGGTGGCCCTCGCGAAGGCCGTCGAGGGCGCCGGCGCGACGATCATCAACACCGGCATCGGCTGGCACGAGGCGCGCGTGCCCACCATCGCCACCAGCGTGCCGCGCGCGGCCTTCGCCTGGGTCACGCGCAAGCTGCGCGGCGAGGTGCGCATCCCCCTGTGCACCACCAACCGGATCAACGACCCGGCGGTGGCCGAGGCGGTGATCGCGGAGGGCTCGGCCGACATGGTGTCCATGGCGCGGCCGCTGCTGGCGGACCCGGCGTTCGTCCGCAAGGCCGCCGCGGGCCGGGCGGACGAGATCAACACCTGCATCGCCTGCAACCCGGCGTGCCTGGACCACGTGTTCGCCGGCACGCTCGCCACCTGCCTCGTGAACCCGCGCGCGTGCCGGGAGACGGAATTCGTCGCGCGGCCGGCCGCGGCGCCGAAGCGCATCGCCGTGGTGGGTGCCGGGCCCGCGGGCCTCGCCTGCGCGACGACGCTCGCCGCGCGCGGGCACGCCGTGGATCTCTTCGACGCGGCCGGCGAGATCGGCGGGCAGTTCAACCTCGCCAAGCGCATCCCCGGCAAGGAGGAGTTCCACGAGACGATCCGCTACTTCGCGCGGCGCCTCGCCCTCGACGGGGTGAGCCTGCACCTGGGGCGGCGCGTGGCGGCCGCGGACCTCGCCGGGCACGACGAGGTGGTGCTCGCCACGGGCGTCGTGCCGCGCGACCCGCGCATCCCGGGCCAGGACGACGCGCGCGTGCTCTCGTACCTGGACGTGCTGCGCGACGGCCGGCCCGTGGGCCGGCGGGTGGCCATCGTGGGCGCCGGCGGCATCGGCTTCGACGTGGCCGAGTTCCTCGTCCACCAGGGGCGCTCGCCGTCGCTGGACGTGGCCGCGTGGCGGCGCGAGTGGGGCGTGGGCGATCCCGCCGAGGCCCGCGGCGGCGTGGCGGGCGTGAAGCCGCGGCCGGAAGCCCCGGCCCGCGAGATCCGGCTCCTGCAGCGCAAGTCGTCAAAGCCCGGCGCGGGCCTGGGCAAGACCACGGGCTGGATCCACCGCGCGGCGCTCAAGATGAAGGGCGTCGAGATGCTGGCGGGCGTCAACTACGAGGGCGTGGTGCCCGCCGGGCTCGCCGTGAGCTTCGGGGAGCGGCGCGAGCGCGCCACCGTCCTCGAGGTGGACACGATCGTGCTCTGCGCGGGGCAGGAATCGCAGCGCGAACTGGAGGGGCCGCTTCGCGAGGCGGGGCGGCCGGTGCACCTCATCGGCGGCGCGTCGGCCGCGGGCGAGCTCGACGCGCAGCGCGCCATCGACGAGGGCACGCGGCTGGGGCTGCGGCTCTAGGCGGGTCGCCGGGAGGGCCGGCGACCCGGGGGCCGGCTACAGTCCCATGGCCTTCGCCATGCGCTCGGTGGCCTTCTTCAGGTTCTCCATCGAGGTGGCGAACGAGATGCGCAGGTAGCCTTCCATCCCGAAGGCCGAGCCCGGCACCGCGGCCACGGCCTGCTCCTGCTCCATGAGGTAGTCGCACAGGGCGATGTCCGTGGCGGCCTTGAGCCGACCGGCGGCCGCGAGGCGCGCGATGGCCTGGCGGCAGTCGGGGAAGACGTAGAACGCGCCCGCGGGCTGCAGGCACTTCACGCCCGGGATCGCGTTGAGCGCGCCCGCCACGAACGCGCCGCGCTCCTTGAACGCGGCCACCATGGGATCGATGCACGACTGGTCGCCGTTGAGCGCGGCCTCGGCGGCGTACTGCGAGATCGACGTGGGGTTGGAGGTCGAGTGCGACTGGATGTTCTCCATCGCCTCGATGAGCGCGGCCGGGCCCCCGCAGTAGCCGATGCGCCAGCCCGTCATCGAGTAGGCCTTGGACACGCCGTTCTCCACCACCGTGCGGTCGTAGAGGTCGGGGCAGGCGTTCAGGATGTTCACGAACTTCGAGCCGTCGAGCAGGATGTGCTCGTACATGTCGTCGGAGGCGATGACGATGCGCGGGTGCTTGCGCAGCACCTCGCCCAGGGCCTTGAGCTCGTCGAGCGTGTAGACGGCGGCCGACGGGTTGGACGGGCTGTTGATGAACACCAGGCGCGACTTCGGCGTGATGGCCGCCTCGAGCTGCGCGGCGGTGATCTTGAAGCCCTGCTCGATGCCGGCGGGCACGAACACGGGCTTGCCGTCCGCGACCATGGCCATGTCCGGGTAGCTCACCCAGTAGGGCGCGGGGATGATCACCTCGTCGCCGGGGTTGAGCAGGGCGAGGCACAGGTTGAACGAGGTCTGCTTGCCGCCGCAGGAGACGAGGATCTGCTTCTCCGTGTAGTCCAGCCCGTTGTCGCGCTTGAACTTGGCGATGATCGCCTTCTTGAGCGAGAGCGTGCCCCCGGCGGGCGTGTACTTCGTCAGGCCCTTGTTCAGGGCGGCGACGGCCGCGTCCTTGATGAACTGGGGCGTGTCGAAATCCGGCTCCCCGGCGCCCAGGCCGATGATGTCCTTGCCCTCGGACTTCAGCCGCGCGGCGCGGGCGGAGACGGCGAGGGTGGGCGAGGCCTTGATGGCGGCGAGGCGGTTGGCGACGAGTGACATGGAATCTCCGGGGGCGGGTGGGGCGAAAGCGGCAGTATGGACGCCATTTTACCGGGCCTGTTGCGCCGCAGCAAAGACGGCTCAGGCGGGCGGCAGGGTGAAGCGGAAGGTGGCGCCCGCGCCGAGGCGGCCCTCGGCGGTGACCAGGCCCCCGTGCCGGCGCACGATGCGGTCGACGGTGGCGAGGCCGATGCCGGTGCCCTCGAACTCCTCGCCGTGCAGGCGCTGGAAGGGCGCGAACAGGCGCGAGGCGTGCGCCATCTCGAACCCCGCGCCGTTGTCGCGCACCACGAAGGCGTCCGGGCCGTCGGCCGCGAACTCGATCACGGGCTCCGGCGTGTCGCGCGTGTACTTCCAGGCGTTGCCCAGCAGGTTCTGCAGCAGCGAGCGGGCGAGGCCCGCGTCGGCGCTCGCGCGAAGCCCCGGCGCGATGCGCCACTGCACGCGGCGGCCGGGCTGGGCCGAGGCGAGCTCGGCGGCGATCTCGGCGGCGAGGGACGTGAGGTCCACCGGCCGGCGGTCCACGGTCGCGCGCGAGACGCGCGAGAGGCGCAGCAGGTCGGCGATGAGCGAGGCCATCTGCGTGGCCGAGCGCCGGATGCGGGCGAGGTCGCGACGCTCGCCGGGCTCGAGGCGCCCGGCGGCGTCCATCTCCAGCATCGCCGCGAAGCCGTCGATGGCCCGCAGCGGCGCGTTCAGGTCGTGGGCGACCGAGTAGGCGAAGGCGTCCAGCTCGGCGAGGGCGTCCTGCAGCTCGGCGGTGCGCTCGGCCACGCGCAGCTCCAGCTCGGCGTTCAGGCGCTCGAGCGCGAGCTTGGCCTCGTGCTCCTCGGTCACGTCCTGCACCACGCCGAAGTACTCGTCGGCGCCGGGCCCGGGCTCGGGCGAGCGGGCGAGCGAGGCGCGCACCCAGCGCACGCGGCCGTCGGGCCAGGTGAAGTGGTAGTACGCCGGCGTGCCGTCCAGCCGCTGCTGCGCGAGCCGCAGCTGGTCCTTCTCGGCGATGTCGACGAGGGCCGCGGCCTCCTCGACGCCCATCGGTCCGCGCGGCGGCACGCCGGAGATCTCGAAGAGCGCGCGGGACCACGTCACGGTGCCGCGCGCGCGGTCGGTGAGCCAGTGCCCCACGCGGGCCACGTGCTCCGTGAACTCGTGCAGCGACACCTGGCGGCGCAGCGAGCGGTTGGACTCGGCGAGCTCGCGGCGGCTTTCCGCCAGCTCGACGTTGGCGCGGGCCTCGGCCGTCACGTCGCGCACGATCGACATCACGTGCGGCTCGCCGCCGAGCGTCACGCGCGTGCCGAAGTAGCGGCACTCGAGGGGCGTGCCGTCGCGGTGGGACGAGCCGAAGGACGCGTCGGCCACCGTCTGGCCGGCCATCACCGCGCCCAGCAGGCGGGCGCGGTCCGCGGGGTCGCGCCACAGCCCGAGATCGGTGCCGGTGCGCCCGAGGATCTCCTCCCGCGCCCAGCCGGTGAGCCGCTCGAAGGCCGGGTTCACCTCGACGATGGCGCGGTCCGCCAGGCGCGTGAACACGATGGCGTCCGGGGTGGAGCGGAAGGCGGCGGCGAACATCTCCTCCAGGGCGAGGCTCGCCTCCTCGGCGCGCCGCAGCCGCGTGATGTCGGCGACCTCGGAGATGAGGCGCTGCTCGCCGTCGACCGTCACCCGTTCCCAGGCCACCAGGCACCGGCGCTCCGAGCCGTCCGCGCGCAGCCAGGTCGTCTCGAAGTCGCGCAGCGTGCCCTCGCGGTCCAGGATCGCGTAGGCGCGGTCGCGGTCGGCGAGGTCGCGCCAGTAGCCCAGCGCCAGCGAGGAGCGTCCGAGGATCTCCTCCCGCGGCCGGCCCAGCAGCTCGGCGAAGGCGTCGTTGCACTCGAGGATCGTCCCGTCGCCCGGCACGGCGACCGCGCTCGCGGTGGGCCCGAGGCGGAAGAAGGCCTCGTAGCGGCGGCGCAGCCCCTCGAGCTCGGCCTCCCGGCGCGAGAGCTGGTCCACCTTCTCGGCCAGCGCCTCCTGCGAGCGGCGCAGTTCCTCCAGGCGCAGGCGCAGGCTGCGCGAGGCGTAGTAGCCCAGCGCGCCGGCCACCACGGAGACGATGGCGAGCACCGGCGCGAGGTGCAGCGGGCGGCTCGAGTGGGCGAGGGGCAGGGGCCAGCCGGCCTCCGTGCCCCAGGCGACGACGAAGAGGGCGATCGGCGTGAGCACCGTGAGCACGACGGCCGTGCGCGACCCGAGGAACCAGCCGGAGAAGAGCAGCACGAGGCAGAAGATGCTCACCGAGCCCGGGCTGAGGAGGCCGTTGCTCCAGAGCATGCCGTTGATGGCGGCCAGCCACGAGCCGAGCACCAGGATCCGCGCCGCCCCGAGCCGGTGTCCCGCGAGGTGCAGCCACAGGGCGGCCAGGCCCACCAGGCCGAACGGCGCGGCCGACAGCACCCGCACCGGCTGGTCGGCGGCCAGCGCGGACAGGGCACCCACGACGGAGCCGACGGCGAGCAGGATGCCCGCGGCGCGCACGAACTGGAGCTGGAACGGGTCGAGCGGTTCCGTCGCGCCCTGCGGGGCGGCGGGATCGGGGTCGGCCGGGGAGGCCATCGGGTCTGTGCGCTCGGGACCGGGGGCGGGGACGGGCCAGTCTACCCGTGCGGCACGTGCCGGTGCCATTCCCCGGGGCGGGCCCCGGCGTCGCCGCGTGGGTAAAATGGCCGATTCCCGTTCGCACGCCGCCCATGGCCGACGTCGTCACCTTCCCCGGCAGCCCCTTCCGCCTGCACCGCCCCTTCCCGCCGGCCGGCGACCAGCCCGCCGCCATCGAGGCCCTCGTCGAGGGGCTGGGCGACGGACTCGCCTACCAGACGCTGCTGGGCGTCACGGGCTCGGGCAAGACCTACACGATGGCCAACGTGATCGCGCGCACGGGCCGCCCGGCGCTGGTCATCGCGCCCAACAAGACGCTCGCCGCGCAGCTCTACGCCGAGATGCGCGAGTTCTTCCCCGAGAACGCCGTCGAGTACTTCGTCTCGTACTACGACTACTACCAGCCCGAGGCCTACGTGCCCTCGCGCGACCTGTACATCGAGAAGGACAGCTCCATCAACGAGCACATCGAGCAGCTGCGCCTGTCGGCCACCAAGAGCGTGCTCGAGCGCCCCGACACCGTCATCGTGGCCACCGTCTCGTGCATCTACGGCATCGGCGACCCCGAGGACTACCAGGAGATGCGCCTCATCCTGCGCGAGCGCGACCCCATCCCGCAGCGCGACCTGCTGCGGCGCCTGGCGGGGATGCAGTACACGCGAAACGACCTGGATTTCCGGCGCGGCACCTTCCGCGTGCGCGGCGACACCATCGACATCTTCCCGGCCGAGCTGGGGGAGACGGCGCTGCGCGTCGCGCTCTTCGACGACGAGATCGAGTCGCTCACGCTCTTCGACCCGCTCACCGGGCGCCTGGGGCAGAAGGTGCCGCGCTTCACCGTCTACGCCAAGAGCCACTACGTGACGCCGCGCGAGACGGTGCTGCGGGCGATCGAGGCCATCAAGGCGGAGCTGCGCGAGCGGCTGGACTTCTTCCAGAAGGAGGGCAAGCTCCTCGAGCTGCAGCGCCTGCAGCAGCGCACGCACTTCGACCTGGAGATGCTCAACGAGCTGGGCTTCTGCAAGGGCATCGAGAACTACTCGCGCCACCTCTCGGGCCGGGCCCCGGGCGAGCCGCCGCCCACGCTCATCGACTACCTGCCGGCCAACGCCCTGCTGGTGATCGACGAGAGCCACGTGACCGTCCCGCAGATCGGGGCCATGTTCAACGGCGACCGCTCGCGCAAGGAGACGCTGGTCGCCTACGGCTTCCGCCTGCCCTCGGCGATGGACAACCGCCCGCTCACCTTCGCGGAGTTCGAGCGCCAGATGCGCCAGGCGATCTTCGTCTCGGCCACGCCCGCCGACTACGAGGCGAAGCATGCCTCGCAGGTGGTGGAGCAGGTGGTGCGGCCCACGGGCCTGGTGGACCCGGAGGTGATCGTGCGCCCCGCGAGCACGCAGGTGGACGACCTGCTCTCGGAGGTGAACCGCCGCGCGGCCGCGGGCGAGCGGGTCCTGGTCACCACGCTCACCAAGCGCATGGCCGAGGACCTCACCGAGTACCTGTCCGAGCACGGCGTGAAGGTGCGCTACCTGCACTCGGACGTGGACACCGTGGAGCGCGTGGAGATCATCCGCGACCTGAGGAAGGGCCTGTTCGACGTGCTGGTGGGCATCAACCTCCTGCGCGAGGGCCTGGACCTGCCGGAGGTCTCCCTCGTCGCGATCCTGGATGCCGACAAGGAGGGGTTCCTGCGCTCGGCGCGCTCGCTCATCCAGACCATCGGCCGCGCCGCCCGGCACCTGCACGGCACGGCGATCCTCTACGCCGACGCGATGACCGACTCCATGGAGGCGGCCATCGGCGAGACCGAGCGGCGCCGCGCCAGGCAGGTGGCCTTCAACCTCGCCCACGGCATCGAGCCCAGGGGCGTGTCCAAGCGCATCAAGGACCTCATCGAGGGCGTGCACGAGGACGCCGGGGCGAAGTCGCACGCGGCGGCCGCGAAGGCGGCGGCCGCGGTCGAGGCGCTGGGCGAGAAGCAGCTCGACGCCCGCGTGAGGAAGCTCGAGAAGGAGATGCTGGAGGCCGCGCGCAACCTCGAGTTCGAGCGCGCCGCGCGCCTGCGCGACGAGCTGCGCCTGGCGCGCGAGCGGCTCATGGAGGTGGGCGGTGGCTGAGCGCCGGGCGGGCGTGCTCTTCGTGTGCACGGGCAACATCTGCCGCTCGCCCACGGCCGAGGGCGTGTTCCGCCACCTGGCCGAGCGGGAGGGCGTCCTCGACCGCCTGACGATCGACTCGGCCGGCACGCACGACTACCACGTGGGCGAGCCGCCGGACCCGCGCACCATCGAGCACGCCGCGCGGCGCGGCTACGACCTCGCGGGGCTGCGCGCCCGGCAGGTGGCGGCGGCCGACTTCGCGCGCTTCGACCGCATCCTCGCGATGGACCGCGGGCACCTGCGGCTGCTGCGGGCCGTGGCGCCGGCGGGCGCCCCCGCGCTTCTCGGGCTCTTCCTCGACCACTCGGCCGCCTGGCCGGGCGAGGACATGCCCGACCCGTACTATGGCGGCAGCCGCGGGTTCGAGGAGGTGCTGGACAGGGTGGAGGAGGCCTCGGCACGGCTGCTCGGGGAGATCCTCGCCGGACTGCGATGAGAGGAGACAGGAGAAAATGAGCGAGAACGCCATCAGCCGCTTCCCCGTGCCCGAGCTGGCCTCGCTGCCCGCCGACGTGCGCGAGCGCATCGAGAAGGTGCAGGAGAAGGCGGGCTTCGTCCCCAACGTCTTCCTCGTGCTGGCGCACCGCCCGGACGAGTTCCGCGCGTTCTTCGACTACCACGACGCGCTGATGCTGCGGAAGGGCGGCCTCACGAAGGCGGAGAAGGAGATGATCGTGGTGGCCACCTCCAGCGCCAACCAGTGCCTGTACTGCATCGTGGCGCACGGCGCGATCCTGCGGGCCTACTCCAAGCGCCCGATGCTCGCCGACCAGGTCGCGGGCAACTACCTCAAGGCCGACCTCTCGCCGCGCGAGCGCGCCATCCTCGACTTCGCGATGAAGGTCGCCACCGAGGCGCACCGCGTGGAGGCGCACGACTTCGCGCCGCTGCACGCGCATGGACTCTCGGACGAGGACGTGTGGGACGTGGGCGCCATCGCCGCGTTCTTCGCGCTCTCCAACCGCATGGCCAACCTCACGGCGATGCGCCCGAACGACGAGTTCTACGCGATGGCGCGCTGACCGTGCGCGCGCCCGTCGCCGCGCCGTATCCCCGGCCCGGCCGCGGGTGACTCAGGCGGGGCGCCGCTCCTCCATGAGCGCGAGGAGGTTGCCCTCCGTGTCGCGCAGGAAGGCCATCCACAGCTCGTGGTCCGGCATCTTCGCGACCAGGTGCGGCTCGGCCTCGAAGGCCGCGCCGCGGGCGGCGAGGGCCGCGTGGGTGGCCGCGAGGTCCGCGACCCGGTAGTAGACGATGGAGCCGGGGTGGTCGTACTCCGGCTTCGAGGGCGGCGAGAGCATGAGCCTCACGCTCCCGCACTGGAAGAAGGCGAGCTCCGGGCCGGCGTCGAACAGGTGGCGAAGGCCCAGCACGTCGCGGTAGAAGGCGCGCGCGCGCGCCGTGTCCTTCACGTTGACGGCGATCTGCCCGATCGACTCGATCATCGCGTCCTGCGCGGCGGCTACCAGCCGCCCGTGCGCAGCCACTCCTCGAGGACCGGCAGGCGGTCCACGCCCCAGAAGGGCTCGCCGTCGACGACGAAGTACGGCGAGCCGAACACGCCGGCGCCCATCGCCTCCTCCACCTTCGCCTTGACTCGCGCCTTGATCTCCTCGCCCTGCAGCGGCACGGCCAGGGCGCGGGCGTCCGCCCCCGACTCGGCGGCCAGGGCCAGCACCTCTTCCGTGTCGGCGATGTCGCGCCCGTCGGCGAAGTAGGCGCGGTAGGTCCGCCGCGCGAACTCGCGGGCGATCGCCGCGTCGGCGTCCGCGATGAGATAGAACGCCCGGGCGGCGGCCTGCGTTCCGACCGGGAACTTGGCCGGCAGCCTGAAAGGCACCTGGTGGCGGCGCGCCATGCGGGCGAAGTCGTGCCGAGCGTAATCGCCCTTGATGGGCAGGCTCGCGAGCGGCGCCGTGCCCACCGCCTTGAAGATCGGCCCCAGCAGGATCGGCTGCCAGTCGACGGAGCGGCCGTGGCGGGCCGCGACCTCGTCGATCAGCGCCGAGGCGATGTAGCCATAGGGCGACGAGAAGTCGAACCAGAAGGCGATGGGCGAGGGCATGGGGCCCCCCGCTCAGGCCGGAGGCGCGGCGTCGGTCGCGGGGCCTTCCGGCGAGGCGGTCGCGGAGGCTCCGGCCGTGGTCTCGACGAGCTGGAGCGGCTCGCTGGCCGCCGAGGACCCCGAGGCGTTGCGGCGTCGCCGGACCGGGCGGCGCGGCGCCTCTTCCTCCTCGGCCACGGGGGACGGCGCCACCTTGTCGCTCGCCGTTTCGACGAGTTGCAGGGGCTCGGCGGCGGCGGGGGCCGCCTCCTGGCGACGCCGGCGCACCGGCCGGTGGGATTCCTCGGACTGCGCGCTCGCGTGCTCGCTCACCACCTGGTAGGTGGCGGCTGGCGCGGCGAACGACGCGATGACCTGCGGGGCGTGCGGCAGGGGCGTCGCCTCGACCGGCGCAGCCGCAACGGGCGCGGCGGGTTCGGGCGCGATCGCCGGCGCGGCGGCCTGCGGGGCCGGCGCGTGCTCGACGTGCGCCGGGGCGGGCGCGTGCTCCGCGTGCGCCGGGGCGGACGGCTCGACGGCCGTGTCGGCGATCGTCGCCTGCACCGGTGCGGAGTCGTCGTGCGCCTCCGACTGCGGTTCGCGCGCGCCCTCGTCACGGTCCGGCCGGTCGCCGCGCTCGCCGCGTCCGCGGCCACGGCGTCGACGGCGGCGGCCGCCTTCGCCCTCGTGCGCCTCGCCGTCGGACACCACGGGATGCGCCGTCAGCGCGGCCACCGGTTCGTTGGCGCCAGCGCCACCTTCGGGGATGACATCCGCCGGGGCAGGGCGGGGCTCGCCGCGACGGCGGCCTTCGCCTCGGCCTTCGCCACGGCCTTCACCGCGACCTTCGCCGCGGCCTTCACCACGACCTTCGCCGCGGGCCTCGTCACGGCGGCCTTCGTCGCGCCTGGGCTCGCGGCCTTCGCCACGGCCTTCTTCGCGGCGGCCTTCACCCCGGCGACCTTCGCCGCGTTCCTCGCCGCGACCTTCGCCGCGGGCCTCTCCCCGGCCCTCGCCGCGACCTTCGCCTCGGCGACCCTCGCCACGGCGACCCTCGCCGCGGCCTTCTCCGCGACGGCCTTCTCCGCGGGCTTCGCCGCTCCCTTCACCGCGGCCTTCACTGCGGCCTTCACCGCGGCCTTCACCGCGGCCTTCACCGCGGCCTTCGCCACGGCGACCCTCGCCTCGACCTTCGCCACGACGGCCTTCACCTCGGCCTTCGCCGCGACGGCCGTCACCCCGGCCCCCCCGGCGCTCGTCACGCTCCTTGCGCAGGATGCCTTCGGCAGGCGCCGCGGGCGTGGCAGGGGCGGGAATCGCTTCGATGGGGGCGGCCTCGGGCTTGCGGAACCAGCCGAAGATGCGGTCCAGCAGGCCTCCGCGGGGCTCCTCGCGGGGCGCGGCGGGCGCCGCGACCGGGATCGCGGCGGACGGGACAGCCGCCTCGGGCGCGGGCGCCGGGGCCTGCGGAGCGGGCTGCTCGGGCGTGATGCCCTTCACGAGCGGCTCGGGGCGGGCGGGCTTCTCCTCCTTGTCGCGGGCCGGGGCGCCGCGCTGCGGGCGGCGCTCCTCCTCTTCCTCCTCGGGCACGCCCACCATCTCGTAGCTGGGCACCTGCGCGTCGAGCAGGGGCGAGTCGTGGCGCAGGCGCTCGACGTGGTAGTTCGGCGTCTCGAGGGCCGGGTTCGGGATGAGCAGCACGCCCACCTTGAAGCGCGCCTCGATCTTGATGATCTCCGAGCGCTTCTCGTTGAGCAGGTACGTGCCGACGTCCACCGGCACCTGCACGCGCACGGCGGCGGTGCTCTCCTTCATCGCCTCCTCCTGCAGGATGCGCAGGACATGCAGGGCGGTGGAAGCGGTGTCGCGGATGAAGCCCGTGCCGTGGCAGCGCGGGCAGGCCGAGTGCGTGGTCTCCTCCAGCGAGGGCTGCAGCCGCTGGCGCGAGAGCTCGAGCAGGCCGAAGCGCGAGATCTTGCCGACCTGCACGCGTGCGCGGTCGTGGCGAAGCGCGTCGCGCAGGCGGTTCTCCACCTCGCGCTGGTTCTTCGCGCTTTCCATGTCGATGAAGTCGATGACGATGAGCCCGCCCAGGTCGCGCAGGCGCAGCTGGCGCGCGATCTCGTCGGCGGCCTCGAGGTTGGTGTTGAAGGCGGTCTGCTCGATGTCGTGGCCGCGCGTGGCGCGCGCCGAGTTCACGTCGACGGAGACGAGCGCCTCCGTGTGGTCGATCACGATGGCGCCGCCGGAGGGCAGCGTCACGTCGCGCCGGTACGCGCTCTCGATCTGGTGCTCGATCTGGAACCGCGAGAAGAGCGGCACGTCGTCCCGGTAGAGCTTCACCTTGTTCACGTTCGCCGGCATCACCGTGCTCATGAACGCGAGGGCCTGCTCGTGGATGTGCGGCGTGTCGACGAGGATCTCGCCGATGTCGGGCTGGAAGAGGTCGCGGATGGCGCGCACCACCAGGCTCGACTCCAGGTAGATGAGGCAGGGGCCCTTCTCCTCGGCGGCGGCGGTCTCGATGGCGCGCCACAGCTGCAGCAGGTAGTTGAGGTCCCACTGCATCTCCTCGAGCGTGCGGCCGATGCCGGCCGTGCGCGCGATGAGGCTCATGCCGTCGGGCACCTCGAGCTGGTCCATGACCTCGCGCAGCTCGTTGCGGTCCTCGCCCTCGATCCTTCTCGAAACCCCACCCCCGCGCGGGTTGTTGGGCATGAGGACGAGGTAGCGGCCCGCCAGGGAGACGTAGGTGGTGAGGGCGGCGCCCTTGTTGCCGCGCTCGTCCTTGTCGACCTGGACGATCATCTCCTGGCCCACCCGCAGGTGGGTGGCCATCTTCGACCGGCCGAACTCGCCGTCGTCGTTGACCATGAACTGCTTGGCGATCTCCTTGAACGGCAGGAAACCGTGGCGCTCGGCGCCGTAGTCCACGAACGCGGCCTCGAGAGAAGGCTCCACGCGGGTGATGACACCCTTGTAGATGTTGCTCTTCCTCTGCTCCTTGCCGGCGGACTCGATGTCGAGGTCGATGAGCTTCTGACCGTCGACGATCGCGACCCGGAGTTCCTCCGCCTGGGTCGCGTTGAAAAGCATTCGCTTCATCGTTCTTGTCTCCCGCGCTCGATACACGGAAGAGGGCCCCTCGACCGGGGGCCCGGGACGAGAGGCATCAGGAATCGGATCTTGACTGCATCAGGTGCGTGCGAGTGAAGGGGGCGATGTCGCTGAAGGGGCCGTCGTCGGGCGCGCCGCGCGGGAGGCGGCACGCCGGGAATCCGTTGCGTGAATCCGAGCGCGTCTTTTCGTTTGCCGTCGCTGCTTGTTCCGGCCGGTGAGCGAAGTTAACCGGCTCCGGGGGCCCTTGCTCGGCCCCCGTCTCGTGTCGATCCGCGTGGCGCCAGCGGCGCCTGCCTTCCGCCATGTTGCCGGCGAGGCTTTCAAATCAACAAGATATAGTATAGCGCCCATGAACGACGAAGGCAAAGACGCCGCGCCGGGCCGCGGCGTGCAGTGGATAGAAGTGGACGAGGACGGGGCCGGGCAGCGCATCGACAACTTCCTGGTCTCGCGGCTGAAGGGCGTGCCGAAGAGCCACGTCTACCGCATCCTGCGCAGCGGCGAGGTGCGCGTGAACTCCGGGCGCGCCGCCGCCTCGAGGCGCCTGGAGGCCGGCGACCGGATCCGCGTGCCCCCGATCCGCGTGGCCGAGCGCGAGGCCGGGCCCGCGCCCGCCCCGGCGCTCGAGCTGCCGGTCCTCTTCGAGGACGACGCCGTGCTGGCCGTGGACAAGCCCGCGGGCCTCGCGGTGCACGGCGGCAGCGGCGTGGCGCACGGCGCCATCGAGCGCCTTCGCGCCGCCCGCCCGCAGGCCCGCTTCCTCGAGCTGGTCCACCGCCTGGACCGCGAGACCTCCGGCGTGCTGCTGCTGGCCAAGCGGCGCCCGGCGCTCGTCGCGCTGCACGGGGCGATCCGCGAGGGCGGCATGGACAAGCGATACCTCGCGGCGGTGGCCGGCCGTTTTCGCGACGAGAAGCGCCGCGTGCGCCTCGCCCTGCGCAAGTACACCGCCGCCGAGGGCGAGCGGCGCGTCGCGGTGGACGAGCGCGAGGGCCAGGCGGCCGAGACCGTGTTCCGCCGGCTCGCGCGCAGCGAGGAGTTCAGCCTGCTGGAGGCCGAGCTCGTCACGGGCCGCACGCACCAGATCCGCGTGCACCTCGCGCACCTGGGCCACCCCATCCTGGGGGACGACAAGTACGGCGACTTCGCGCTCAACCGGGCCCTGCGCCCGCGGGGTCTGCGGCGGATGTTCCTGCACGCGGCCTCGATCGTGTTCGTGCACCCCGTGACGGGCCAGACCGTCACCGTGCGCTCGCCGCTGCCGCCCGAGCTGGAGTCGTTCCGGCGGCAGGCGTTCGCGGAGGAAGCGGCGTGAGCCGGTACGAACTCGTCATCTTCGACTGGGACGGCACGCTCATGGACTCCACGGGGCTCATCGCCTCGTGCATCCAGCTCTCGTGCCGCGAGATGGGGCTTGCCGTGCCGCCGGAGCGCGAGGCGCGGTGGGTGATCGGGCTGGGTTTCATCCAGTCCGTGGAGCACGTGGCCCCCGGGCTGGACCGCGAGCGCCAGGTCGCGCTGGCCGAGTCGTACCGGCGCCACTTCGTCGCGCGGGAGCACGAGGCACCGCTGTTCCCGGGCATCCCGGCGCTGCTGGACGAGCTGCGCGCGCGCGAGCGGCGCCTGGCGGTGGCCACCGGCAAGGCCCGGCGCGGGCTGGACCGCGCGCTGGCCAGCTCGGGACTCGGTCCGTACTTCGAGGCCACGCGCTGCGCCGACGAGGGCTTCCCCAAGCCGCACCCCGACATGGTGCTGCACCTGCTCGAGGAGACCGGCGTGGCGCCCGAGGCGGCACTGGTCGTCGGCGACACCACGCACGACCTCGAACTCGCGGCCAACGCCGGCGTGGACGCCGTGGCGGTGTGCTACGGCGCGCACGACGAGCCGCTGCTGCGCCAGCGCGAGGCCAGGCACTACGCGCGGTCCGTGGAGGAGCTTCGGCAATGGCTGGCCGCGAACGCGTGATCTGCGAGTCCGCCGCGCTGGCCGAAGGCGGCGCGGGCGTGCGCTTCGACTGGCCGCCGGCAGGCGGGCCGGGCCGCGGCTTCGTGGTGCGGCACGACGGCGTGGCACGGGCCTTCGCCAACCGCTGCCCGCATCAGGGCACGGAACTCGACTGGCAGCCCGGCGAGTTCTTCGAGGAAACCGGGCTATACTTGATCTGCGCCACGCACGGCGCCCTCTTCGAGCCCGAGTCGGGCTCGTGCATCGCGGGTCCGTGCCGGGGCGCCCGGCTCGAGGCGATCGCCGTCGAGGAGCGCGAAGGCCGGATCGTGATCGCCGGGGATGACCCGGCCAGTCCCCCGGATCCGACGCCGTCCCCATGAACGAACCGACCCCGCCCAGCTGGGAAAGAGCCACTCTCGAGCGCATCGCGCTTCGCGCGCTGGACGAGCAGCGCCGCGCCCGGCACTGGTCCACCCTCATCCGGCTGCTGTGGCTCGCCTTCCTGTTCCTGGTCCTGGCGGCGGCGCTGGGATGGATCGGCGGGGGCGCCAAGGAGCCGGCGCGAAGCGGGCGGCACACGGCCCTCGTCGACCTGCGCGGCGTCATCGGCGTGGAGTCGCGCGCCAGCGCCGACCGCATGATCGAGGCCCTCAACGCGGCGTTCAAGGACCGCCACACCGTGGGCGTGGTGTTGCGCATCAACAGCCCGGGCGGCAGCCCGGTGCAGTCCGGATACATCAACGACGAGATCCGCCGGCTGCGCGCGAAGTACCCCAACGTCCCGCTGCACGTCGTCGTGCAGGACCTGTGCGCCTCCGGCGGCTACTACGTGGCGGTGGCGGCCGACAAGATCTTCGTGAACAAGGCGAGCCTGGTGGGCTCCATCGGGGTCATCATGTCCGGCTTCGGCTTCACCGGCGCCATGCAGAAGCTCGGCGTGGACCGGCGCGCCTACACGTCCGGGGAGAACAAGGACTTCCTCGACCCCTTCGCGCCCGAGAACCCGGCGCAGAAGGCCCACGCCCAGCAGATGCTCGAGGAGATCCACCAGCAGTTCATCAAGGTCGTGCGCGAGGGCCGGGGCAAGCGCCTCAAGGATTCGCCGGAGATCTTCTCCGGCCTCGTGTGGACGGGGGAGCGGGCGGTGGCCCTGGGCCTGGCCGACGGCTTCGGGAGCCTGGACTCCGTGGCGCGCGACGTGATCAAGGCCGAGAAGGTCGTGGACTTCACCCCGGAGGAGAACTACTTCGAGCAGCTCTCCAAGCGACTCGGGACGAGCGCGGCCGAGTCCGCCGTGCGCGCGCTCTCCGACCTGTGGGGCGGCGGCGCGCCGCTGCGGTAGGCCCTTGGACAAGCTCATCGGCGCGATCAAGGCGGCGCTCGGCGGCGCGGGCGCGGCCCCGGCCGCGGCGCCCGGGGGCGAGCTGGATCTCGTGCGCGAGGCCTTCGACCAGACGGCCATCGGCCTCACGCTGGTCTCCCTGGAGGGCGAGTTCGTCGTCGTGAACCGGGCCTTCTCCGAGCTCTCGGGCTACCCGAAGGACGCGCTGGTCGGCCGCAGCTGCCGCCTCCTCGCCCACGAGGAGGACATCGCCGCCGACGACGCGGCCCTGGCCGGCGTGTGCGCGACGGGCTCGGCGCCGCCGGTGATGGAAAAGCGCCTGAAGCGCCGGGACGGGACGCTGGTGTGGGTGCGGCGCAACGCGGGCGTGATGCGCGACGCCGAGGGCCAGGCGCGCTACGTGATCTGCGCCTACGCCGACCTCACGGCGCAGCGCGCCGGCGAGCGCGAGCTGCACGCCTCCAACCGGTTCCTGTCGGCCATCGTCGAGAACTCCCCCGTGGCGATCTACGCGACGGACATGCAGGGCATGATCACGCTGTGGAACCCGGCCGCCGAGCGCATGTTCGGCTTCACGCGGGAGCAGGCCCTGGGCCGGCGCGCCCCCTTCGTGCCGCCGGAGAAGAAGGAAGAGGCGCGGGGCCTGCGCGAGCGGGCGCTCTCGGGCGAGATCCTCAACGGCCTGGTGCTGCACCGGCGGCGGGCGGACGGCTCGACGATCGTCATCAGCGGCTCGGCGGCGCCCATGCGCGACGAGGAGGGCGCGATCGTCGGCCTGCTCGCCACCTGCCTGGACATCACCGAGGTCACGCGCACCGAGGCCGCGTACAAGGAGCAGCTGCACTTCACGCGCGCGCTCATCGACGCCATCCCCAACCCCGTCTACTTCAAGGACGTCGAGGGACGCTACCGGGTCTACAACCGCGCCTGGCAGGAGCTCTGGGGCGGCGAGCGCGACTGGGTGGGCAAGACCGTCCACGACATGTTCGAACCCGGCGTCGCCGCGCTCCACGACTCGCGCGACCGGCCGCTGTTCCGCTCGCCCGCCAGCGTGAGCTACGAGGCGCTCATGCCCACGAACACCGAGGGCCAGCGCCAGATGCTCTACAACAAGGTGAGCTTCGTGGACCAGGAGGGCCGCATCGCGGGCCTCATCGGCACGATCACCGACGTCACGCGCTACAAGGAGGCCGAGCGGGCGCTTGAGGCGAGCGAGGCGCGCTTCCGGGTGCTCACCGAGAGCGGGCTGGACCTCATCTCCGTCCTGTCCCGCGACGGCACGATCGGCTACCAGAGCCCGGCGCTCAAGCCCCTGCTCGGCTACGACCCGGCCGAGACGGTCGGCAGCAACGTCTTCGAGCTCATCCACCGCGACGACGTGGACGCGGCCCGCGCGGCCTTCGCGCGCATCCTCGAGACGCACCAGGTCCGCGAGCCCCTGGAGTTCAGGATCCGCCACCGCGACGGCCAGTGGCGCACCTTCGAGTCGCTCGGCACGAACTGCCTGGAGAACCCGCACATCAACGGCGTGGTGTTCAACTCGCGCGACGTCACGGACCGAAAGGCCATCCAGCAGCGCATCCAGCACCTCGCCTACCACGACAACCTCACGGGCCTGCCCAACCGCGGCCTGCTCCAGGACCGGCTGGGGCACTCCATCGCCCGCGCCGCGCGAAGCGGCCGGCGGGTGGCGGTGCTCTTCATCGACCTGGACAACTTCAAGAACATCAACGACACGCTCGGGCACGACGTGGGCGACGAGCTGCTGCGCCAGGTCTCCAGCCGCCTCACGGGCTGCGTGCGCGCGGGCGACACCATCGCGCGCCAGGGCGGCGACGAGTTCATCGTGCTCCTGGACAACCTCGACGACGGGCGCGGGGCCTCCGTGGTGGCGCAGAAGATCCTCAACGCGCTGCGCTCGCCGTTCCCCCTGGGCGGGACCGAGCAGCACGTGAGCGGCTCCGTCGGCATCGCGGTCTTCCCGGAGGACGGGCGCGACGCCCAGACCCTCATGAAGAACGCCGACACGGCGATGTTCCACGGCAAGGGGATCGGCAAGAACACCTACCAGTACTTCACGGCGCAGATGAACATCGCGGTCAAGCGCCGGATGACGCTGGAGTCCGCGCTGCGCCGCGCGGTGCTGCAGAAGGACTTCATGCTGCACTACCAGCCGCAGGTGGACCTCGAGACCGGCCAGATCGTGGCCATCGAGTCGCTGGTGCGCTGGCGCACGGAGGACAGCGGCACGGTGATGCCCGGCGACTTCATCCCCCTCGCGGAGGAGACCGGCCTCATCAGCGAGATCGGCGAGTGGGTGCTGCGCGAGGCCTGCCGCCAGAACAAGGAGTGGCAGGACCGGGGGCTGCCGCCGCGCCGGATGGCCGTGAACCTGTCCGCGCGGCAGTTCGCCGACAAGGCCTTCCTCGACACCGTGGTGCGGGTGCTTCAGGACACGGGCCTGGACCCGCGCTGGCTGGAGCTGGAGATCACCGAGAGCCAGGTGATGCGCCAGACCGAGGGCATGATCCTGCTCCTGAACCGCCTGTCGGAGATGGGCGTGCACCTGGCCATCGACGACTTCGGCACGGGCTACTCGAGCCTGTCGTACCTGAAGCGCCTGCCCGTGCGCAAGCTCAAGATCGACCAGTCGTTCATCCGCGACATCACGGTGGACCCGAACGACGCCGCCATCGTCGTGGCCATCATCAACATGGCGCGCAGCCTCGACCTCGAGACCATCGCCGAGGGCGTGGAGACGGCCGGCCAGCTCGCGCTCCTGCGGGCGAAGGACTGCGGCATCGGCCAGGGCTTCTACTTCTCCGCGCCGGTGCCGGCGGAGAACGTCTACCTCCTGCTGCGGCAGAACAACCTCTACGCCGGCGGGGCCGTGCGACCGGCCTAGCGGCGGGGCGTCGCGCCCGCGAGGAGCAGGAATATCGCCGGCTGCCGGCCGGGGCTCGAAGGACGCCTGCGCCACTCGCCCACGCTCGCCGAGCGGATGGACTCGGCGGGGCCGGTCAGGCCTGCCGCCACCGCCAGCCGCGTCTGCGGCCGCAGCGTGCGCACGAGTTCCGCCAGGAGCGCCTCGTTGCGATATGGCGTCTCGATCACCACCTGGGTCTCGCGCGCCGTGGCCGATCTCGACTCGAGCTCGCGGATGGCCGCGGTGCGCTCCGCCGCCGGCACGGGGAGGTACCCCGCGAAGCGGAAACGCTGGCCTTCCAGCCCGCTGGCCATCAGCGCGAGGAGGATGGCCGAGGGCCCCACGAGCGGCACGACGCGAAAGCCCTCGTCGTGGGCGCAGGCGACCAGCCGCGCGCCCGGGTCCGCCACGGCGGGTGCGCCGGCCTCCGACAGCAGGCCGAGCGGGCGTCCTTCGCGCAGCGGCGCGAGCAGGGCGGGGATGTCCGCCTCTCGGGTGTGCTCGTCGAGGACCGCCATGCCCACGCTGGCCATCGGGCCGGGGTGGCCGCAGGCGGCAAGCACGCGCCGGGCCGTCTTCGCGTCCTCCACGACGAAGTCGCGGATCTCCCGCACCCGCGCGAGGACGCCGGCCGGCAATGCCACGTCGACGGGCGCCTCGTCGGCCACGGGGGCGGGAACGAGGTAGAGCGCGGGGGCCGGCGTCACGGCACGCGCGCGCCTTCGCGCCGCAGCATCCCGGCGAGCGCGATGAGGGGCAGTCCCACGAGCGCCGTGGGATCGTCGCCGTGCAGGCGCGAGAGCAGTGCGATCCCCAGGGCCTCGCTCTTGGCCGACCCGGCGCAGTCGAAGGCGGGCTCGCGGTCGAGGTAGCGCTCGATCTCGTCGTCGGCCAGGTCGCGGAAGGTCACGGCGGTCGGCACCACGGCCTCCTGGGCCCGGTCATCGACGAGCAGGCACAGCGCGGTGTGGAAGGTCACGGTGCGGCCCCGCATGGCGCGCAGCTGGCCGCGAGCGTTGTCGCGGTCGCCGGGCTTGCCGATGGGCAGCCCGTCGAGTTCCGCCACCTGGTCCGAGCCGATGACCCACGCCCCGGGAAAGCGCCCGGCACCGGCGCGGGCCTTGTCGCGGGCCAGCCGCGCGGCCGTTCCGGCGCAGGTCTCGCCCGGCCGGGGGGATTCGTCGATGTCCGGGGACCACGCACGGAAGGGCAGGCCCAGCCGGCGAAGCAGGTCGGCGCGGTAGGCGGAGCCCGAGGCGAGGATAAGCAAAAAGTCTTTCAAATCAAATTATTGTTGACGATATTTCAGGCCAAGCCTACCATACGCGCCCGATGTCCAGCCAGTCCCGTTCCCGCACGCTGCTTCACCCCGATCGCCTGGCCGCGAAGGCCACGGTCCTGGAGGGCCACGTTCGCCCCGGCGACCTGGCGAACCTCGCCGAGAGCCTCGCGGACGGCGAGGGCGAGCTGCGCTACCGCGTCGAGGCGTGGCTGGACGGTGCGCGTCGGCGTGTGGTGTCGTGTATAATCGAGGGCTTCGTTTTTCTCACGTGCCAGGTGACCGGCGAGCGGTTCCGGCACGAGGTCGGCCTCGACGACCGGCTGGTGCTGGTCGGGTCGGAGGCCGAGCTCCCGCCGTTCGAGGAGGAAGGCGACCGCGAGGACTTCGTCGTGGCCACCGGGCCCGTCGACGTGCTCGGCCTGGTGGAAGAGGCGGTGATCCTCGCGCTTCCGATGGTGCCCCGCAAGCCGGGGACGGAGCCGCCCGAGGCGCCAGGGGCAGAGGAGACCGGAAGGCCATCGCCGTTCGCGGCGCTGGCGGGGCTCAAGCGCCCTCCTCCGGGCAAGTGACCAGAATCCAAGGAGAACCAGCATGGCAGTCCAGCAGAACAAGAAGTCGCCCTCCAAGCGCGGCATGCACCGGGCGCACGATTTCCTGACCACGCCGCCCCTGGCCGTGGAGCCCACGACGGGCGAGACGCACCTGCGACACCACATCTCGCCGACCGGCGTCTACCGGGGCAAGAAGGTCGTCAAGACCAAGGAATGATCGGCGGCCGGCGGGCCCCGCGGCCGGCCGGCACGACCCTTCCCATGGCAGAACCTGCCATGCAGGCCGTCATCGCGGTCGACGCGATGGGCGGTGACCACGGCCCCGCGGTCACCATTCCCGCCTGCCTAGACTTCCTCTCCGCCCGGCCCGAGGCGCGGCTGCTCGTCGTCGGCCAGCCCGGCCCCGTGGGCGAGGAACTCTCGCGGCACGGCGGCGGCTCGCACCCCCGCATCGAGCTGGTGGCGGCCTCCGAGGTGGTCGGAATGGACGAGGAGATCCGCTCGGCCATCCGCACCAAGCGCGACTCCTCCATGCGCGTGGCGATCGACCTGGTGAAGGCCGGTCGCGCGCAGGCCTGCGTGAGCGCGGGCAACACGGGCGCCCTGATGGGCACCGCCAAGTTCGTCCTGAAGACGCTCGCCGGCATCGACCGCCCCGCCATCTGCGGCGTGCTGCCCACGCGCAAGGGCGTGGTGTACGCCCTGGACCTGGGCGCCAACGCCGATTGCACGCCGGACCACCTGCTCCAGTTCGCCGTGATGGGCGCCTGCCTCGTGGAGGCGGTCGAGGAGCGGGCAAGCCCCTCGGTGGGGTTGCTCAACATCGGCTCCGAGGAGATCAAGGGCAACGACGTGGTGAAGAAGGCGGGCGAGCTGCTCAAGGCGAGCTCGCTCAACTTCCACGGCAACGTCGAGGGCAACGACATCTACAACGGCACCACCGACGTGGTGGTGTGCGACGGCTTCGTCGGCAACGTGGCCCTGAAGACCTCCGAGGGCCTGGCCAAGATGATGGCCGACTTCCTCAAGGAGGAGTACACGCGCGGCCCGCTCACCAAGCTGGCGGCGCTGGTGTCGATGCCGGTCATCCGGGCGTTCCGGCGCCGGCTGGACCACCGCCGCTACAACGGCGCCACGCTCCTGGGCCTTCGCGGCATCGTGGTGAAGAGCCACGGGTCGGCCGATCGCCTCGCGTTCGCCACCGCACTGGACCGCGCGGCGGCCGAGGTGAGCCACGGCCTGAACGAGCACATCGCGGCGCGCATCGAGGAGATGCACCGGCGGGGCGAACTCGCCGGCACGAACGGGCGCGCGAGCGCCGGGAAGGCGGCGGCATGACGCGCTCGCGCATCGCCGGCACTGGCAGCTGCCTGCCGGAGAAGGTCCTCACGAACCGCGACCTCGAGTCGATGGTGGACACCACCGACGAGTGGATCGTGGCGCGCACGGGGATCCGCGAGCGGCACGTCGCCGCGGAGGGCGAGTTCACGAGCGACCTGGCGCTGGCCGCCTCCCGCGAGGCGCTGGCGGCCGCGGGGCTGCGCCCGGGCGACATCGACCTCATCGTGCTCGCCACCTCCACGCCGGACATGGTGTTCCCCTCGAGCGCGTGCCTGCTGCAGAAGAAGCTTGGCATCCGCCACGGCGCCGCCTTCGACGTGCAGGCGGTCTGCTCCGGCTTCGTC
>JAKOWJ010000039.1 GCA_029781595.1 Pseudomonadota bacterium | reverse complement strand
GACGAGCAGCGTGCGCTCCAGCCAGTTGGTCCGCCGCAGGAGCCAGCCCTGCAGGCCCGCGGCGAGCGAGGCGATGGCCACGAAGATGAGGAAGACGACCCAGGCCACCTCCCACCAGTTGCCTCCCTTGGGCAGCTGCAGGAGCACGCCCGCGCCGAGCGGGTCGAGCACGAAGAAGAACGGCACCACGAAGGCGGGCATGGTGTACTTCCAGGCCTGGAGGGTGGTGCGGTACGGATCGGCGCCCGTGATGGCGGCGGCCGCGAAGCACGAGAGCGCCGTGGGCGGCGAGACCTCCGAGAGCAGCGCGTAGTAGAAGATGAACATGTGGGCCGCGAAGTCCGGCACGCCCAGGGTGATGAGCGCCGGTGCGGCGATCACGGCGCAGATGATGTACGAGGCCGTGACGGGCACCGCCAGGCCCACGATCCACACCGTGAGCGCGGTGTACAGGGCCGTGAGCGCGACGCTGCCGCCGGCGTAGTCGATCACGATGCTCGAGAACTTGAGCCCCAGGCCCGTGAGCGTGACCACGCCCACGATGATGCCGGCCGAGGCGCAGGTGGCCGCCACGTTGAGCACGCCCGTGGTGCCCGTCTCCATGGCCTTCACGAAGCGCCGCGGGTACATGGCCGACTCGCGGCGGAAGAAGCTCACCACGAAGGCCGTCACCGTCGCCCAGAACACCGCCAGCGTGGGCGAGAAGCCCATCATCATGAAGACGATGATCGAGGCGAGGGACAGGAAGTGGTACCAGTAGCGCTTGGCGAGGGTCCACGCGCTCTCCACGGTCTCGAAGGCGGCCTGGCTCATGCCGTACTTGCGCGCGTCGAGCTCCACCATGAAGTACAGGCAGAAGTAGTAGAGGATGGTCGGGATCACCGCCATCTTCACCACCTCGAGGTAGGAGATCTTCAGGAACTCGGCGATGAGGAAGGCTGCCGCGCCCAGCACCGGCGGCGAGAGGATCGCCCCCAGGCCCCCGGCGGCCAGGAGCCCGCCGGCCGCGGCCGGCTCGTAGCCGCTCTTGGCGAGCATCGGGTAGGCCACCGAGCCGATGGTGACCGTGGTCGCCACGCCCGAGCCCGAGGGCCCGCCCAGCAGGAACGAGGACATCACGACGGCGCGCCCCGCGCTGGAGGACTTGCCGCCCATGAGCGAGAAGGAGAAGTCCAGGAAGAACTTGCCCGCGCCCGAGTACTGCAGGAACGCCCCGTAGATGGTGAAGAGGATGATGAGCGTGGCCGAGACGTCGACGGCCGTGCCGAAGATCCCCTCGAGCGTCATGTACATGTGGCCCACCAGGCGCCCGATGTCGTAGCCGCGGTGCGTCCAGGGGTGCGGCAGCCAGGGCCCGGCGAAGGCGTAGGCGAGGAACATCCCGATGACGATCGGCATGATCCAGCCCGAGGTGCGCCGCGTGGCCTCGATCACCAGCACGAGGAGGGCCATGCCGAAGAACATGTCCCACTTGTCCGGCAGGGTGTTGCGGGCCATGAAGGCGGCGCCGCCGTAGATCATCCACGCGATGGTGGCGAGCGACAGGAGCGCGAGAACGACGTCGAACCACATGAGCCGGTGGCGGAAGCGCTTGGCCACCGGGAACATCATGAACGACAGGAAGAGCACCAGCCCCACGTGGACGCCGCGCAGGATGTCCGTGCGGACGATGCCGTAGGCCGCGTACAGGTGGAAGGCCGAAGTGCCGACGGCCACGGCGGTGAGGAAGACCGCGAGCCAGCCCTTGTAGCGGTTGAAGCTGCCTTCCTCCTCCTCGATGAACTCCTCGACCTTGTGCCTCACCTCGTCGGTGAGGCCGTCGTCCGGCAGCAGGTCGTCTTCAGGCGCGGCGGTCTGACTCATGGCTCCTCCAGGGCGCCCTGTGCCCGGGCGTTGCCGCCATTGTCCGCGAAAAACGCGCCGGGGTCAGGCCGCCATTGCGCCACGTCGGCGCAAAGGCGTCCCGACCCCGGGTGGCGGGCCGTGTCTCCTCGCCGGTCAGGCGCTCTCGTACAGGCGCGTGAGGACGAACTCGCGGTGGCCGAGGGCCTCGGCGGCCGTCAGGCGCCCGTTGGCCGTGCGGAACATGCACTCCAGGAGCGCGTCTCCCGCCTGGTCCGGGCTCATCTCCTTGCGCAGCAGGCCCGAGACGTCCACGTCGATGTGCTCGCTCATCGTGCGCACCGTGCGCGGGTTGGCGCACAGCTTGATCACCGGCAGGATCGGGTTGCCGATCACGTTGCCCTGCCCCGTGGGGAAGAAGTGCACCGTGAAGCCCGCGGCGGCGCAGAGCGTGACCATCTCCGCCGCGGCCGAGGACGAGTCCATGAACCACAGGCCCGGGCCGGTGGGCTCCTCGGCCTTGTCGAGGACGCCGTCGATCAGGCACTCGCGGCCGATCTTCTGGATGTTGCCCAGCGCCTTCTCCTCGATCGTCGTGAGGCCGCCCTCGATGTTGCCCTTGGTGGGCTGCGAGTCGGAGAGGTCGCTCGTCTTGTGCGCCTCGACCACCGCCTGGTAGCGGTCGAACATGAACTGGAACTTCTTGCGCACCTCGTCGGTGCGGCAGCGCGCCGCGACCAGGTGCTCGCCGCCGGTGAGCTCCGTGGTCTCGCCGAACACCAGCGTGTTGCCGAGCGGGTAGAGCTTGTCGAAGGCGTTGCCCACGGTGGGGTTGGCCCCGCAGCCGGAGGTGGTGTCGGACTCGCCGCACTTGGTGGAGATCCACAGGTCCTTCAGCGGGCGCTCCTCGCGGCGCAGCTCGCTCGCCCACTGCACGAACTCCTTGGCCTTCTTGGAGGCGCGCATGATCGTGTCGTGGTCGCCGTGCTGCTCGATGCCGAAGTACGCGACGGGCTTGCCGGTGGCGGCGATGCCGTCGGCGACCTTCTTGGCCCACTGCTCCTCGATGCAGATCACCACCACCGCGGCCACGTTGGGGTTGGCGCCGGTGCCGATGAGCGTGCGGAAGTGCAGGTCCAGGTCGGCGCCGAACTGCAGGCGCCCGTACGGGTGCGGGATGGCGAGGGTGCCCTTGATCGCGGTCTCCACCGCGAGCGAGGCGGCGTTGGACAGGTCGTCGACGGGCAGGATGAGGACGTGGTTGCGCACGCCGATGCGGCCGTTCTCGCGCTTGAATCCCCAGAAGGTGGCTTTGCTCAGGTCCATGTCGTTTTCCTCACCAGCGCTTGGTCTTGATGTTGTGGACGTGGGCGTGCTCGCCCACCCCGATGGCCGCGACCACCTTGCCGATGTCGGTGCCGTACTTGATGACGGTGTCGCCCTTGGCCAGCGCCTTGATGGCGAGCTTGTGGCCGATGGGGATGTCGTTGGCGGCCTTGAAGGTGATCTCCCGGTCCTGGTCCATGATCCAGCCGGTGAGCGTCGCCCCGGCCTTCACGCCCTCGACCACCACCACGCCGACGGAATCGTTCTCGTCGTGCACCACGAAATGGATCATCTGTCCCTCCTCGAGCGGTAAGGCGCGCATCCTAGTCCCGGGCCGCCGGACAGGTCAACTAGATGAGTTGCATGTTAGACTCCCGCCATGACCGCCCCCCCGACCCGCGCCGACCCGGCGCTGCTGCGCCCCGGCCGTCCCCTCTACGAGGAAGTGCGCGCCCACCTCACCGAGGGCATCGCCGCGGGCCGCTGGAAGGCGGGCGAGGCCATCCCGTCGGAGGCCGGCCTCGCCGCGCACTTCGGCGTGGCCATCGGCACGATCCGCAAGGCCGTGGACAGCCTGGTGGCACAGGGCGCGCTGGTGCGCCGGCAGGGAAAGGGCACGTTCGTCACGGCCCACGACGGGCGCCGGCTCATGTTCCACTTCTTCCACGTGGTGGGCGAGGACGGCGCGAAGGCCTACCCGGAGGTCCGCACCGTCTCCTTCGAGCGCGCGCGCGCCGACGCGGCCGAGGCCGCCGCGCTGGCCATCGCCCGCGACGAGCGCGTGGTGCGCATCCGCAACGTCCTCGCGCTGGCCGGCGAGCCCGTCATCGTCGACGACCTCACGCTGCCCTCGGCGCTCTTCCCCGGCCTCACGGAGCGCATCTTCACCGCGCGCGACAACACGATCTACCACCTCTTCCAGAGCCGCTACGGCATCAACGTGCTGCGCACGGACGAGCGCCTGCGCGCCACGCTCGCCGCCGGCGCCATCGGCGCGCTGCTGCGCGTGCCCGCGGGCAGCCCCCTGCTGGAGGTGAGGCGCGTGGCGCTCACCTTCCGCGACCGCCCGGTGGAGCTGCGCGTCTCGCACGTCAACACGGCGCGCCACGCCTACCACAACACCTTCGGCAAGGGCGACGCGTGAGCGCCGCCGGCCCCGCGCGAGGCTAGGCCCGTGCACACCGCGCTCCTCATCCTGCCCAACTTCGCCCTGATCCTCGCGGGGCTCGCGCTCGCGCGCGGCTTCGACTACTCGCGCGCCTTCTGGGAGGGCCTGGAGAAGCTCGTCTACTTCGTGCTCTTCCCGGCGCTGATGGTGCGCTCGCTCGCCGTCTCCACCCTGGACCTGCGCAGCATGGGCGAGCTGATCGCCTGTGCCTGGGGGCTCATGCTGCTGGGCATGGCCCTGGGCGCGCTGGCCCGGCCGCTCTTCCGGCTCGACGCCAGGGTGGCGGCCTCGTGCTTCCAGTGCGCCTTCCGCTTCAACACCTACATCGGCCTCGCCATCGCCGGCAGCCTCTTCGGCGCGCAGGGCGTGGCGGTGGGGGCGCTGCTCTTCGGCGCGCTGATGCCCCTCGCGAACCTGGGCGCGGTGTCGATGCTCGCGGCGCACTCGCAGTCGAGCCTCGCGCGCGAGCTCGCGAAGAACCCCCTGCTCACCTCCACGCTCGCCGGCTTCGCGTGGAACCTCTCGGGCCTGCCCATGCCCGGCTTCCTCGACCAGATGCTGCGCCTGCTGGGCCAGACCGCGCTGCCGGCGGGCCTGCTCGCGGTGGGCGCCGCGCTGCGCCTGGAGCGCGGCGGCGCGAGCCTGGCCGCCCACGCGTGGTGGCTCGGGGTGAAGCTCGCGGCGCTGCCCCTGGCGGCGTGGGCCCTGGTGCGCCTGGCCGGCCTGCCGCCGATGGAGGGGGGAATCCTGCTCATGTGGGCGGCCCTGCCCACCGCCTCGACCGCCTACATCCTCGCGGTGCGCATGGGCGGCGACGGACCGTCGGTGGCCACGCAGATCACCGTCGGCACGTTCGCCTCGATGGCCACCGTGCCGCTCTGGCTCGCCTGGCTGCGCTGAGCGCGCCGCCTCGCGCTAGGATTGGCGTGACGGTCGGGCAAGGAGCCACTCGATGAAGCTGGACGGCGAGCGGGAGAGCGACGAGGTCGAGGACCGGCGCGGCGGCGTCGGGGCGGGCGGCGGCATCGGGATCGGCGCGGTGGTGATCGCGCTGGTGGCGTGGTACTTCGGGTTCGACCCGCAGGCGGTGCTGGACGCGGCCCAGGAGGCCGCCCCGCCCCCGCCGCGCGAGGCCCCGGCGGCCGGCGCGCCTCGCGACGCGGGCGCCGTCTTCGTCTCGAAGGTCCTCGCGAGCACGGAGGACACCTGGGGCGCGATCTTCCAGGCGGGCGGCGCGGCCTACCGCCACCCGCGCCTGGTGCTGTTCACGGGCGCCACGCCCTCGGCCTGCGGCACGGGCCGCGCGGCCACGGGGCCGTTCTACTGCCCGGGCGACGAGAAGGTCTACATCGACCTCGACTTCTACCGGGAGCTTCGCGAGCGCTTCCGCGCGCCGGGCGACTTCGCCCAGGCCTACGTGATCGCGCACGAGGTCGGGCACCACGTGCAGAAGCTGCTGGGCACCTCGCAGAAGGTGGACGCGCTGCGCGGGCGCGTGAGCGCCGTGGAGTTCAACCGCCACTCGGTGCGCCTGGAGCTGCAGGCCGACTGCTACGCGGGCGTGTGGGCGCACCACGCGCAGCGTATGCGCGACCTGCTGGAGCCCGGCGACCTCGAGGAGGGCCTGGCGGCCGCCGCCGCGATCGGCGACGACCGCCTGCAGCGCCAGGCGGGCGGCGCCGTCGTGCCCGACGCCTTCACGCACGGCAGCTCCGCGCAACGCGTGCGCTGGTTCCGCACCGGCTTCGACACCGGCAGCGTGAAGGCCTGCGACACCTTCGCCGCGGTGCGCCCCTGACCGGCCCCGGAAAGCGAAAGGGCCGCACGGGGCGGCCCTTCTCGCGTCCTGCGGCCGGCGCGGCCCTCAGGCCTGCGGCTCGGCGGCCTCCGGCGCCATCACCTCGCGGTCGGCCGAGCTGCGCAGCTTCTCGCGGATGCGCGCGGACTTGCCGGAGCGCTCGCGCAGGTAGTAGAGCTTGGCGCGGCGCACGTCGCCGCGGCGCTTGACCTCGATGGAGGCCACGGCCGGCGAGTAGGTCTGGAACGTGCGCTCCACGCCCTCGCCGCTGGAGATCTTGCGCACGATGAACGAGGAGTTCAGCCCCCGGTTGCGCTTGGCGATCACCACGCCCTCGTAGGCCTGTTCGCGCTTCTTGTCGCCCTCGACCACCTGCACCTTGACGATCACGGTGTCGCCGGGGCCGAAGTCGGGGATCTTGCGCCCGAGGCGGGCGATTTCTTCCTGTTCGAGCTTGCGGATGAGGTCCATCGTTTCGCTTCCTTTCGTCGTCCGGCCTTCCGGCCATTCCGGCAGAGCAGCCCTGGGGCTGGTGCTCGGGGTTTGTGGTTGTGTCCCGCTTCGATGCTACTGCTGTTGCTGCTGCTCCTGCTCCTGCCGGGAGAGCTGCTCGCGCCGCGCCTCCTCGAGGAGCGCCGCGTCCTCCCGCGAGAGCTCGCGCCCCGCCAGGAGGTCCGGCCGCCGCGACCAGGTGCGCAGCAGCGCCTGCTTGCGCCGCCACCGCGCGATCGCCGCGTGGTTGCCCGAGAGCAGCACCTCCGGCACCCGCCGCCCTTCCCACTCCTCCGGCCGCGTGTAGTGCGGCCAGTCCAGCAGTCCTTCCGAGAACGAGTCCTGCGAGGCGCTCCCGGCGTCGTTGAGGCTGCCCGGCAGCAGCCGCACGACGGCGTCCATCACCACCATCGCCGGCAGCTCGCCGCCGGAGGTCACGTAGTCGCCGATTGACAGCTCCCGGTCGACCCGGCGCTCGATGAGGCGCTCGTCCACCCCCTCGTAGCGACCGGCCAGGAGCACGAAGCCCGGCGATTGCGCCAACTGCCTTGCCACCGCATCGGTGAATCGCTCGCCCTGGGGCGAGAGCAGGATCACCGGCGGCCTTTCCACCCCGGCGGCGCGTTGCCTCGCCACCGCGGCATCGATGCAGCTCTCCAGCGGCCCGGGCAGCATCACCATGCCGGGCCCGCCCCCGTACGGCCGGTCGTCGACCGTGCGGTGCGGGTCGGTCACGAAGTCGCGCGGGTTCCACGCGCGCAGGTCGAAACCGCCTTCCTCGAGCGCGCGCCGCGTGATGCCGTGCCGCGTGAGCGCCTCGAACATCTCCGGGAAGATCGTGACGACGTCGAGGCGCAGCATCAGGCGTCGTATCCGGCTTCCCAGTCCACCGCGATGCGCCCGGCGCCGCGGTCGACCGACTTCACGTAGTCGGGCACGAACGGGATGAGCCGCTCGCGCTCGCCCTGCACCACCAGCACGTCCGCGCCCCCGGCCCGCAGCAGCTCGCTCACCCGGCCCAGCGGCTCGCCCTGCTGGTTCACCACCGCCAGGCCCACGAGATCCACCCAGTAGAGCTCGCCCTCGCCCGGCGCCGGCAGGCTCTCCCGGGGCACCGCCACGTCCATGCCCCGCAGGGCCTCGGCCGCGTCGCGGTCGTCCACGCCGGAAATCTTGGCCGTGGTGGCCGCCGGCTTCACCTGGAAGGACTCCACCGCCACCGATCGCCACCCCTGCCGGGTGCGCAGCAACCACTCGGGATAGGCCGCGAGGCCGTCGGCGCGCTCGGTGAAGGTCTTCACCTTGATCCAGCCCTTCACGCCGAAGGGGCCCATGAGGCTCCCCATCACCACCAGCTGCGACTCGTCCCCCGCGAACGGGGAACCGGCGGGACTACTGGGCCGCGGCGGCGGGCTGGGCGGTGCGCTCGGCCTTGCCACGCTTGATGAGCTTGCGGACCGCGTCCGACGGCTGGGCGCCCTGGGAGATCCAGTGGGCGACCCGGTCCAGGTCGAGGCGGAAGGCGGGCTCGTTCTGGGCGGCCTTGGGGTTGTAGAACCCCACGCGCTCGATGAAGCGCCCGTCGCGACGCATGCGCGAGTCGGCCACGACCACGTTGTAGAAGGGGCGGTTCTTCGCGCCGCCGCGCGCCATTCTGATGACGACCATGCTGGCTCCAATCCCGTTGGGAACGGGTAACGTTGAATCGGATCGCCCCGCCCTGGCGGACGGAAGCGGAAAAGCCTTGCATTATAAGGGCTTGGCAGCCCCCGCGCAAGGCGCCCCCGTCGGGGACAAGAATCCCTAGAAGCGGAACTTGCCGCCGCGGCCGATGACCGCCAGCTCCACGGTGTGGTTGCCGTGGCGCACGTCCGGCCCGAAGGTCACCGAGTAGCCGCCCACGTCCAGCGTGCCCAGCCCGTTGAGCGCGCGATACAGGCTCTCGCGCGTGATCTCGCGCCCGGCGCGCCGCATCGCCTCGGTGAGCACCTTGGCCGCGATGCAGGCCTCCAGGTTGGTGTAGTTGAGCTCGCCCAGCCCCGCCTGGCGCAGCGCCTCGCCGCACTCCTTCACCACGGGCACCGAGGTCTTGTTGGGCGGGGGCACGACGCCCGCGACGGAGACGCCCGCGGCGTCCGGACCGGCCGCCCGCGCGAGCTGGCTGGGGCCGACGAAAGAGAGCGAGGAGACGGTGAAGGGCTTGCCGGCCGCCTTCAGGCCCTGCAGCACCTGCGTGGTGGCGCCGTACAGGGTGGTGGCCACGATCACCTCGGGGTCGCTCGCGACGATGGCCCGGATCTGCGCCTTGTCGACCGGCGCGTTGCGCTTGAGCTTCACGCCCGCGACCTTCTTGCCGGCGCCGGCCATGAGGCGCTCGACGGTCGCGTAGTTCTGGTTGCCGATCTGGTCGTCGTAGTGCACCACCGTCACGCGCGAGAAGCCCAGCGCCTGCCAGTGCTCGAGGATCTTGCGCAGCTCGTCCACGTACGAGGCGCGCATCACGAACACCAGGTTGCCCTGCTTGTGGATGGCGTCCGCGCCGGTGAAGGGGGCGAAGAAGGGCACCTTCTTCTCCTTCACGATGGGCATCGCGTCCAGCGAGAGCGTGGCGGAGGCGAAGCCGAAGAGCGCGACGGCGCCCGACTCGTTGACCAGCCTCACGGCGTTGGCGCCGGCCGTCTTGCGGTCGTTGTGGTCGTCCAGCGAGACGAGCTCGATGCGGTGGCCGTTCACGCCGCCCGCCGCGTTCACGTGCCGGAACCAGGCCGCGGCGCCGTCGCGGATGTCCTTGCCGATCTCGGCATTGGAGCCCGTGAGGGGCGCCGACTGGCCGACCACCACGCGGTCGGCGGTGGCGGCGGTCGCGGCCGCCGTGAAGCCCAGCGCCGCGGCCAGCGCGGCGAGACCTGCTGCGAATCGAGCCATCTGCGCGCCCCTTCCGGAGTGGTTTCCGCGGCAGCGCCGCGGCAAGGAGGCGCATCGTCGCCGGCCGGCGACGGCGGGCGCCTTGAGGCGCGTCAAGGGCCAGTGGCGAGCCGACGGACGGTCGGCGGCGGCGGACGGACGGCGGCGGCGGCGGGGCGGGCGCCTAGCGCATGCCCGGGAGCATTCCCTTCATGCCGCGCATCATCTTGGCGAGGCCCCCGGAGCGCATCATCTTCATCATCTTGCGCATCTGCTCGAACTGGGCGAGCAGCCGGTTCACCTCCTGCACCTGCACGCCCGCGCCCGAGGCGATGCGGCGCTTGCGCGAGGCCTTGATGAGATCGGGCTTGCGGCGCTCCTGCGGCGTCATCGAGTTGATGATGCCCTCGGTGCGGCGGATCGACTTCTCCTGGAGGTCCGTGGACTGGCCGGCCATCTGCGTGAGCTGCGCCGGCAGCTTGTCCATGAGCGCGCCCACGCCGCCCATCTTGCGCATCTGCTGGATCTGCGAGCGGAAGTCCTCGAGGTCGAAGTCCTTGCCCTTCCTGAACTTCTCGGCGAGCTTCTTCGCCTCGGCCTCGTCGACGTTCTTCCTCGCCTCCTCCACCAGCGAGACGATGTCGCCCATGCCGAGGATGCGCGAGGCCATGCGCTCGGGGTGGAAGGGCTCCAGGCCGTCCATCTTCTCCGAGACGCCCGCGAACTTGATGGGCGCGCCCGTGACCGAGCGCACCGAGAGCGCGGCGCCCCCGCGCGAGTCGCCGTCGAGCTTGGTGAGCACCACGCCCGTGAGCGGCAGCGCCTCGCCGAAGGCGCGCGCGACGTTCACCGCGTCCTGGCCCTGCATCGCGTCGACGACGAAGAGCGTCTCCACGGGCCTGACGGCGGCGTGTATGGCCTTCACCTCGGCCATCATCGCCTCGTCGATGGCCAGGCGTCCCGCGGTGTCGACGATGAGCACGTCGTGGTAGTGCCTGCGTGCCCAGTCGAGCGCGTTGGCGGCGATCTCCACGGGCTTCTGCGAGGCGTCCGAGGGGAAGACGTCGATGCCGAGCTGCCCGCCCAGCGTGCGCAGCTGCTCGATGGCCGCGGGACGGTACACGTCGGCGGAGACGAGCAGGACCTTCTTGCGGTCCGCCTTGAGCAGGCGCGCGAGCTTGCCCGCGCTGGTGGTCTTGCCCGCGCCCTGCAGGCCCGCCAGGAGCACCACCGCGGGCGGGGTGGTGGCGAGGTCCAGGGCCGCGCGCGTGCCGCCCATGAGCGCCACCAGCTCGTCGTGCACCACGCCCACCAGGGCCTGGCCCGGCGTGAGGCTCGAGGCCACCGCCTGGCCCAGCGCCTTCTCCTTCACGCGGGCGACGAATTCCTTGACCACCGGCAGGCCCACGTCGGCCTCCAGCAGGGCCATGCGCACCTCGCGCAGGGCCTCGCCCACGTTCTCCTCCGTGAGGCGCGCGTGGCCGCGCATCGTCTTGATGACGGAGGACAGTCGCTGCGTGAGTGCGTCCAGCATCGGGGGGCCCGGGGGGAATTGGTGTAGACTGAATCGCTTCCGCAAATGCGCGATTCGGCCCTCTATTTTAGCACCGCCGCCTGCTGGCTCGCCCTCGCGGCGCTCGCCTGGCGGTCCGCGCGCAACCCGGTCCCGGTGGGCAACGCCCCGGGCGGCGCCTTCCGCGCCGAGGCCGTCCTGCTGCCCGTGGCCCTCGTCCTGCACGGCATGCTCGCCTACAACGGCGTGGTCACCGGCGAGGGGCTGGACCTGGGCGTGTCCAATTCCATCTCGCTCATCGTCTGGCTCACCGTCGCCATCTACTGGCTCGCGAGCCTGGCGGTGCCGGGCCTCGCGAGCATCCAGGGCCTGTGGGCGCCCATCGCGCTCGGCGCCGTGCTGCTGCAGGCCTTCCTGCCGGCGCACTACATCGTGCACTACGGGGGCGACCCGCTGTTCAAGCTGCACTTCGCCATCGCCATGCTGGCCTACAGCCTGTTCATCGTGGCCACGATGCACGCGGTGGTCATGCTCGCCGAGCAGAAGTGGCTGCACCGCGGCGTGCTGCCGCCCTTCCTGCGCGCGCTGCCGCCGCTGCTGGAGATGGAGGCCCTGCTCTTCCGCATCCTGTTCGCCGCCTTCGTGCTGCTCACCCTCACGGTGGTCTCGGGCGTCTTCTTCTCCGAGCAGCTCTTCCGGCGGCCCTTCCAGGTCACGCACAAGACCGTCTTCGGGATCCTCTCGTGGGTGATCTTCGGGGGGCTGCTGGCCGGCCGCTACTTCTACGGCTGGCGCGGCAAGCGCGCGGTGTACTGGACGCTCGGCGGCTTCATGGCGCTGCTGCTCTCGTACATCGGCGCCAAGTTCGTCCTCGAGATCATCCTGCACCGAAGCTGACGGCGCCGCGCCGCCGCTTCCGGGGGGAACCGACTTGATCGACTCCGTCTCGCTCGGCTGGCTCGTCGGGGTGCAGGCCGCGCTGCTGCTCACCGCCGGGTTCTTCTCGATCGCCGAGACGAGCATGATGGCGCTCAACCGCTACCGGCTGCGGCACCTCGTGCGCGAGGGCCGGCGCTCGGCGCGCCTGGCCCAGGACCTGCTGGACCACACCGACCGGCTGCTCGGCGTGATCCTCCTGGGCAACAACCTGGTGAACTCGGCCTCCACCGTGGTGGCCACGCTCATCTGCACGCGCCTGTTCGGCGAGGGCGAGATGACGCTCGCCATCGCCACCGGCGGCATCACCTTCTTCATCCTGGTGTTCAGCGAGATCACCCCCAAGGTCATCGGCGCCACCTTCCCGGAGGCCATCGCGATGCCCTCCGCCTACGTGCTCACGCCCCTGCTGCGCGTGGCCTACCCGGTGGTGTGGTTCGTGAACCTCTTCGTGAAGGCCCTGCTCGCGATCCTCTTCGTGCGCCCGCGCGCGGAGTCCGAGGGGCAGCTCTCGCTCGCGGAGCTGCGCACCCTGGTGCTCGAGGGCGGCAAGTTCATTCCGGCCAAGCACCAGGCGATCCTGCTCAACCTCTTCGAGCTCGAGGACATGACGGTGGACGACACCATGACCCCGCGCGGGCAGATCGAGTCCATCGACCTCGAGGACGACATCGAGGACATCCACACGGCCATCGCCACCGCCCACCACACGCGCCTGGTGGTGCACGAGGGAAGCCTGGACCGGGTGGCCGGCATCCTGCACGTGCGCAAGTTCCTCAACGCCTCGCGCCGCGAGCCGCTCGACAAGGACGGCATCCGCGGGATCCTGCGCGCGCCCTACTTCGTGCCCGAGGGCACGCCGCTGCTGCAGCAGCTCAGCAACTTCCAGGACCAGATGCGGCACGTGGGCCTGGTGGTGGACGAGTACGGCGAGATCCTCGGGCTGGTGACGCTGCAGGACATCCTCGAGGAGATCGTCGGCGAGTTCACCAGCCAGAAGCCGCTCTCGGGAAGCGTGCTGCGCCGCGAGGCCGACGGCTCCTACATCGCCGAGGGCACCTGCCCGCTGCGCGTGCTCAACCGCAAGGCCGGATTCCACTTCCCGCTCGAGGGGCCCAAGACGATCAACGGCCTGGTGCTCGAGGCGCTCGAGGAGATCCCGGAGCCCGGCACGGCGCTGGTGGTGGCCGGGCACCCGGTGGAGATCCTGCAGGTGCACGACCGCATGGTGAAGGTGGTGCGCATCCGCGCCGGCAAGCCCGGCGCCGGCGAGGCGCTCGCGGCCTAGCGCGCGGCCAGCGCCGCCGCCGAGTAGCGCGCGACGAAGCGCCGGTCGATGCGGTCCTTCCAGCGCCAGGCCCAGCGCCCCTCGAACGAGAGCGCCCCCCACGAGCCCACGGCGTAGCGCTCGCCGCAGGAGAACAGCGCGAGGAATCGCCGCGAGCTCACGTGCCGCTCGAGCGGGCCGCCCTTGAGCGCGGCCGCCAGGTTGGCCGCCAGCGCCGGCCCCGCGCGCACGGCGAACACCCCCGCCTTGGGGCGCGGGTTGAGCAGGTTCGTCGCGCAGTCGCCGGCGCCGAAGATCTCCGGGTGCCCCTCGGCCTGCATGAAGTCGTTGACGGCGAGGAAGCCGCCGCGGTCGACCATGAGGCCCGAGTCGCGGATGAACTCCGGCGCCGCGGACCCGGTCACCCAGAACGTCGCGTCGGAGGAGAACTCGATGCCCTCGCGCAGCCGCACGAACCCGGGCCCGGCCTCGGCCACGCGGCACCCGGGGTGCACGCCGATGTTGCGTCGCCTCGCCAGGCGCAGCAGCCGGCCGCGCACCGCCGCCGCGCACTCCGGCAGGATCGTCGGCGCGTCGGTGAGGATGCGCACGTGGGGCGCGGCCTCGCCCAGCTCCCGGCGGAAGCGGCATTCCATCGCGAAGGCGAGCTCGACCCCGGCGCCGCCGCCGCCCACCACGCTCACCGACTGGAGCGCGCCGGCACGGGCGCGGGCCAGCTCGCGCTCCCAGCCCTCGACGAAGCGCTCCAGCGGGCGCACCGGCACCGCGTGCCGGCCCACGCCCTTCGCCTCGCCCACCAGGGGACGCGAGCCGGCGTCGATCGAGAGCACGTCGTAGGACACCACCTCGCCGTTGGCCGCGATCACCTCGCGCACCGTGGGGCTCACGAGCGAGGCGGCGGCGCGCACGACGGTGGCGCCGGCGCGGCTCGCGAGCGGCGCGAGGTCGATGCCGCACTCGTCCAGGCCGTAGTGCCCGGCGACGTAGCCGGGCAGCATCCCCGAGTAGAGCTGGCGGTCCACGGGCGAGACGAGCGTCACGCTCACCGTGGGGTCGGGAGAGTCTCCCAGCGCCTTGAGCACGTGCACGTGCGCGTGCCCGCCGCCGACCAGGACCAGTCGCCTCACCGCGCCGCCTCCAGCGTGAAGTCGCCGAACCAGGCCGTGACCGACTCGCCCGTCTGGTCGGTGTCGTTGCCGACCGCGAGCCCCGTCACGCGCGGCACGGGCCCGGGCCACTGGGCGCCGAACGCCTCCCGGAAGTCGGCCGCGAGGTCCCGCGACTCGGCCGCCCAGGCGCCGGGCGAGCCGCTGCGCAGCACGACGGTGCGCACGCGGTCGGTGTAAGGGTTCCACGCGCGCGTGCCGGGCGGGTGGCGGTTGTCCCACACGTAGCACAGCGCGGCCGTGGGCAGCTTCTCGCCCCACACCGCGCGCGCGAGCAGCGACTTCAGCCGCGCGCCCAGCGGCAGCGACTCGACCGGCACGTCGAAGAAGACGTACACGCGCGCCGCGAAGTCGTCGCCGCGCCTGGCGGCGAGGTCCGCGCCCGCGACCACACGGTCCACCTTCCACCGCCAGGCCAGGCGCGGCGTGTCCGCGGGGGAGGCCGACAGCGCGAAGGCGACCGTGCCGGCGGCCGCCCGCGCCACCGAGCGCAGCACCGTGGTGCCTGCGTCGTCCACGAGCGAGATCTCGGGCGCCGGGATGCCCGGCAGGTCGAGCGTGCGCCACCCGGCCGGCAGGGGCCCGCCGGGTTTCGCCTGCGAGAACGGCGCGATGGCCGGGCCGGCCGGCGCGGAGGCGCCGCCCGCGGCGGGCCACAGCGCGAGAGCCGCGGCGAGCGCGAGCGCCGGCGCGCGCGCGCTCACGGCCGGGCCTCGGCGAGCAGGCCCGAGGCGAGCAGGCGCCGGTAGTCTTCCGGGCGGTCCACGTCCCAGCGCGGGGCAAGCTCGCGCCAGGTGGCGCCGGCCTCCCGAAGCCGCTCGCGCGTGGCCTGCATCACGTCCTGCCCGCCCCAGCGCACGCCCTCGAAGATGCCGGGCAGCGCGCGGGCCAGGCCCACGAGCACGTAGCCGCCGTCCTCGGCCGGCTGGAAGACCGCGTCGTGGGTCGCGAGCGCGGCGGAGGCCTCGCGCAGGTCCGCGGGAGAGAGCGCGGGGCAGTCGGCGCCGACCAGGAGCGCCGGGCCGCGCGCGAGCAGGTGGCCGAACGCGCCGGCCATGCGCTCGCCGAGGTGGCCCCCGCTCTGGGCGTGCAGGCTCACGCCGTACCGCGAGGCGCAAGCGGCGAAGAATGGGTGGCCCGCGTCCGGCATGCCCCACAGGGACACGGCGCCGAGGCCCGAGTTCCGCGCCGTCTGCAGCGCGCGCTCGACGAGCGTGGCGTGCAGCTCGGCCGCCGCGCGCTCGCCCAGGAGGCCCGCGAGCCGCGTCTTCACCTCGCCGGGCACCGGCGCCTTGGCGAAGACGGCGACCTGCGCCGGGCTAGCGGGCGGCGCGGCCATGGGCGTAGCGCTCCGCGAGGCGCGCCGGGTCCGCGCCGAGGAAGTAGGCGAGCCGCAGCCGCCACATGAGCAGGATGGTGCGAACCGCGCCGTCGCGCTCCCACCGCCGGCCCGAGGTCTCCACCTTCGCGCGCAGGCACAGCGGCTGGCCCTGGCGGCGCAGCGCCGCCGACAGCGCGACGTCCTCCATGAGCGCGATGGGCGGGAAGCCTCCCGCGCGCGCGAAGGCCTCGCGCCGCGCGAACATCGCCTGGTCGCCGGTGGCGATGCCGGTGAGGCGCGAGCGCGCGTTCATGAGCGCGGCCACCACCGGCAGCAGCGCGCCGCGGCCGGCGATGCGCACGTCGAAGCGGCCCCACGCCCGTCCCGAGCCCTCGAGGCCCTCGAGCACCAGCCGGTCCGCATCCGGCGGCAGGCGGGTGTCGGCGTGCAGGAAGAGGAGCGTGTCCGCGCGGGCGGCCTGCGCCCCCGCGTTCATCTGCGCGGCGCGGCCGCGGGGCGCGGAGAGCACGCGGTCGGACAGGGGCGCGGCGAGGGCGGCGGTGGCGTCGCGGCTGCCGCCGTCGACCACCAGGACCTCGGCGCCGCGCGCGCGAAGCGGCGCGAGCGGCGCCAGGCACGCGGCGATGCCCTCGGCCTCGTCGAGCGCCGGGACGATGATCGAAAGGCGGCTCACCCCCCGATTATCGCGTCAACGCGCGTCGTTGAGCGACCAGTCGTAGTCCAGGGTCTCGATCGGGGCCTTGCCCTCGGCCACGCGCCGGCGACCGGCGGGGTCGTCCGCGAGCAGCTCCGCGTAGCGCGCGAAGAACTGCTCGCGGGAGGTGACGGGCCCGGCGCCGCCGATGCCCCGGTAGCCTGAGGTCCAGTCCTCCTTGAACCACTTGAAGATCGAGGAGACCTCGAGGTTTCCGGAGGCCGCGTCGTAGCGGTTGCGGCTGCGGTCGCCCAGGAAGCGCCTGGCCTGGTCCTCGAGCTGCGCGTCCAGGCGCGGGGCCACGTAGGCCTCCTCGCGGAGCATGGGGCAGCCCACCGAGGCGCAGTTGACGGCGAAGTGCACGCGCGGCTCGTCGTAGGCGCCGGGCTTCCTCAGCATCCCGTGCTCGACGTCGTCCAGGGCCGTCTCCTGGCCCAGGAGCGGGAAGAACTTCTTCTTCCACGGGCTCTGGAAGAAGCTGCCCAGGTCCTTGATGGACTTGAGGCCGGGGTACTTCGTGAGGACGAGCTCCACGGTGCGGGCGTTGTACACGTTCACGAGGAAGGCCATGCGCTCGGCCTTCGTCCAGCCGTTGAACTCGGCGCGCGTCACCTTCGCCGTCGTGGCGAGGTAGGCCTCGAGCGCGGCACGGTCCTTCGCGAGATCCGCGTAGCGCACCTGCGAGGCCTTGCCGCCCGCGAGCACCTTCACGTGCCGGTGCAGGAGCGCGTCCCAGGCCGCGTGCGTGTGGTCGAAGGCCTGCGCGGCCGTGGCGAGGGCGAGCCCCGCGGCGAGGAGGACGGTTCGCATCATGGCCTCAGTGCTCCTTCGGGTCGTGGGCCGGCCGCTTGTCGGAGAGCAGGGCGCCGGCGCGCGCGAGGACGCCGGCCAGGCCCCCGGCCCCGCGCGTCCACTCGTGGAAGGCCGCGAGGAAGTCCACCTGCCCGCGCGTGACGGTCGAGCGCTTCCAGGCGCCGGCGGCGTACTTGTTCGCCTCGGCGAGCGTGGGGTAGACGTGGATCGTGCCCAGGACCTTGTCCAGGCCGATGCCGTGGCGCATGGCCATCACGAACTCCGCGAGCAGGTCCCCCGCGTGCTCGCCCACGATCGTCGCGCCCAGGATGCGGTCCGAGCCCGGGCGCACGATCACCTTCACGAAGCCGTGCGCCTCGCCGTCGGCGATGGCGCGGTCCAGGTCGTCGATGCCGTAGGTGACCACCTGGTGGGCGATGCCCCTTTCCCTCGCCTCCTGCTCGTTCAGGCCCACGCGCGCGACCTCCGGCTCCGTGAAGGTCGCCCAGGGCACCACCGACCAGTCCACCTTGAACTTCCGGAACCGGCCGAAGAGCGCGTTCACGCTCGCGTACCAGGCCATGTGCGCGGCGGTGTGCGTGAACTGGTAGGGCCCGGCGACGTCGCCGCAGGCGAGGATGTTGGGGTAGGCGGTCTCCAGGAACTCGTTCACCTCCACGGTGCGCGACTTCGTCACGGCGATGCCCAGCTCCTCGAGGCCGTAGCCCTCGGTGTTGGCCACGCGCCCCACCGCCACGAGGATCTCGTCGAACGGCACGCGCCGCTCGACGCCGCCCCTTTCCGTGACCAGGACCTTCTCGCCGCCCTCGACGAGCACCCGCACGGCGCGGTGCTCCAGCAGCACCTGCACGCCCTCGGCCTCGAAGCGCCGGCGCACGAGCTCGGAGACCTCCGGGTCCTCGCGCACCAGCAGGCGCGGCAGCATCTCCACCTGCGTCACGCGCGAGCCCAGGCGGGCGAAGGCCTGCGTGAGCTCCGAGCCGATGGGCCCGCCGCCCAGCACCACCAGCCGCGGCGGGAGCTTTCGCAGGCCCCACACCGTGTCGGAGGTGAGCGGGCCCGCCTCGGCGAGCCCGGGGATGGGCGGCACGAAGGGGCGCGCGCCCGCGGCGATCACGATGTTGCGGGTGGCCAGGACCGCCTTCGTGCCGTCGGCCTTCGCGATCTCGACGCGCCAGGGGTCCAGGATGCGCGCGGTGCCCTCGACCACGTCCACGCCCAGGCCCGTGTAGCGCTCCACCGAGTCGTGGGGCTCGACCTGGCGCACGACGGACTGCACCCGCTCCATCACCTCGGCGAAGTCGAAGTCCGCGCTCGCCGAGGCGATGCCGAACTCCCTGGAGCGGCGCACGTGCGAGAGGAACTTCGCCGAGCGGATGAGCGCCTTGGAGGGCACGCAGCCCGTGTTGAGGCAGTCGCCGCCCATGCGGTGGCGCTCCACCAGCGTCACCTTCGCCTTCACCGCCGCGGCGATGTAGGCGGTGACCAGGCCCGCGGAGCCCGCGCCGATCACCACCACGTTGCGGTCGTACGCGGCCGGCCGCGGCCAGCGCGCGTACACCTTGCGCGCCTTGAGGGCGCCGAGGGCCCGCTTGGCGAGGAAGGGGAAGACGCCCAGGAGCGCGAAGGCGCCCAGCAGCCCCGGCGAGAGGATGCCCTTGAGCGAGGTGATGCCGGCGAGCTGCGTGCCGGCGTACACGTAGACGAGCGTGCCCGCGAGCATGCCCAGTTGGCTCACCCAGTAGAAGGTGGCCGTGCGGATGGGCGTGAGGCCCATCACGAGGTTCACCACGAAGAACGGGAAGGCCGGCACCAGGCGCAGCGCGAAGAGGTAGAACGCGCCCTCGCGCGCGACGCCCTCGTTGATGGGCCGCAGCTTGTCGCCGAACTTCGCCTGCACCCAGTCGCGCAGGAGGAAGCGGGAGACGAGGAAGGCGAGCGTGGCCCCGAGGGTCGAGGCGAACGAGACGACGATCGTGCCGCGCACGAGGCCGAACACCGCCCCGCCCGCCAGCGTGAGGATGGCCGCGCCCGGGAGCGAAAGCCCCGTCACCGCCACGTAGAGCGCGAAGTAGGCCGCCATCGCCTGTGCGGGGTGCTCGCGCACGTAGGCCTCGATCGCGGCCTGCTGCGCCCGGAAGTAGTCGAGCGAGAGGTAGCGGCCGAGGTCGAACGCGAAGTACGCGGCCACGGCGGCCGCGAGGGCGACGAGCAGGACGATCCGGCCGGCCCGCATGCCGCCCTCAGGCCGCCCGCGGCAGCGCCCGCTCGCGCGCGAAGCGCGGGCCTTCGGCGATGCGGCGGAAGTAGGAGGCGTGCGCGGCCGAACCCTCCGGCCACTGCGCGAGGAAGCGGCGCTCCCAGGCCGCGGCGTCGTAGCGCACCGCGATCGCCTCCACGAAGGCGCCGGCCACGCGCGTGCCGTAGAGCGCGTCCGGCGCCGGGCGCTCCGACACGCGCGTGACGAGCCCGCCGCGCTCGCCCGCGAAGTTGGGCATGCCGGCCGCGCCGTTGTTGGCCACGGCGACCGGCCCGCCGCCGAAGTCGAAGGCGCGGATCGCGGGCAGGCACGTGTGGCTGCCCGCGAAGAGGTCCACGCGCGCGTCGGCGAACGCGCTCGCGAGCCAGCGCCGGTGGCCGGGGTCGTCCAGCGCGGCCTGCGCGAAGCCCCAGCCCGCGAGTGAGGCGCAGTCGCCGTGCACCAGGCCCACCCGCGCGCGCCCGACGCGCGCCACCAGGTGCATGGGCAGCGCCGCGAGCGCCGCGCGGTGCGCCGGGAAGGCGCGCGCCGTCGCGCGCAGGCGCGCGAGGATCTCGTTGGAGCGCGCGACCTCCGCGTCGCTCACGTCCGCCGGGTACGCGCAGCCGCAGCCCGCGCCCGTATCCTCGCCCGCCACCTCGGTCTCCACGTTGCCGCGCAGCGCGCGGTGCGCGAGCGCGGCCTCGCCCACGCGCGCGAAGTCGTCCGCGGCCACGTCGAACCAGTGGAAGTCGCCGTTGAAGACGATCGCCACGGGGCCGGGCTCTTCCGCGGCCCTCGCGAGCACGGCCTGGAGCGCCTCCACGTTGCCGTAGAGCCCGCCCACGGCGAAGAGCGTGCGCGCTTCGAGGTCCGGCGCGCGGTCGAAGACGCGAGGGGGATAGCGGTAGGCGGTGGGGCAGGCGCGGCCGGGCCGCTCGTCCGCGTCCAATGGGGATCCTTCAGGCGAGCGCGCCGCCGCAGGACGAGCCCTGCCCCGCGGTGCACCCGTAGCAGTGGTCGCGCACGACGATGGGGTTGCCCTCGAGGTCGCGTCCCATCACGTCGGCCAGGTGCGATCGCGCCCGGCCCGTCACCGCGAGCGGCAGCCCCAGCATCTGGTTGAAGTCGCAGTCGTACAGGTAGCCCTGCCAGTCCACCGAGACGAGCGAGCGGCACATCACGGTGCCGAGGTTCTCCTCGCGGTGGGCGGCGCGCAGCAGCCGCATGTACTCGTTGAACTGGCCCTTCGAGATGAGCGTCGAGCCGAAGCGCTGGATCGGCATGTTGGCCAGCGTGTACAGGCCGTTGAAGGCGATGCCGAAGGCCTCGCCCAGGATGCGCTTGTAGTCGGCCTCGAGCGCGGCCTGCGGCGGCGGCAGGCTCGGCCCCTGCGGGTTGTAGACGAGGTTGAGCACGAGGCCCGAGCCCTCGCGGCCGTAGCCCAGCGCGTTCAGGCGGCGGATGCCGCGGATGCTCCTCTCGTAGACGCCCCTGCCGCGCTGGCGGTCCACCAGCTCCTCCGTGTAGCACGGGAGCGAGGCGACCACCTCCACGGCGTGCGCCGCGAGGAAGGCGGCGAGGTCCTCCTGGCCGGGCTCCTCGAGGACGGTGAGGTTGCAGCGGTCGATCGCCCGGGCGCCGAGCGCGCGGGCGCCCGCGACCAGGGCCCGGAAATTCGGGTTGAGCTCCGGGGCGCCGCCCGTGAGGTCGATGGCCGCCGCGCCGCTCGCGCGCAGGAAGTCGAGCACGAGCGCGGCGACCTGCGTGGACATCGACTCGGTGCGCGTCGGCCCCGCGTTCACGTGGCAGTGCAGGCAGCTCTGGTTGCACACGTAGCCCAGGTTCACCTGGACGGTGTCGAGGCGCGCGCGGCGGAGCGGCGGGAAGTCGGTCTGGGCGAGCAGGGGGAGCGTGGCGTGCATGGCAGACGGTAGTTCGGTCCCCGCGGGGTTTCGGTTACACGCCGGATGCTGGCCCGGGCCTTCGAGCGGCTTCGGGGCGATGGTAGCAAACGCGGGCCCGCGGTCGCGAGCCGGGGGTCAGGCGCGCACGTACACCCAGCCGGCGCGCAGGCGCTCGACGACCTCGTGCAGCGCCGAGGGCGCGACGGTGGCGCCCGGCACGAGCTCGAGCGGGTGGCCGGCGGCGCGGCGGCGCTCGACCGTCTGGCCGCAGGCGACCAGCGACAGGCCGGGGAACTCGCCGCGCAGGCGCGCCAGGCGCGCCTCGAACGAGCCCTGGCCGGCCCGCAGCAGGTCCAGGCCCGGGCCGTTGGCCACGATCTCCACCTGCAGGTCGCGCGAGCCGGCGCGCGCGGCCCGCAGCAGGTCCTCCACCTCGTCCAGGGAGGCGGCCAGGGCGTCGTGGCCGCCCGCGCTCACGTGCACGAGCACCTTGCCCCCGGCGAGCGCGCCCCAGTCGCCGCGCAGGCCCCGCCAGTCGCCGCGCAGCGCGTAGGCGGAGGCGGCGTCGAGCGCGGCCGGCGGCGTCCAGAGCGCGCGGCCCGTCCAGCCCGCGGCCACGAGGGCGAGCGCGGCGCACGCGAGGGCCCCGGGGCGCGCCCAGCGGCGCGCCGGCGCCTGCGGGGGGCGCGCCGGCAGGGGGTGGGCGTGGCGCAGCAGGTCCTTCACCGCGCGCAGGCGGCACGCCTGCTCGCGCAGGGCCGGGGCGCGCCGCAGCTGCGCCGCGACCGCCGCCCCCTCGGCCGGCGCGAGCTCGCCGGCGACGAACGCGCCGAGCCTCTCCGCCGAGACGGGGGGCTCGCCGCGCCC
>JAKOWJ010000019.1 GCA_029781595.1 Pseudomonadota bacterium | reverse complement strand
CCCGGTGTCGAGCACCACGAGACCCTCCGGTCCCTCGAGCACGACGGTGTTGCCGTCGGGCTGGCGGCCCGGGAGATGGCTGCCCGGGAGCCACCAGGCACCCTCCGCGAGGCGGCGGGGCTCAGGCGGCGGAATCTCCGCCGGCGAGGCGAAGGCCGCCACCGCCATCGACGATGACAGGGCGGCGATCGCAATCCGGCTCCGTGCGGTGAAGGCGCCCACGGCATTCCTCCTCGCCCGGGATTGTACCGGCGCGCGCCAGCTCGGCCGGGCAGGTGCAGGCGGCCGGCGCGAGGACGAGGCATGCCGCGAGCAGGCCGCTCGCTTGCAGGGCGGTCATCGCCCCTTCGCGCCGGAGCGCTTGGTGACGACGACCTCGAGGTACTCCGACGGCACGACGAGCGAGGTCGCCCCCGCCGTGTTCATCGACTCGAGGAGCGCCGCGATCTCGCGCTCGAGCGCCTTCGCGCCGGCCTCGTCCAGGGCGGCGAACGCCTTGTGGGTCGGGCCGTAGAAGGTGCGGAACACCTGCAGCCAGTGCGCGGGCGAGCGGTAGCGGAAGTGGAAGTGCCGGCGCTCGCAGCGGATCTGCGCGGCCTGCGGGCCGAAGAGCTCGACGATGTGCGGCTCGGTGCCCCAGAGCGCCGGCGACTTCACGCCGGCGGGCGGCGGCACGTGCGCGCCGATCACCTTGAAGAGCCGCCCGATGAAGCCGTCCGGCGTCCAGTTGGCCAGTCCCACGCGGCCGCCGTCGCGCACCACACGCAGCATCTCGCGCGCGGTGGCCTGGTGGTCCGGCGTGAACATGGCGCCGAAGGTGGAGAGCGCGACGTCGAAGCTGCCGTCGTCGAAGGGCAGGGCCTCGGCGTCGGCCACCTGGAAGTGCACGTCCAGGCCCTCGGCGCGCGCGCGCTGCGCGCCCTTGTCCAGGAGCGTCGGCACGTAGTCGGTGGAGGTGACCTCGGCGAAGCGCCGCGCCGCGGCGAGCGTCGTGTTGCCGTTGCCGGCGGCGATGTCCAGCACGCGCTCGCCGGCGCGCACGTCGGCGGCTTCGGCCAGCGACTCGCCGACGATCTGCAGCGTGGTGCCGATGACGGCGTAGTCGCCGCTGGCCCAGGTGGCTTGCTGGCGTTGCTTGATGGCGGCCCAATCGGGGCCGGAAGTGCGGATCTGCGGGACGGCGTTCATGGATGTCTCCGGTGGGTTGGGGGCTTGCCCCGCGGCATCGCGAGGTGGGACGCATTCTGCGAAACGCGCGGCATTGACGCTTGACCCCGCGTCGTGCAGATTTGCCCGGGCATCCGCGGCTCGCGCCGCGCTTGCTCCGCCGTCCTCCCGGCTTGATCGAGGCACCGCCCGGCCATGAGCCACGACCCGCTCTCCGACGTCCTGCGCAGCGTCCGCCTCCGCGGCGCCGTCTTCTACTACGTGAGCTGCGGCGAGGACTGGGTGGCGGAGACGCCCGCGGGCCCCG
>JAKOWJ010000002.1 GCA_029781595.1 Pseudomonadota bacterium | reverse complement strand
GCTCGCCGAGCTGGTTGATGAGCAGGTCGACGCGCTCGACGTCCACGCGGATGGACTGCGCCTCGGCGGCGGGGGCGGCCGGGCGGCGCGGCGCGGCCTTCGCGGGCTCGGCGGTGGCCGCTGCCGGGGCCGGGGTCGCTTCGGGCGTCTCGAAGAAGCCGAAGCCCTCGTCCGCGGCCGGCGCGGGCGCCTCCGGGGGCTCGAAGAAGCCGAAGCCTTCGTCCGCTGCCTCGGGCGAGGCGGCGGGCGCCGCGCCCAGGTCCGTCACCTCCAGGGCCTCGGGATCGACGGCGAACTCCAGCGTCTCGCGCAGGCGCGCGGCCGCCTCGGTGGTGTCCAGCACGGTGCGGCGCCCGCGGCGGTCGGGCCACTCGGCGCCCTCGCCGGCGACTTCGCCCAGCTCCGCGAGGAGCCCGGCCACGCGCTTGCGGTCGGCGGCGCGCTTCGGATAGGGGTAGGAGACCTCGACGCGCCGGCGCTCGCCGGCCGCGGGCCGCAGGGGCTTGTCGGGCGCGGGCGCCTCGCCCGCCGCGAGGAAGGCGCGGATGCGCGCGCAAGCGCCGCCGTCCGGCGGGGACTCGGTGCCGCCGCGGTGCGCGGCGAGCTGCGCGGCCAGCTCGTCGGCGGCCGCCAGGAGCGCGTCGATCATGGGCGGGGTCAGCGCGAGCTCGCGCCGGCGCGCGCGGTCGAGCAGCGACTCGGCCTCGTGCGTGACGGCGGCCATGTCGGCCAGGCCGAAGGTGGCGGCGCCGCCCTTGATCGAGTGGGCGGCGCGGAAGATGGCGTTGAGGTCCTCGTCCGAGGCCCGGGCCCCGTCGAGGGCGACGAGCAGGGTCTCGAGCGTCGCGAGGTGCTCGGCGGCCTCGTCGAAGAAGACGCGTGCGAAACCCGAGAGGTCGATCGGGGCGGCGGCCTTTCCGGCTGCGCTGGGCCGGGGGCGGGTGGTCATGGCGTGCCTGTCCGGGCCCCCGTCAGGCGGGCAGCACCTTGCGCACCACGTCCAGCAGCTTGGCCGGATCGAAGGGCTTGACGAGCCAGCCGGTGGCGCCGGCCGCGCGGCCCCTGGACTTCATGTCCTCGCCGGCCTCGGTGGTGAGCAGCAGGATGGGCGTGCGCGCGTACGCCGGAATCGCGCGCAGCGACTTGACCAGCGTGATGCCGTCCATCTTCGGCATGTTCTGGTCCGTGAGCACCAGGTTCACCGGCGTGGTGCGCGCCTTCGTGAGCGCCTCCTCCCCGTCCGCCGCCTCGATCACGTTGAAGCCCTGCCCCTTGAGCGTGAACGCCACCATCTGCCGCAGCGAGGAGGAGTCGTCCACCGCGAGAATCGTCTTGGCCATCTGCTGGGTCTCCGGATGCCTGGAAAGGACTAGAAGAGCTCGACGCTGCCGACGCCCACCTCGCGCGCGCGCACCGGCGGCCGGGAGATGGACTCGCGGAACATGATCAGCCGCTCGCGCAGGGCCGCCCCCGCCACGCGCGGGCTGGCGAGGTACTCCTTGGCGTAGCGCTCGAGCTCGCTGGTCAGGCGCGAGAGCAGCTCCATGCGCTTCTTGGAGTGCTCGGCGATCTGCGAGGCCATGTCCTGGAACTGCATGGCCGTGACGGCGCTGTTCACGTGGCGCTCGACGTCGATGGCCACCTCGCGCATGCGGTCCACGCCCTCGCCCATGCGCTGATTGAGCGACTTGAGCTCCTCGAGCG
>JAKOWJ010000083.1 GCA_029781595.1 Pseudomonadota bacterium | reverse complement strand
GCAGCGCCTCCTCGCCGAACAGGTCGGGGCCGTGGTAGCCGGCCGCGCGCAGGCGGAAGCCGATGTAGTCGCGGATGTCGCCCGCGGGCCGCGGCGCGAGGTTGAAGGCGTGCGTGATGCGCTCCTTGAGCTGGCGCATGTGCGGCAGGTTCAGGTGCTCGTCGAGCTCCGGCTGGCCGAAGAGCACGATCTGCAGGAGCTTCTCCTTGCCCGTCTCCAGGTTGGAGAGGAGCCGGATCTCCTCGAGCGTCTCCAGCGGCATCGCGTGCGCCTCGTCGATGAGGGCGACCACCTGCCGGCCCCCGGCGTGCAGCGCGATGAGCCGCTCCTGCAGGGCGCGCAGCATCCGCGTGGTGCTGGCACCCTGCGTCTCGATGCCCAGCTCGCTCGCGATGGCGATGAGCATCTCGTCGCGCGTGAGGCTGGGAACGGCGAGGTAGATGGTCTCGACCGTCTGCGGCAGGCGCTCCAAGAGGACGCGGCAGAGCATCGTCTTGCCGGTGCCGACCTCGCCGGTGACCTTCACGAGGCCCTCGCCGGCGGTGATCGCGTAGACGAGCGCCTCCAGCGTCGCGCCGCGGTTGGCGCCGGCGAAGAAGAACTCGGTGTGCGGCGTGATGCGGAACGGCGCCTCGCGCAGGCCGAAGTGCTCCAGGTACATCGTCATGGGATGGGCGGGCGGCGGGTCAGTTGCCGGGGCCCGCCGCGGCGTTCGCGTCGGGAGCATCCGGTAGCCCGAGTTTAGCACCGGCCCGCCCGGCCGCCTCGAGGCGGCTGTAAAGCGTGCTGCGCGAGATTCCGAGGAGCCGCGCCGCCTGGGACATGTTGCCCTGGGCCGCCTCGATGGCGGCGTCGAGGTAGGTCGCCTCCACCGCGCGCAGCGCCGCCTCGAGGCTGAAGGGCCGGCCGGAGGCCAGTTCCGCGCGGGCCGTCGACAGCCTGTCGCCGGCGGCCGGCGGCGCGGGCTCCGCGGGGGCGAGTTCGGCCTCGAGATCGGCCTCGGTCACGGTGTAGCCGGCGAACTTCGTGTTCAGGCGGATCACGATGTTGCGCAGCTCGCGCA
>JAKOWJ010000334.1 GCA_029781595.1 Pseudomonadota bacterium | reverse complement strand
TCTCGCGCCTGTCGGCCGAGGAGCAGGACCGCGTCTTCGAGCCGGGCGGGCAGCGGCGCATCGTGCTCGCGACCAACGTCGCAGAGACCTCGCTCACCGTGCCGGGCATCCACTACGTGATCGACACGGGCCTGGCGCGCGTCAAGCGCTTCAGCCCGCGGCAGAAGATCGACCAGCTGCGCATCGAGCCCGTCTCGCAGGCCGCGGCCCGCCAGCGCGCCGGCCGCTGTGGCCGCGTGGCCTCCGGCGTGGCGATCCGCCTCTACGCGGAGGAGGACTTCACCGCGCGGCCCGAGTACACCACGCCGGAGATCCTGCGCACCTCGCTCGCGTCCGTGATCCTGCGCATGGCCGCGCTCGAGCTGGGCGAGATCGCGGCCTTCCCCTTCGTCGAACCTCCCACGCCGCGGCAGGTGGAGGACGGCTACCGAAGCCTCTTCGAGCTGGGGGCCATCGACGAGAAGCGCGCGCTCACGCCCCTGGGCCGGGAGCTCGCACGCCTGCCGGTGGACCCGCGCATCGGCCGCATGCTGGTGGCCTCGCGAGAATTCAATTGCCTGTGCGAGATGGTGATCCTCGCGGCGGCCCTGTCCATCCAGGACCCGCGCGACCGCCCGCAGGACAAGCGCCAGGAGTCCGACCGCGCCCACGAGGAGTTCCGCGACGAGTCCTCGGACTTCGTGCAGCTGCTCAACCTCTGGAAGTTCTTCGACGAGGCCTTCCGGCACAAGGAATCGAACCGCAAGCTCTGGACCACCTGCCGCGAGCACTTCCTCTCCTACGTGCGCATGCGCGAGTGGCGCGACCTCGCGGGACAGCTGCGCGAGATGGCCGCGGAGCTGAAGATCCGCGAGAACGCCACCGATGCCACCTACGAGCAGGTGCACCGCGCGCTGCTCACTGGGCTGCTCTCCAACGTGGGCCTGAAGAGCCAGGAGGGCGACCACTACGCCGCGCCGCGCGGCATCGCCTTCGCCGTGTGGCCGGGCTCGGGGCTGAAGAAGGCCCGCCCGCGCTGGGTGATGGCGGGCGAATTGCAGGAGACCACGCGCGTCTTCGCGCGCAACGTCGCCCGCATCGAGCCGGAGTGGATCGAGCGCGCCGCGGCGCACCTGGTCACGCGCACCCACGCCGAGCCGCACTGGGACCGCGCGCGCGGCGAGGTGGTGGCCTGGGAGTCGGTGGCTCTGTACGGCCTCACCATCGTCTCGCGGCGCAAGGTGAGCTTCGGGCGCCTCGATCCCGTGCGCGCCCGCGAGATCTTCATCGAGGGCGCGCTGGTGGCGGGCGAGCTGGACACGAAGCTCGCCTTCTTCGCGCACAACCGCGCGCTCGTGCGCGAGGTGGAGGAGCTGGAACACCGCGCGCGCCGCCAGGACGTGCTGGTGGACGACCGCGCCATCTTCGCCTTCTACGCCACGCGCCTGCCTGCGGAGGTGCGCGACACCCGCTCGCTGGAGGCCTGGTACGGCGAGGCGGCGAAGGCGGACCCGAAGTGCCTTTTCCTGTCGAAGGCCGACCTCATGCGCCACGGCGCGGAGGCGGTGACCGAGGAGCTCTTTCCCCGGCAGCTGCGCATGGGCGAGCAGGCGTTCGCGCTCGCCTACCGCTTCGAGCCCGGGCACCCGCTCGACGGGGTGACGATGAACGTGCCGCTCGCGCTCCTCAATCGCGTGGACGAGGCCGCCATCGACTGGCTGGTGCCGGGCATGGTGCGCGAGAAGGTGGCCTGGTGGATGAAGGCGCTGCCCAAGCGCCTGCGCTCGGCGCTGGTGCCGGTGCCCGAGCACGTGACCAGGCTCCTGGAGCGCGCCACGCCCGGACGCCGGCGCATCGCCGACGAGGTGCTGGACTACTGCTCGCGCCTGGTGGGCGAGCGCCTGGATTCCTCGGCCTGGTCGAAGGACGAGCTGCCGGCGCACCTCGCCATGAACCTGCGCGTGGTGGACGACGCCAAGCGCGAGCTCGCGGCCGGCCGCGACCTCGCGGCGCTGCGCCGCCAGCTGGGCGAGGCCGCGAGCCTTACCCTCGCGCAGTCGAAACCGGGCCTGGAGCGCGAGGGCATCAAGGCCTGGGACTTCGGCGACCTGCCGGCCGAGGTCGCCTTCCGTCGCGGCAACCAGTCGCTCACGGGCTACCCGGCGCTGGCCGACGAGGGCGAGAGCGTGGCCATCCGCCTGCTCGACACGCCGCAGAAGGCGGCTGCGTCGCATCGCGGTGGCGTCATCCGCCTTCTCGCGCTGGACCTGAAGGAGCAGGTGAAGCAGCTCGAGCGCGGGCCCTCCGGCTTCAACGCGCTCGCCCTGCGCCTGCAGTCCGTGGTGCCGGCCGACCGCCTGCGCGCCGACCTCGTCGCGTGCGTCCTGGACCGCGCCTTCGTGGGCGAGGACGAGCCGCCGCGCACGCCGAAGGGCTACGAGGAGCAGAAGAAGCGCGCCCGCGCGCGCCTGCCCGCCGTGACCGAGGCGGCGATGCGCCACGCGCAGGCCATCGCCGAGGCGCAGCACGCGCTGGCGGCGGCGATCGCGCAGTCGGCTTCGCTCGGCAAGGTGACGCACGAGGCGCGCGCGCAGATGCAGCGCCTCGTCTACCCGGGTTTCCTCTCCGCCACGCCCTGGGAGCGGCTCGAGCACGTGCCGCGCTACCTCCGGGGAATCGCGCTGCGGCTCACGAAGTATCGCGGCAATCCCGAGCGCGACCAGCGCCACGCGCCGGTGGTGGCCGAGCTCTGGGCGCGCTGGGAGGCGAGGGGGGAGGCCGACCGCAAGGCCGGGCGCGAGTCGCCGCGCCTGGAGGAGTTCCGCTGGCTCGTGGAGGAGCTTCGCATCTCGCTCTTCGCGCGGGAGCTGAAGACCCCGTTCCCGGTCTCGGCCAAGCGGCTGCAGAAGTTCTGGGACGAGCACCTGCGCGCGTAGAATGCGGACCATGGACGATCGCCCGGCCCGCGTGCGGCTCGCCTCGCGCATGCAGTCCATCGCCGCCTTCGAGGTGATGGAGATCCAGTCGCTCGCGCGCTCGCTGGAGGCGCGGGGCCGGGACGTGATCCACCTGGAGATCGGGGAGCCCGACTTCGCCACGCCCGCTCCCGTCGTCGAGGCGGCCAGGCGCGCGCTGGACGCCGTGCCGATGTTCTACACGTCGGCCCTGGGCATCCCGGCGCTTCGCGAGGCCATCTCGCGCTTCTACGCGCAGCGGCACGGGATCGCGGTCGCGCCGGAGCGCATCGTGGTCACCGCCGGCTCCAGTGCGGCGCTCCTGCTCGCCTTCGGCGTGCTGCTCGATCCCGGCGACGAGGTGCTCCTCGCCGACCCCAGCTACCCTTGCAACCGGCACTTCGTGCACGCGCTGGGCGGCGTCCCGCGCCTGGTGCCGGTGGGCCCGCAGGCGCGCTACCAGCTGCTGCCCGCGGCGGCCGAGGCGGCCTGGACGCCCGCCACGCGCGTGGCGATGGTCGCGAGCCCGTCCAACCCCACGGGCACGCTCGTGGAGCCGGAGGAGGTGGCGGGCCGCGCGGCCCTGCGCCGCGCGCGCGGCGCCGCGCTCCTGGTGGACGAGATCTACCAGGGCCTCACCTACGGCCGCGAGGCGCGCACGGCGCTGGAGGCCGGCGAGGACGTCTTCGTCATCAACAGCTTCTCGAAGTACTTCCAGATGACGGGCTGGCGGCTCGGCTGGCTGGTGGCGCCGCCCGCGTACGTGCGCGAGATCGAGAAGCTCGCCCAGAACCTCGACATCTCGGCCTCCACGCTCGCGCAGCACGCGGCGCTGGCGGCCTTCGCGCCGGAGACCATCGCCATCCTGGAAGCGCGCCGGGCCGAGCTCGCGGCGCGGCGAGACTTCCTTCTGCCGGCGCTCGAGTCCCTGGGCTTTCGCGTCGGCGCGCGGCCCGAGGGCGCGTTCT
>JAKOWJ010000324.1 GCA_029781595.1 Pseudomonadota bacterium | reverse complement strand
CCTCGCGCGTGAGGTGCGGCAGGAAGAGGCGCACGAACTCGACGGTGAAGCCCCGCAGCCACGCCCCGCGGCGGAAGGCGAGCCGCGTGGTCTGCGTGGGGAAGAGCCGCGCCGCGTCCAGCGCGACGAGTCCCTCGGCCTTCGCGTTCTCCACGGCGAGCGAGGAGACGATGCCCACGCCCAGGCCCAGGCGCGCGTAGGACTTGATCACGTCCGAGTCCAGCGCCGTGAGCGCGATCTCCGGCGCGAGGCCGCGCTGCGCGAAGGCGCGGTCGATGGCGCTGCGGCCGGTGAAGCTCGAGTCGTAGGTGACCACCGGGTGGCGCGCCACCGCCTCCAGGGTGAGGGGCCTCGCGCGCACGAGCGGGTGGCCGGCCGGCACCACCACGCTGTGGTGCCACTGGTAGAGCGGCAGCGAGACGAGCTCGCCGTACTCGGCCAGCGCCTCGGTGGCGATGGCGAGGTCGGCCTCGCGGTCGATCACCAGGCGCGCGAGCTGGTGGGGGCTGCCCTGGAGCATCTTCAGGCGCACCTCGGGGTAGCGCTTCTTGAACGCCGTCACCACGCGCGGCAGGGCATAGCGCGCCTGCGTGTGCGTGACCGCCAGGGTGAGGCTGCCCTTGGCGTGGTGCGCGTACTCCCCGCCCACCGCGCGCAGGGTCGCCACCTCCGCGAGGATCCGGTCGATGCCGCCCAGGATCTCGGCGCCCGCGTCGGTCACCGCCGTGAGTCGCCGGCCCTGGCGCACGAAGAGCTCCACGCCGAGTTCCTCCTCCAGGGCGCGCAGCTGGCGCGAGACCCCCGGCTGCGAGGTGTGCAGGGCCGCCGCCGCCTCGGAGACGTTCAGGCCGCGGCGGGCGACCTCGGACGCATAGCGCAGCTGCTGGAGGTTCATGGCGCGATTATAACCACTGGTTATCACCATAAAACAACTTGGTATTTTTCAGGCATATGGCCCGCCGTTACGATGCGCCCTTGCAATGGCCCCCCTCGTTCCGGGGCGGCCGGGAGAACCCGGATGGACAGGCACGGATGGCTGGAAGCCGCGATGGCCCGCGGCCGCGCGGAAAACCTCGAGTACGCGGGCGCGGTCACGCCCGTCGAGGCGCACGCGCTCTTCGACGAAGGGCTCGCCACGATCGTCGACGTGCGCACGCGCCCGGAGTGGGAGTTCGTCGGGCACGTGGAGGGCGCCCCGCTCGTCGAGTGGCGGGCCTACGGCGCGAGCGCGCCCGACCCGGCCTTCGTCGAAAGGCTCGCCGCGCGCTTTCCGCGCGATGCTACGATCCTGCTCCTGTGCCGCAGCGGCGTGCGCTCCCACCACGCCGCGCAGGCGGCGGCGCGCGCCGGCTTCACCCGCGTCTTCAACGTGCTCGAGGGCTTCGAGGGCGAGATGGACGCGCAGGGCCGGCGCGGCAATCTCGGCGGCTGGCGCCGCGCCGGCCTTCCGTGGGCGCAAGGCTGAATCCCGGAGACGCGCATGTCCAACTGGTACGCCGACAACTCCCTTTCCATCGGCCGCACGCCCCTGGTGCGGCTGAACCGCGTCACCGACGGCGCGCCGGCCACCGTGCTCGCCAAGATCGAGGGCCGCAACCCCGCCTACTCGGTGAAGTGCCGCATCGGCGCGGCGCTGGTGTGGGACGCCGAGAAGCGCGGCGTGCTCGGCCCGGGCAAGGAGATCGTCGAGCCCACGAGCGGCAACACCGGCATCGCCCTCGCGTTCGTGGCGGCCGCGCGCGGCATCCCCATCACGCTCACGATGCCCGAGACCATGAGCGTGGAGCGCCGCAAGCTCCTCGTGGCCTACGGCGCGAAGCTCGTCCTCACCGAGGGGGCCAGGGGGATGGCCGGCGCGGTGGCGAAGGCCGAGGAGATCGCCGCGTCCGACCCCGGCCGGTACGTGCTCCTGCAGCAGTTCAAGAACCCGGCCAACCCGGCGATCCACGAGGCCACCACGGGCCCGGAGATCTGGAGCGACACGGGCGGGGCCATCGACATCCTCGTCTCCGGCGTGGGCACCGGCGGCACCATCACCGGCGTGAGCCGCTACATCAAGGGCACGCGCGGCAAGGAAATCACCTCGGTCGCGGTGGAGCCGGCGGCGAGCCCCCTCATCACCCAGTCGCGCGCAGGCGAGCCGCTCAAGCCCGGGCCCCACAAGATCCAGGGCATCGGCGCCAACTTCATCCCCGAGGTGCTGGATCTCTCGCTGGTCGACGCCGTGGAGACCGTCACGAACGAGGAGGCCGTCGAGTACGCGCGGCGCCTCGCGCGCGAGGAGGGCATCCTCTCGGGCATTTCCTGCGGTGCCGCCACCGCCGTCGCCGCGCGCCTCGCGAAGCGGCCCGAGAACCGCGGGCGGACGATCGTGGCGATCCTGCCCGATTCCGGCGAGCGCTACCTCTCCAGCGTGCTCTTCGAGGGCCTGTTCGACGCCGCGGGGATGGCCACCGCGTAGTCCCGGCGCGGGGACGGGCTGCTACAGTAGCGGCCCGTGATCCCGTTCCTGCGTCCCGAGGACCCCTTCCCGCCCGTCTCGAAGGCGCTGCGCTCGCCCAACGGGCTGCTCGCCGCGGGGGCCGACCTCTCGCCGCCGCGCCTGCTCGAGGCCTACGCGAAGGGGATCTTCCCCTGGTTCTCGGAAGGCGACCCCATCCTCTGGTGGTCCCCGCACCCGCGAATGGTGCTCTTCCCGGACGAGCTGAAGGTCTCGCGCTCGCTGCGGCGGGCCGTGGCGCGCGCGACTTTCGAGACGCGCTTCGACACCGCCTTCACCGAGGTGATGCGCGCGTGCGCCGAGCCGCGTTCGGGGCAGGAGGGCACGTGGATCGTGCCGGCGATGGTGGCGGCGTACACGCGCCTGCACGAGCTGGGCTTCGCGCACAGCGTCGAGTCGTGGCGGGACGGGCGCCTGGCCGGCGGGCTCTACGGGCTGCTCCTGGGCCGGGTGTTCTTCGGCGAGTCGATGTTCTCGCGCGAGACGGATGCCTCGAAGGTCGCCCTCGTGAAGCTGGTGGGGCGGCTGCGCGCCCTGGGCGTGGGCCTCGTCGACTGCCAGCAGGCCACGCGCCACCTCGCCTCGCTCGGCGCGAGGCCCATACCCCGGCGGGAGTTCGCGCAGCGGCTGGCCGAGTCGATACAATACCCGCTCTCCGGCAGCCGCTGGCCCGCCACCGAGGCAGCATGGCCCGACTCAACGACCTCCCGCTAGCCAACCTGCAGTTCTACGCGACGGCGCCCTACCCCTGCAGCTACCTGCCGGGGCGCCTGGCGCGCTCGCAGGTGGCCACGCCGAGCTACCTCATCGACACCGAGACCTACGGCGCGCTCGTCTCGGCGGGCTTCCGCCGCTCCGGCGCATTCACCTACCGCCCCTACTGCGACAGCTGCCAGGCCTGCGTGCCCGTGCGCGTGGTGGCCGCCGAGTTCGAGCCCAGCCGCTCCCAGCGCCGCGCGTGGAAGCGCCACGAGGGGCTCGAGGCGCGCTACGGCGAGCTCAAGTTCAGCGCCGAGCACTACGCGCTCTACCGCCTGTACCAGGGCGAGCGCCACCGCGGCGGCGGCATGGACCACGACAGCCGCGAGCAGTACGCGCACTTCCTGCTGCAGTCCAACGTGGCCACGCGCCTGGTGGAGTTCCGCGAGCAGGGGCGGCTGCGCATGGTGTCGATCGTCGACGAGCTGGCCGACGGCCTGTCGTCCGTGTACACGTTCTTCGACCCGCTCGCGCCGCAGGCGAGCTTCGGCACCTGGAACATCCTGTGGCAGGTGCGCGAGGCGGCGCGGCGCGGCCTGGCCTACGTCTACCTCGGCTACTGGATCGCCCACAGCCGCAAGATGGCCTACAAGAGCCAGTTCCGGCCCATCGAGGGGCTTTCGCGCGGGGAATGGAAGCGCCTGTGAAGCCCGCCCGGCCTGCCGGGGAGCCGTGATGCTCTATCGCCTCGCCCGCAGCGCCCTGTTCTGCCTCGACCCCGAGACGGCGCACGAGCTGGCCCTGAAGGCCATGGCCACGCTCGGCCCGGCCACGGCGCTCCTGGGCGCCGGCGCGGACCGCGGCGAGGAGCGCACCGTGATGGGCATCCGCTTCCCGAACCCCGTGGGGCTCGCGGCCGGCATGGACAAGAACGGCGAGTACCTCGACGCGCTTTCGGCCCTGGGCTTCGGCCACCTGGAGATCGGCACGGTGACGCCACGGCCGCAGCCCGGCAACCCGAAGCCGCGCCTGTTCCGGCTGGTGGAGCACGAGGCCATCATTAACCGCATGGGGTTCAACAACGTCGGCGTCGAGGCACTGCTGCGAAACGTCGGGCGCGCCTCCTACCGCGGGGTGCTGGGCATCAACATCGGCAAGAACTTCGACACGCCCCTGGAGCGGGCCGTGGACGACTACCTCGCGTGCCTGGACGCGGTGTACGCCCGCGCGAGCTACGTGGCGGTGAACATCTCCTCGCCCAACACGAAGAACCTGCGCGACCTGCAGTCGAAGGAGCGCCTCGACGAGCTGCTCGCGGCCCTCGTGGCGCGCCGCGACGCGCTGGCCGCGCGCGAAGGGGCGACGAAGCCCCTCGCGGTGAAGATCGCGCCGGACCTGGACGACGAGCAGCTCGCCGCCATCGCCGAGCTGGCGCTCAGGCACCGCATCGACGGGCTCATCGCCACCAACACCACCATCGGGCGCGCCGGCGTCGAGGGGCACCGCCACGCCGCCGAGACCGGCGGCCTCTCGGGCCGGCCCGTGTTCTCCCTTTCCACCGGGGTGCTGCGCCGGCTCTCGGACCTGCTCGGCGGGCGCATCCCGCTCATCGGCGTGGGCGGCATCCTCTCGGGCGCCGACGCGCGCGCCACGGCCGAGGCCGGCGCGAGCCTCGTGCAGCTCTACACCGGGTTCATCTATCGCGGCCCCGACCTCATCGCCGAGGCCCGCCGCGCGCTGCGCGCCTGAGCGCCGCCGGCCCGTCGCCGCGATGCGCATCGGCATCCCGCTCGAGACCAAGCCCGGCGAGCGCCGCGTGGGCCTGGTGCCGCCCGCCGTGGCGGCGCTCGCGGCGGAGGGACACGAGCTCGTCGTGGCGGCCGGCGCGGGAATCGGCGCGGGCGCCCCCGACGAGTCCTATCGGGAGGCCGGCGCGCGCGTGGTCGAGCCGGCCGGGGCCTGGAACGCCGAGCTCGTGGTGAAGGTGAAGGAACTCCAGCCCGGCGAGCACCGCGCCCTAGGAATCGGCACCACGCTCTTCTCGTTCCAGCACCTGGTGGGCGAGCCGGCCCTCGCGCGCGCCCTCGCCGGCACCGGCGCGAGCGCCATCGCCTACGAGCTCGTGCGCGACGCCGGCGGAGGCTTCCCGCTGCTGGCCCCGATGTCGGCCCTGGCCGGACGCCTGGCCATCCAGGCCGGCGCGAACCTCCTGGGCCTGCCGGCCGGGGGCAACGGCACGCTGCTCGCGGCCTGCCCGGGCGTGGCCCCCGCGCGCGTCCTCGTCCTGGGCGCGGGGCACGCGGGCGAAGGCGCGGCCGCGCTGGCCGCGGCCATGGGCGCGCGGGTGACGGTGCTCACGCGCACCGAGTCGCGGCGGGCGCAGGTGGCGGCCCGCCTGGGGCCCGGCGTAACCACCGGCCTGGCCGACGCCGCGACGGTCGAGCGCGAGGCCCTCGGGGCCGACCTCGTCGTGGGCGCGGTGTTCGTGCCGGGCGCGCCCACGCCCAAGCTGCTGCCGCGCACGCTCGTCGCGCGGATGCGGCGCGGCGCCGTGATCGTCGACGTCTCGATCGACGCCGGGGGCGTCGCCGAGACCTCGCGCCCCACGACCCACGCCGACCCCGCGTACATCGAGGAGGGCGTGGTGCACTACGCCGTGCCCAACATGCCGGCGGCGGTTGCGCGCACCGGCGCCGAGGCGCTCTCGGCGGCCGCGTTGCCCTACGTGCGCGCGCTCGCCGGCCGCGGCGTGGCGCGGGCGCTTCGGGAGGACGCGGGGCTCGCGGCCGGCGTCGTGATCTGGCGCGGCGGCTGCGCGCACGAGGGCATCGCGCGCGAGTGCGGCCTGCCGTACGTCCCGCTTGCGCAGGCCGCGCCCGCATGAGCCTCGCCGAGCGCCTGGACGCGCTGCTGCCGCAGACGCAGTGCACGAAGTGCGGGTACGCGGCCTGCCGCCCCTACGCCGAGGCGATGGCCGCCGGCGAGGCGCCGGCCAACCGCTGCCCGCCCGGCGGCGAGGAGGGCGCGGCGCGCCTGGCAGCCCTCCTGGGCCGGCCCGCCCTGCCCCTGGATCCCGCCGTGGGCCCGTGGCGCCCGCCGCAGGTCGCGGTCATCGACGAAGCCACGTGCATCGGCTGCGTGAAGTGCATCGCGGCCTGTCCGGTGGACGCGATCGTCGGCGCCTCGAAGCGCCTGCACACGGTCATCGCGGCGTGGTGCACGGGGTGCGAATTGTGCCTGCCGCCCTGCCCCGTGGACTGCATCGCGCTCGCGCCGGCCCCGCGGCTGCCCGAGGCGGGGGACTCGCGCGCCCGGCACGACTGGCGCGCCATTCGCCTCGCGCGCGACGAGGCCGAGCGGGTGGCCCGGCTGGAGCGCTACGAATGATGAAGCCCGCGGCCCGCGAGGCCTTCTTCCGCACGCTGTGCGAGCGCGACCCGGAGCCCAGGAGCGAGCTCGAGTACGGCACGCCCTTCCAGCTCCTGGTGGCCGTGGTGCTCTCCGCGCAGGCGACCGACAAGGGCGTGAACCTCGCCACCCGCAGGCTCTTCCCCGTGGCCGGCACGCCGCAGGCCATCGCCGCGCTGGGTGTGGAGGGCCTGGAGCCCTGGATCCGCACCATCGGCCTGTACCGCACCAAGGCGAGGAACGTGGTGGCGCTCTCGCGCATCCTGCTCGAGTCCCACGGCGGCGAGGTGCCGCG
>JAKOWJ010000318.1 GCA_029781595.1 Pseudomonadota bacterium | reverse complement strand
GGACCTCTTCCGCAACCCCGGCGCTGGATTGCGCCGCCACGGGCAGGGCGACCGGCGGCGGCTCGGCGGCGGGCGGCGGCGGCGGCTCGGCGGGCGCCTCGAAGACCGGGATCGGCGGCGGCTCGGCAGGCGCTGCCTCCACCGGGACGGGCGCAGGGACCCCGAAAGATTCCGGCAGCAGCGGCTCGACCGGCGCAGGCGGCGCAGGGGTGAAATCGAAGCTTGCCGCGTCGGCCGCCGCGGGTTCCTCCGCTGGCGCGGGCTCCTCCGCCGACACGGGCTCCTCGGGCGCCGGGCCGGATGGCGCCGCTTCCTCCCACGGGAAAGGCTCTGCGCCGGCAGGCTCCTCGGCCGGCCTCTCCGGCTGCGCCGCGGCAGGCTCTCCGGGCGCGGGCGCGGCCGGCCGCGCGGCGAGCGCCTCGGCTTCCTCCTGCAGGCGGCGGACGTGACCCGGCATGCGCAGGTGCGTGCCCTCGCCGGTGCGGCGCGCCTCCTGCAGGCCTTCGCGCAGCCCTTTCAGGTCCTCCACGAGGTCCTCGCGTCCCAGGGGCAGGGCCCGGGCGGCGATCGAGCGCACCATCGCGACCACACCGTCGACGGCGCGGCGCGTGACGGCCAGCCGCGCCGGCGTGAATTCGGGCGGGTAGTCGATCGCGTCGGCCAGCCACTTCTCGAGCGCGTGGGCGACGTCCGCGAGCACGGTGAACCCGGTGGTGCGCGAGGTGCTGGTGAGCGTGTGGGCCGCGCGCATGAACTCGTGGCTCACGGGGTGCAGCGGGTCCGCCTCGATCGCGGCCATCTCGCGCTCGAGGGTGGCCGCGTGCTGCTCCGCCTCGCCCACGTAGATGGCGAAGAGGGTGGACGCGAGGCACACTTCGCCGACGACGACGTCCTGCTCCTCCGGTGCGGGTGCGGGTTCGGGTTCGGGCGCGGGGGCCGGCGCCTCCGGCGCGAACATCGCGGCGAAGTCGAGCGCCTCGGCCGGCGCGGCCGGTGCCGCCTCGGGCGTCGCCGGCGCCGACAGGTCGAGGGATTCGAATGCGAGCGGCTCGGGGACGGCGGCCGGCTGCGCGGCTTCCTCGGCGGCAGGCTCCACCGGCAGGCTCTCCCGGACGGGCGGCGCGATCGCCTCCCCGCTCTTGAGCGCCTCGGCCTGGCGGGCGATCGGCGCGCCGTCGATGGCGACCTCGCCGCCCGCCTTGAGCGCCTCGATCCACCCGGAGAACGAGCGCTCGGCGCCGTCGACGAAGTCGAGCAGGCCCGGCGTGGCCGGCTTCTCCTCCTTGAGCCACTTGTTCATCACCTGCTCGCACTGCCACGCGACCTCCCCGAGGTCCGTGAGCCCGACCATGCGGCCGCTGCCCTTGAGCGTGTGGAACCCGCGGCGGATGGTGGTGAGCGAGTCGCGGTCGTGCGGCGCGGCGCGGCTGGTCGCGAGGTGCTCGCGGATGGTCGCGGCGACCTCCGTGGCCTCCTCCAGGAAGATCTCGAGGAGCTCGCGGTCGACCTCGGAGCCGGGCGCGTCCACCAGCTGGACGACCTGCGGCGCCGGCGTCTCCGGCGCCTTCTCCGGTGCCAGCTCCTGGATCGCCTGGAACACGCCCGTCTGCGTCGCGTCCCGCGCCCCCTGGATCGCCGCGAGCGCCTCCTCGCTCTGGCGCGCCACCTCGGCGTCCGCGAGGACGGCGGCGTCGCGCTTGAGGTCGTCCACGGCGCGCTCGAGCTTCTCCTTCACCTCGGGTGCCGCGGGGGCCTCGCGCCAGTCCTCGTAGAGCGCCTGGACCTTCTGCTTGCGCACGTCGATGTCGAGCGGGGAGACGGTGCCCGTCCGGCGCAGCGCCTCGTCTGCGAGCTTGTCGGGCGAGGGCGCGAGGCCGAAGCGCACGAGGGCGGGCCGCAGCACGTCCCCGGGGCGCGCCGCCCCCTGCTGGATCGCGGTCACGTACAGGCCCAGCGCGGAGAGCCCGTCGGCCACCTTCTCGGCCGCCTCGCCCTCCCCCGAAAGCGTGCCCTCGGCGAACTGCTGCACCATGGCCGACACCGCCGCGTTCAGGTCCGCGGCCTCGTCGAGCTCCATGATCATCAGGGCGCCCTGGACCTGCGCGAACTGCGCCGGCAGGCCTTTGAGCTCGTCGCGCCGGGCGCTGTCGCGGAAGAAGGCGTCGAGCGCCTGCTCGATGCCCTGCAGGTTCACCTGCACTTCCTGGCCGACCTGGAAGACCAGGAGCTTTTCCTGGGCGCGGCGCGTCATCTCGTCGAGGATGCCGCCCTCGATCGTGTCCATGGGCGGCACGGACTCGCCCGCCATGGCCGCCTTGAGCCGCTCCGAGACCGCCCGCGCCTGGCGCTCGAAGTCGGGGCCCAGGCGGAAGTAGTTGTCCAGGGCCGACTCGGCGAAGAGCAGGGCCGTGGCCACCTCGAGCGCCTGGGACTCGGACGGCGGGATGGCGCGCGCCTTGAGCATGGGCGCCACGTCCGCGAGCCTCAGGAACACGTGCTGCAGGTCCCGCCGCGGCAGGTGCGCCGCGCGGTCGGCGAGCACCAGCGCCTGCTTGCCGAAGGGCTCGAGGGCGGCGCGGTTGCCGGAGGTGAACTTGAGCCAGGTGTCCTTCTGCTGGCCCGTGAGCTCGCGCAGCTCGCGGACGAGCGAGCCGAGGGCTTCGTCGGCGGCCTCGTCGGCGGCGGCCTGGGGCATCGCCAGCAGCTCGTCGAGACGGAACGTGGCCGTGAGCTGCGCGACGCGCGCCGTGACCGGGCGGCTGCGCCCCACCTGGAACAGCAGGTCGCGGAAGAGCCGCTCGGGCACCTTGGCCGCCCCGTCGATGAGCTGCTTCACCTGCTGGTCGATCTTCGCGAGCAGCGGCTTGGCCGGCGCCTCCAGCGCGAGCCCGTCGTAGGCGAGCGCGTCGAGGAAGCCCGTCGCCGCCATCCAGAACGGGCGGTTCGACGAGCCGGCCTCCAGCGACTCGATGGCGGCCAGGGCCCCCTGCATGAGGCGGAAGGCCTCGTGGGTGTCGCCGCGAAGGGCCCGCAGCAGACCCTGCTGGTACTGCGAGCGCTGGTGCGCAAGCGCCTTGGCGAGGACGGCCTCGTCCATGGCCGGCGGCGCGTGCGCCGGCGCGGGAAGCTCCGCGGCGAGATCGGGGTGGAAGAGGTCGCCCTCGTTCGCGTCCGAGGCCCCGCGCGCCCGGTTGAGCTCGAGGTAGCCGGCGAGCAGCGTCATGGGGCGGTCGGGCTCGCCGCCCATGAGCTCGTCGAGGTAGGACGCCTGGCGCGCGATGGCGCGCTTGGCCACCGCCACGCGCTCGGCGATCGCCGCGGGGTCGCAGTCCTCGAGCGAGGAGACGAGCCGCTCCAGCTCCTCGTTGAACCGCGTGGCCGCCCCCAGCCCCACCATGGCCAGCGCCCCCGTGGCCTGGTGCAGGTGGGTGAGGATGTACTTCACGGGCCCGCGGTCGGCGGGCGCCGCGGCGATCCTGTCGAGGTGCTCGCGCGCCTGGCCCAGCGAGTGGTCGATCTCCGTCTTGACCCAGCTGAGCGGGCCGAGATCGATGCCGGAGGCGGGGCGGGCGGACATGGTCTCCTACAGCTTGAAGCCCGAGACGGAGCTCTTGAGAACCTGCGCCACGTCCGAGAGGTCGCGGATCGAGCCGGCGGTCTGCTGCGTGCCGCGCGTGGTCTGCCGCGTGATCTCGAGGATCTCCTGCATGTTGCGCGCCACCGCGTTGGTGGCCTCGGCCTGGGTGTGCGTGGCCTCGGAGATCTGCTGGATGAGCGAGGCGAGGTTCTTGGTCACCGAGTCGATCTCGGTGAGCGCCTGGCCGGCGGCGTCGGAGAGCTTGGCCCCTTCCACCACGCCCTGCGTCGACTTCTCCATGGCCGCCACCGCGTCCTGCGTGTCGGCCTGAATCGTCTTCACGATGGCGCCGATCTGCTTGGTCGCCTCGCCGGAGCGCTCCGCGAGG
>JAKOWJ010000309.1 GCA_029781595.1 Pseudomonadota bacterium | reverse complement strand
GCGCATGCGCACGTAGGAGAGAAAGTGCTCGCGGCAGGTGGTCCAGAGCTTGCGGTTCGATTCCTTGTGCCGGAAGGCCTCGTCGAAGAACTTCCAGAGGTTGAGCAGCTGCACGAAGTCCGAGGATTCGTCGCGGAACTCCTCGTGGGCGCGGTCGGACTCCTGGCGCTTGTCCTGCGGGCGGTCGCGCGGGTCCTGGATGGACAGGGCCGCTGCGAGGATCACCATCTCGCACAGGCAATTGAATTCTCGCGAGGCCACCAGCATGCGGCCGATGCGCGGGTCCACGGGCAGGCGCGCGAGCTCCCGGCCCAGGGGCGTGAGCGCGCGCTTCTCGTCGATGGCGCCCAGCTCGAAGAGGCTTCGGTAGCCGTCCTCCACCTGCCGCGGCGTGGGAGGCTCGACGAAGGGGAAGGCCGCGATCTCGCCCAGCTCGAGCGCCGCCATGCGCAGGATCACGGAGGCGAGCGAGGTGCGCAGGATCTCCGGCGTGGTGTACTCGGGCCGCGCGGCGAAGTCCTCCTCCGCGTAGAGGCGGATCGCCACGCCCGAGGCCACGCGCCCGCAGCGGCCGGCCCGCTGCCGCGCCGCGGCCTGCGAGACGGGCTCGATGCGCAGCTGGTCGATCTTCTGCCGCGGGCTGAAGCGCTTGACGCGCGCCAGGCCCGTGTCGATCACGTAGTGGATGCCGGGCACGGTGAGCGAGGTCTCCGCGACGTTGGTCGCGAGTACGATCCGCCTCTGCCCGCCCGGCTCGAAGACGCGGTCCTGCTCCTCGGCCGACAGGCGCGAGAAGAGCGGCAGGATCTCCGTGCCCTTGGGGTGGTGCTTCCGCAGCGCCTCGGCCGCCTCGCGGATCTCGCGCTCGCCCGGGAGGAACACGAGCACGTCGCCCGTGCGGCTCTCGCTGGCGATCTCGTCCACCGCCAGGGCGATGGCCTCGGGCATCGTGATGGGCTCGTCGTCCTCCTCGTCCTCGCGCGCGCCGAAGTACTCGGGCCGGTAGCGCACCTCCACGGGATAGGTCCGCCCGGAGACCTCGATCACGGGCGCGCCGTCGAAGAACTCGGAGAAGCGCTGCGTGTCGATGGTGGCGGAGGTGACGATCACCTTGAGCTCGGGGCGCACGGTGACCAGCCGCTTGAGGTAGCCCAGGAGGAAATCGATGTTGAGGCTGCGCTCGTGGGCCTCGTCCACGACGATGGTGTCGTAGGCGCGCAGCTCCCGGTCCGAGTGCGTCTCGGCGAGGAGGATGCCGTCCGTCATCACCTTGACGACGGTGTCGGGATTGGTGCGGTCCTGGAAGCGGATCTTGTGGCCCACGAAGCCGCGCGGCGTGCCCGGCAGCTCGTGCGCCAGGCGCGAGGCGAGGCTGCGCGCGGCGATGCGCCGCGGCTGCGTGCAGCCCACGAGGCCCGCGGCGCCGCGCCCCAGGCCCAGGCAGATCTTGGGGATCTGCGTGGTCTTGCCCGAGCCCGTCTCGCCGCAGACGATCGTCACCGGGTGCTTGGCGACAAGGGCGGCGATCTCGTCGCGGTGCTGCGCGATGGGCAGCTCCTCCGGAAAGCGCGGCGAAGGCAGGCGCGCCCGGCGGGCCTCGAAGGCCTTGCACGAGCGCTCGACGAGCGCCTCCATCACCGCGCGGTCGCGGTCCGAGGGCTTGCCCGCGGCCGAGCGCGCGCGGACCGACTCGGCGAGCGCGGCGATCTTCGGGTGGTCGGCCGCGAGGGTGGCGGCCAGCAGTTCGGCGGGAAGCGGTTCCAAGCCCGGCATTTTACCGGGCGCGGCGCCCCGGCCCCGGCCCGCCGCCTAGGCGAGGCTTCGCAGCACCTCGTCGACGCTCGCCTCGGCGAAGGCGTGCAGCTCGGCGGTCGTGCGGTTCTGCATGGGGTGCGGGACGAAGACCGGCGCGCCTCCGTAGCCGATGGCGCGGCACTGCCTGGCGAAGGCGTCGCGGAACTCCGTGGTGAGCACGCTCACGCCGGGGATGCCTCGCCGGTCGAGGTCCGAGAGATCGTGCGTGCTGCAGGAGGTGCACGAGCCGCAGTCCGAGAGGGCGATGACCACCGCCTCGCACTCGGTGGCGATGGCCTGCAGGATCTCCACGGGCGCGGTGCGCGTGTTGGTGGGCTTGGCGTAGCGGCGCGTGCGGATGCCGCGCGCCTCGAGCAGTTGCTGCAGGCGGTCGATGTACTCCGACCCGCGCATCTTGCCGATGTCGAGCAGGCCCACGGTGCGGCCGGCAAGGTCCGCGGGCGCGTGGCGGCGCTCGCGCTCGGCCGCGGCGGCTTCCGCGGTGGGGTCGCGCAGGACGATGGCGTTCATTCGGCGATCTCCCGGGTGACGGGCTTCGACTCGTGGCGGAAGCGCCCGCCCGTCCAACCCGCGAGGATGGCGGAGAACAGGCCCGCCTCGCCGCCGGCGCGCACGATGAGCAGGCCCTCCTCCCAGAACTTGGGCACGGCCTCATCCGCGCGGGACCGGTCGACGCCCTCGCCCACGCCGTGCGCGCCCTGGACCACGTCGCGGCCGGGACGCACGAGCGCCGCGTGCAGCGCGGCCGTGATTCGGGCGCGATCCCACCCGGCACGCCGGTAGATCGCATGGTGTTCCGGGGAGAGCACGAGCATGGCGTTGGTGAACTGGCAGAGCTTCGGGTGGCCCACGGCCAGCAGCGCCATCGCGAATGACCGCGTGAGCTCCTCCGGCGTGCGCGAGCGCTGGTCGATGAAGCCCTGGATGCCGTCGCCCTGGAAGAGCGTGACGGCGCTGCGCCCCGGCGCGATGCCGCGCGCGACGGAAAGCGGCATCCACCCCGGGTCGGTCTCGTCCTCCGCGAAGCAGAACGTGTACTTGCCGGGCCCGCCGAGCGTGGCGCGGTCCAGCTCGCCCGGCACGCCGCCGCCGACGTTGCGCACGATGAGCTGCAGGGCCCGGCCGATGGTGGCATTGGCGCGGTTTCCCTGGCCCAGGGCGTTGATGCCCCAGTTCATGCCGATGCGCTTCGCGACTGGGCCGTTCACGACGACGACGGGGCCCGAGAAGCAGGTGGTGCACAGCAGCCCATGCATCGTGAAGACGGGATCGAGCGCGGCCTCCAGGGCGGCGAGGACGACGGGGAAGTACTCGGGCCGGCAGCCGGCCATGACGGCGTTGATGGCGGCCTTCTCCACCGTGCACGCCGCCAGGTTGGGCGGCACGTGGCCGATCACCTCGCCGGGGGCGCGCCGCGTTCCTCCGAGCATGCGCAGGATGCGCTCGTCCGTCGGCGGCACGACCGGCAGGCCGTCCGTCCAGCCGCGGTCGAAGCAGGCCTCGGCCTCATCGTCCCATTCGCCCACCGCGATCGCGCGCGAGGCGATGCCCGGCTCGCCGTGGCGGGCCACGAGCCGCTCGTGCACCCCCGGCTCGCGGGAGCGCGAGCCGCACCCCGGCTGCCACGCGGGCAGGCCCCCGCCGAGCGCGTCGTCGCCGAGGAAGGCGCGCCACTCGTCGCGGTGCCAGCCGACGACGCGCGCCGACTCGGCGCCGCCTTCCAGCCGCACCAGCGTGGGCACCGACTCGATGCCGTGGCGGAAGGAGGCCTCCAGCGCCGTGTCGTCGACGGGCGCGAGATCGGCGAAGTGGGCGGGGTCGTCCTGCACCACCGCCCGCACCGGGAGGCCCCGGGCGCGCAGGCGCGCGAGCAGCGGGTGCACGAGGGCGCAGGTCTCGCACTCGCGCTTGACGAAGGCGAGGATGCCGTCGGGGGGATGCATGGGGTTGCCTCGGGAAGGGGAGCGCAACTAATATACTAGTATGGCAATGACCCGGTCAACGGCGGACGCGCGGCCCCTGAAGTCGCGCATCGCGGAATCCGTGCGCGAGCGCATCGCCTCGGGCGAGCTGCCGCTGGGCGCGCGCGTGTCGGACAAGGACCTCGCGGGCGAGCTCCGCGTGAGCCGCACGCCCGTGCGCGAGGCGCTGCTGGAGCTGGCGAGCGAGGGCCTGGTCCTGATGCACCCCCAGCGCGGCACGTTCGTGTTCTCGCCCGACGCGGCGCAGCT
>JAKOWJ010000306.1 GCA_029781595.1 Pseudomonadota bacterium | reverse complement strand
CCCGCCCCCGCAAGCCGCCGCGCCGCAGCCGGAGCCCGCGCCCGCCCCGCACGCCGTCGCCCCGCCGCCCGCGCCCGTCGAGGCCGCGCCCAGGCCCGCGCCGGTTCACCAGGCGGCGCCCAAGCCCGCGCCGCACAAGCCGGCCGCGCCGCGTCCCGGCCCCACCACGCCCAGCTACGCGGGCGATTCGGCGCCCTCCTCCGGCTACGCCGGCAGCCCGCCGCCTGCCTCCTCGTCCGGATACGCCGGCAGCCCGCCGCCGCCCGACGCGGTCCCCGCGCCCGCATCGGCGCCGCCCCCGCCGCCCGTGGCCCGGGCGTGCCGCGACTGCGGCGTGGTGAGCGAGATCGTTCCCATCCAGAAGAAGGGCGAGGGCAGCGGCGCCGGCGCCGTGCTCGGCGGCATCGTGGGCGGCGTGCTGGGCCACCAGGTCGGCAGCGGCCGGGGGCGCGACGCGGCCACCGTGGCCGGCGCGCTGGGCGGCGCGCTGCTCGGCAACGAGATCGAGAAGAACCAGGGCAGCGTCGCCTACTGGCAGGTGCGCGTGAAGCTCGAGGACGGCACCAACAAGGTCGTGCGCTACGACCAGGAGCCGCCTTGGCGGGTGGGCGACAAGGTCCGCGTGGACCGCGGGCGCCTGGTCAGCGCGGAGCGGCCCTGAAGTCCAGGGCCCCGGCGGAGCCGTCGATCCGCAGCTGGTCCCCCGTCACGCGCACGTTGGTGGAGGTGCGAAGGACCGCGAGCACGCGGTCCTCCACCACCATCGCGACGGGGTCGCACATCCGCTTGGTGCTGGCGATGGCCGAGAAGACGATCGCGCCCGCCCCCACGGCGTCCTGCACGTAGCGCCCCATGATGCGGTTGCAGCCCGTGTAGCCCGTCACGGCGCCGTCGCCGAACTCCAGGTACGGCGCCTGCGGCAGCGCGCGCTCGGTGACCAGCAGCCACCGGGTGCCCGCGAAGGGCTTGGGCGGCGGCTCGCGCTGCGTCTCGGGCAGCACGCAGGCGCAGAGCAGCGAGGCGGCCGCGGCCAGGGCGAGGGTGCTCTTCATCGTTCCTCCGGGGGGCTCACTCGAACAGCCAGCCGATGCCGTCGACCACGAGGTCAACGAGCACGGGCGCGGTGGCCGAGGGCGAGATGTCGCGAAGCCACGGGCTCTGGCGCGGCTTGTCCTTGTGGGTGGCGAGGATCGACTCGAAGGCCGACGAGAGCGCCTCGGCGTCGGGCCGCGCGCCCTGGCGCTCGGCCGCCGACAGGGACGCGAGGGCCTTGTCCACCGCGTCCGCGTCCAGCACGGAGACGGGCGAGCGGCAGTACGGGCAGGCGCTGTCCTTCGCGAGGTCCACCGTGCCGCCGCAGCCCGTGCAGCGCACCTGCTTCACGCTCGCGCGCAGGCTCTCGATCTCCGGCCGCGACAGCGAGCGCACGAACTGCTTCTCGCGCAGGAACTGCAGGAAGCTCGTGAGGCGGCCGTGCGCGTCGGGGCAACGGTAGTAGGAGATGCGGTTGGTGCGCTGGATGTCCTGCGTGAGCCGCAGGCCCTTTCGGCAGATGGGGCAGCCCATCGCGGAGGCGAGCGGCCGCGAGGGCTTGTCGCGGTGGTCGTGGATCAGCCTGAAGAGGTCGATCACCGCGCGCGAGGAGAGCGCGGCGCTCTCGAACTGGTCGAACCAGATGGCCTTGCAGTCCCAGCAGACGTCGAGGATCACCTCGCCGGCGGGGTGGCGCCCGAAGGGGCGCTTGTCCATCGTGGCGCGGCAGCTGGGGCAGGCGAGCGGCTTGGGCATGGGCCGGCAAAGGTTACCGGCGGGCCGGGGCCGGGGCAACCCTGTGCAATACTCCCCGCCCATGTGCAGCCGCTACTTCCTCGACGCGGACGGCAACGTGATCGCCTACACGTTCCACGTGCCGGTGCACGACCGCATCCGGCGGCGCTACAACATCGCGCCCACGCAGGAGGCCCCGGTGGTGCGCGTGGGCGCCTCGGGCGGGCGCGAGGTGGCGATGCTGCGCTGGGGGCTCGTGCCCTTCTGGTCGAAGGACCTCGCGATCGGCAACCGCCTCATCAACGCGCGCAGCGAGACCGCCGCGGAGAAGCCCTCGTTCCGCAACGCCTTCCGCAGCCGGCGCTGCGTGGTGCCGGCCTCCGGCTTCTTCGAGTGGCAGGGCGAGCCGGGGCGCAAGCAGCCCTGGGCCATCACCGCGGCCGACCAGGCGCTCTTCGCCTTCGCCGGCCTGTGGGAGAGCTGGCACGACAAGGCCCGGCCCGAGGCGCCGCCCGTCGAGACCTTCACGATCCTCACCACCGGCGCCAACGAGGCCGTGGCGGCCGTGCACGACCGCATGCCGGTCATCCTGCCGGCCGACCGCGTTCAGGAATGGCTCGTCGCGCCGCCGCGCGAGGCGCAGGACCTGCTCGCGCCCTACGCGGGGCCGATGCGCCTGCGGGCGATCTCGCGCGCGGTGGGCAACCCGCGCAACGACTCACCCGGGGTGCTCGCCGACGCCTGAGGGCGCCGGGGGGCCGGCCGGTTCCGGCGGGGCGCGGCGCGTGTCGCGCAGCCAGCCGGCGGCCGCCAGGGCCGCGCGTGCGAGCACGAGGCCGCGCCCGGCGAGCGAGAGCCAGCGCGAGGCGCGCCCGCCGCCCAGCCCCGCGAGCAGCAGGCCGAGGAGCACTTCCCGCGCCGGCGCGGACCGCGCCACCGCCAGCCCCGCGCGCGCCAGCGTGAAGCCGCTGCGCACCGCGGCCGCGTCGCGGGCGATCCGCAGCCGCAGCAGCGTCGAGCGCGCGAGCAGCACCTCGCGGCGCAGGGCCAGGACCTCGGCGCGCCCCCTCACTGCGGCCCCCGCAGCATGTCGAGGTCGCGCTGGAACTCGGCGATCGTGCCCGAGAAGGGCGGCGGGCTCGTGCGCACGCGCTCGCGAAGGCGCAGCCCGGCCCACGCCGCCGCGGCGAGGTAGGCGCCCGTCACCGCCGCCAGGGCCGCGAGCCGGTGCGTCTCCCAGAAGGCGGCGACGACGAGCACGGCCAGCGCCGCGAGGCCCGCGACGCCGAAGAGCACCGCGACGGCGGTGAGGCGCAGCACGTCCTTCTGGCGCTGCGATTCCTCCTGCAGCTCCACCGAGACGAGCTCGAGGCGCACCCTCGCCGCGGCGAGCACGTCCTCGCCGAGCGCGTGCAGCGCTTCGCGCGCGCCACCGGGCGACACCGCTCGCCCCGCCTAGCGGCGGTTGAGCATCATGCCGACCGCGAGGCCCACGAGCACGCCCACGCCGGCCGTGATGCCGATGGCCTGCCAGGGCTTGTCGTGCACGTACGCGTCGGTGGCGCGGGCGGTGGCCCGCGCACGCTCGATGGCGGTGTGCTCCAGGGCCGCCAGGCGCTCCTTGGAAGAGCGCAGGCTGCGCTCGACGTCCGCCCGCCACGCCGCGACCTTCTCGCCGCTGGCGCTCGCGGTGTCCTTCAGGAGCTTCTCGGTTTCCGCCACCACCGAGTTGAGGTCCTCGACGAGCTTCTCGCGCGTCACTTCCATGGTCGGTTGGTTCATGGTCGCTCCCCAGGAAGCGCCGATGGGAGGCGGCGCTCCCCTTTTGGAGACCCCGCCGGGTGCGGAGTTCCCCGGATCCAGCGTGGACCGGCGCGCGCCGGCGCGTGTTGACTCGAGTCAACGGCCGCGGCGAAAGCGCCGCGCGGGGCGATCAGGCCGGCTCGAACGGCGCGGCCGAGGGCAGCGCCCGCGCGCGCCCGGGGTGCGCCTCCAGCCAGCGCCGCAGGACCTTGAGCACGTCCGGGTCGAACGGCGGCAGCTCGCGCGCCGCGGCGAGCGAGGCGAGCTCGTCCTCCCCGCGCGCCGTGCCGAGGTGTCGCCACTGGTGCAGCACGTGCGCCTCCTCGAGGCCGCGCGCGGCGTCGCGCTCCACGACGGCCACGGGGCCGGCGAAGGGCCAGTCCGGGATGCGCCGCGCCTCGAGCGCCGTCGCGAGCCGCAGGTTGTGCGCCTCGGGCGTCTCCTCGCCCACGCACGCGCCGCGGCACTTGCGCACCTGGCGGGCGAAGCAGGGCCCGCCGCGCTTCTCCCACCCCAGCAGGCGCCAGCACAGGCCCGCCTCGGCCGCGACCGACTCGAGCAGCTCGCGCGCGGCGCGCGGCGAGCCGAACGGCCCGTAGAGCGGCTCGGCGCCCGGACCGCGCGCGTCCCAGTCCACCTCGTCGAGCCCCACGAATTCCGGCGCCTCGCGAAGCGACGGCAGCCGCAGCACGCCCGCGGTGCGCCGCCGCCGCAGCAGCGCGTTGTGCAGGGGCGCGACCTCCTTCACCAGCCTCGCCTCGAGCAGCAGCGCGCCCAGCTCGCCCGCGGTCTCGATCCAGTCCAGGCGCCGGATCTCCGCCGACAGGCGGTGGTCGTTGGCGTTGCGGTAGTCGGAGGTGAAGTGCGAGCGCACGCGGTCGCGCAGGTTCACGCTCTTGCCGATGTAGAGCGGCAGGTCGTTCACGCCGAAGAACCGGTAGACGCCCGGCGCCTCGGGCACGCCCTCCAGCGCGTCCGGCGGCAGCTGCGGCGGCAGGCTCGGGATCTTGAGCAGGCGCCGCACGGCCGCGGCCACCTCGTCGGCCGGCCGGTCGCGCTCGACCACGCGCGCGAAGCGCAGGATCGCGCGCGCGTCGCCCAGCGCCGAGTGCCGCCCCGCGCGCACGCCGGTCTCCAGCGCATCGAGCGGGTCCGCGAGGCCGTGGCGCGCGATGAGCGCGTCCAGCGAGTGGCCGTCGGCCTCGGGGTAGAGCCGGCGCGACAGGCGCACGGTGCACAGCACGTCGGCGGTGAACGCCATGTCGAAGCGCGCGAACTCGTTCTTGAGGAACCCGTAGTCGAAGCGCGCGTTGTGCGCGACGAAGAGGTGGCCCTCCAGGCGCGCGAGCACCTCGTGGCGCAGCTGCGCGAAGGCGGGCGCGCCGCGCACCATCTCGTTGGTGATGCCGGTGAGGGCCTGGATGTCCTCGGGGATCGAGCAACCCGGATCGACCAGGCTCGACCACTCCTCCACGACCTCGCCCTCGGCCACGCGCACGATGGCCACTTCCGTCACGCGGTCGGACGTGGCCGAGGTGCCGGTGGTCTCCAGGTCGACGAAGGCGACCGGCCCCTCGAGCAGGCTCACGGCCGCGCCTGCCGCCAGGGCGCGCCGGCGAAGCGCTCGACGAGGAAATCCACGAACGCGGCCACGCGCGGCGAGCGGTGGCGGCCCGGCGGCAGCACCGCCTGCAGCGGGATGGCCTCCGCGTGGTGCACGTCGGCGAGCACGGGCTCCAGCGCCCCGCGGGCGATGGCCTCGCCCACCGTCACGTCCACCAGGCGGATGATCCCCAGGCCCATCGTCGCGAGCTGCACCAGCGTCTCGGCGTTGTTGGCCGAGACGTTGCCGGAGACCTCGACGTTGCGCACGCCCTCGGGAAAGCGGAACGGCCAGCGGTGGAACTGCGGGGCGCCGGCCATGAGCAGGCAGTTGTGGCGCAGCAGGTCCTGCGGCACGCGCGGCCGGCCGCGGCGCGCGAGGTACTCGGGCGAGGCGCAGATCACGCGCTCCAGGTCGCAGATCTTGCGCGAGACGAGCGAGGAGTCCGCGAGCTGGCCCGTGCGCAGGCCCACGTCCGCGCCTTCCTCCACCAGGTCCACCACGCGGTCGGTGAGGATGAGCTCGACCTCGATCTCCGGGTAGCGCGCGAGGAACGCCGGCAGCGCCGGCACGAGCTGGTGGGCCCCGAAGGCGGTGCCGACGTTCACGCGCAGCCGCCCGCGGGGGCGCGCGCGGAAGCGCGCCACCTCGTTCTCGGCCTCCTCGATGTCCGCGAGGATGCGCTGGGCGCGGTGGAAGAAGGCCTCGCCCTCCGGCGTGAGGGCCAGTCGCCGGGTCGTGCGGTGGAGCAGGCGCACGCCCAGCCGCGCCTCCATGCGCGTGACGAGCTTGGACACGGCCGAGGGGGTGAGCCCCAGCTCACGGGCCGCGGGCGAGAAGCCGCCGCGTTCCACCGCCCGCACGAAGACCGCCATGTCGCTGGGTTCGCTCACTCTATTTGTGCCTGAATTTCATCAATGAAATGCCTGATCTGCGGATTGTAACTCATTGGCCGCGCAATTAGATTGCCTGCATGGGTGCCGAGGGGCACCGGCTACGGGAAGGAGCCTTCCATGAACCACGAAGAACCCCGCAACTACGAAGCGCTGGCCCGCGAACTGCGCCGCCAGGAGATCGCCCGCCTGGGCACGCAACTGCGCTGCGAGCTGCGCAAGGTGGCGGCCCGCCTCGCGAAGCGCCCCGCCCCGGCCTGCGCGCCGGTGCGCCCCGTCGCCGCCTAGGGCGACTCGCGGCTGGGGCTGGCGTCCAGGGCGTGCGCCTCGAGCACCGCCAGGGGCACGAGGTCCAGGGCCCGCTCGTGCGTGGCCTCGAGCACCACGGGCGGGGCCACGCCGGCCTCCAGCGCCTCCAGCCAGCGCAGCGCGCACACGCACCAGCGGTCGCCGGGCTTGAGGCCCCGGAAGCGCATCTCCGGGCGCGGCGTCACGAGGTCGTTGCCGCGCTTGAGGCTGAAGGCGAGGAACTCCTCCGTCACCCGCGCGCACACGACGTGGGTGCCGGGGTCGTCCTCGGCGTCGCGGCAGGTGCCGTCGCGGTAGTACCCGGTGAGGGGGTCGAAGCAGCAGGCGCGCAGCTCGCCGCCCAGCACGTTCACGTAGTCCGGCATCGCCGTGCTCTCCGGTCGGGGAATGGGGCAATGATAAAATACGCTCCCTTCGAACCGTCACGACCGCCCGCGACCGCGCGGCGGCCCCTCCCATGGCCCGCACCCGCAGCAAGGCCGCGCCCCGCCTGACCCGGGACGCCGAACGACTCATCGCCCTCGCCAACGGCCTGCACACCTCCGGCAGCCTCACGGAGGACCGCTTCTGGGAGGCCGAGATCGCCGCGCTGGTCGAAAAGCTCCTCGACCACGGCAACGACGGGCCGCTGGACGGCGCGCTGGACCACCTCTGGCAGACGAACAGCGGCGCCTACGACGTGCTCATCGAGCGCGCCGAGGGCATCTCCGAGTCGGTGACCATCATGCAGGGCGACCGCGCCTGGGAGTCGCTGCTCATCGCCGCGCCCGTCGTGGCGTGGTCCAAGTACGCCATCGCCTCGGGGCCCGCCTCCGCGGAGGACGCGCTCGCGCTCGAGGCGCAGCTGCGCGGCCACGTGCTGGCGGCCGAAACCCGCGTGGCGCTCGTGCCCTACCTCTACTCCATCGACCAGCTGCCGCGGCACTTCTCCGAGCTGCGGCGCCTGGCCACGCGCCTGGGCGACGCGGCCGTGAGCGGCGAGATGGCGCGCATCGACTTCTCGCGCATGCCCGAGACGGCGCAGCT
>JAKOWJ010000304.1 GCA_029781595.1 Pseudomonadota bacterium | reverse complement strand
ACTCGCTCGCGGGCGATGCGCCCGGCGTCACCGTCGAGGTGCGCCGCTCGGGCCTCGCCCTGCCCATCGCCACGGCCATCCCCTGCGGTCTCGTGGTGAACGAGCTCGTCACCAACGCCTTCAAGCACGGCTTCGCCGGCGGCCGCGCGGGAAAGGTGTCGGTGGGACTGGAGCCCGACGGACCGGGCCACGCCCGCCTCGTGGTCGAGAACGACGGCGCGGGCATCGCCGCCGACGTCGACCTGGAGGCCGGGCAGACCCTGGGCATGACCCTCGTGCGCCTGCTCGCGCAGCAGGTGCGCGCCACCCTCGAGATGCGCCGCGCCGACCCCGTGCGGTTCTCGCTGCGCGTCCCACTGGAGGTCGCATGAACGCATCGACCACCCCCCGCCTGATGCTCGTCGAGGACGAACGCGTGGTGGCCCTCAACCTGCAGCAGCGCCTGGCGCAGCTCGGCTACGAGGTGGGCGCGGTCGCCTCCTCGGGCGCCGAGGCCCTGGAGCGCGCGAGCCTCGCCTGGCCCGACCTCGTCCTGATGGACATCCGCATCGACGGCGCCATGGACGGCATCGAGACCGCCGAGCGCCTGAACGGCATCCGCCCCGTGCCCGTCGTGTACCTCACCGCCCACTCCGACGAGGCCACGCTCGCGCGGGCGCGCGCCTCCAGCCCCTACGGGTACCTGCTCAAGCCCTTCTCCGAGCGCGAGATGCACGCCACGATCCAGATGGCGCTGGCGCGCTTCGAGGCGCAGGAGACCACCCGGCGCAGCCGCGAGCAGGCCGAGCGCATGAACGTCGAGCTCGAGCACCGCGTGCGGGAGCGCACGGCGGACCTGCACGCGAGCCTCGCCGAGCTCGAGGAGTTCTGCCATGCCGTGGCGCACGACCTGCGCGCGCCGCTTCGCGCGATCGAGGGCATGGGATCGATCCTGCTCGCGGACCACGCCGCGGGCCTGGCCGCCGAGCCCCAGCGCCTGCTGCGCCGCATCTCCGACTCCGGCCAGCACATGGCGCGCATGATCGACGGCCTGCTCGCCCTCTCGCGCATCAACCGCGGCGCCTTCGTGCGCCGGCCCGTCCCGCTCGGCACCGTCGCCCGCGCCTGTGCAGCCCGCATCGCCGAGGCCGATCCGTCGCGCACGGTGATCTTCGAGATCGCCGACCCGCAGCCGGCCGACGCGGACCCCAACACGGTCGAGGTGGTTCTCGAGAACCTGCTGCAGAACGCCTGGAAGTTCACCGCCCCGCGGCAGGTGGCGCACATCGAGTTCGGCTTCCGGCGGTTCCCGGACGAGACCGTGTACCACGTGTCCGACGACGGCGAGGGCTTCGACATGGCCTACGTGTCGCGGCTGTTCCGGCCCTTCGAGCGGCTGGAGGCCGGCGGCAAGGTGCCCGGCGAGGGCATCGGCCTCGCCACCGTGCGCAAGATCGTCGAGCGCCACGGCGGTCGCGTGTGGGCCATCTCCGACCCGGGGCACGGCACGACGATCTACTTCACGCTGGCCCCGGCGCTGCCGGCCGCCTCGCTGGAGGGGCTGCCCAACTAGGCGCGATCGCCTAGCGCTGCACGTCGACCACGCGCACCTTCACCTTGCGCTCCCTGCCGTCGCGCTGCACGGTGAGCTCGGCCAGCTTCTCGATGCCCACGCGGTCGAGCTCGGCGGCGAAGGTGCCCATCTGCTCCACGGGCCGGCCGTTCACGGCGACGATCACGTCGCCCACCTCGCCGGTGCGCCGGTTCACGCCCTTCAGGCCCGCGGCCGCCGCAGGCGAGCCGCGCAGCACGTCGGCCACCACGACGCCGGTGATGCCGGCGCGCGCGGCGAGGTTGGGGTCCACGGCGCGGATGCCGATGCCCGGCAGCGGCGCCTTCCCGCGCGCGATGAGCTGCGGGACGATGCGGTTCACGAGGTCCACGGGGATGGCGAATCCCACCCCCGAGGAGCCGCCCGAGGGCGAGCGGATGGCGGTGTTCACCCCGATGAGCCGGCCCGCGCTGTCCAGCAGCGGACCGCCCGAGTTGCCGGGGTTGATGGCCGCGTCCGTCTGGATGGCGCCGGCGATCTCGCGGAACTCCGAGGTGGGCAGGTGCCGGTCCAGGGCGCTCACGATGCCGGTGGTGAGCGTGCGCGTGAGGCCGAAGGGGTTGCCGATCGCGTAGACCGTCTGGCCGATGCGCAGGTCGCTGGAAGTGCCCAGGGGGATGGGCTTCAGGCCCGCCGGCACCTTCTCGAGGCGCACCACCGCGAGGTCGTAGTCCTCCGAGTAGCCCACCACCCTGGCCGCGATGGGCTTGCCGGCGTCCAGGCTCACCTGCACGCTGCGCGCGCCCTCCAGCACGTGGAAGTTGGTGACCACGTGCCCGGCGGCGTCCCACACGAAGCCGCTGCCGGCGCCCTGCGCGACGGCGGCGGTGAAGAAGCCCGTGCGCTCCACGCGCTCGGTGGTGATGTAGGCGACGGACGGGGCCGTCGCGTCGAAGAGGCCCGCCAGGGCCTGCTCCTGCGGCAGGAGCGGGCCGCGCGGCGCGACGGCGCGCGGGGCGGCGGAGGGCGCCCGCTGCGCCCACG
>JAKOWJ010000288.1 GCA_029781595.1 Pseudomonadota bacterium | reverse complement strand
GCTCCGGCCCCCGCGGGCGACGAGCCCGACTGGAAGCGCTTCTACGAGGCGCTGCTGCCGCCGCCCGCGGCCGTGGCCGCCGCCGCCGAGCCGCGCCGGGCGGCCGCCCGCACCGTGCAGGCCGCGAGCAAGGGCGAGAACACGATCCGGGTGGACACGGGGCGCTTCGACCAGATCCTGAACCTCGCCGGCGAGATCGGCCTCACCCGCAACCGCCTGGGGTACCTGCGCAACGCCATCCTGCGCGGCACCGCCGACGAGAACGAGCTCGCCTCGCTGGACCTGAGCGTGAACCGCCTGGGCACGCTGGTCACCGACCTGCAGACGGTGGTGATGAAGGCCCGCATGCAGCCCGTGGGCCGCGTGTTCCAGAAGTACCAGCGCGTGGCGCGCGACCTCGCCCGCCAGCTCGGCAAGGAGATCGAGCTCACCCTCGTGGGCGAGGAAACCGAGATCGACAAGACCATCCTCGAGGAGCTCAACGACCCGCTCGTGCACCTGGTGCGAAACGCCGTGGACCACGGCATCGAGTCGCCCGAGGAGCGCGAGGAGGCCGGCAAGCCGCGCGTGGGGGCGATCGAGATCAACGCCCGCCAGGAGGGCGACCGCATCGTCATCGAGATCCGCGACGACGGCCGCGGCATGAGCGCCCAGCGCCTGCGCGACAAGGCGGTCGAGAAGGGGCTGCTGCGCGCCGACGAGGCCGCCACCCTCGACGAGCGCCAGAGCCTGAACCTCATCTTCATGCCGGGGTTCTCGACGAAGGACCAGATCTCCGACGTCTCCGGCCGCGGCGTGGGCATGGACGTGGTGCGCACGAACATCCAGAAGCTCAAGGGGCGCATCGACCTCGCCTCGCGCCCGGGCTCGGGCAGCCGCGTGACGATCCTGCTGCCCCTCACGCTCGCCATCCTGCCGGTGCTGATGCTGCGCTCGGGGCCCCAGCCCTACGCCATCCCGCTCTCGGCGGTGCGCGAGGTCATCGCCATCGAGGAGGGCACGATCCAGCACGTGGCCAACCGTCCCGCGCTCATGCTGCGCGGCGAGGTGCTGCCGCTCATCCCGCTGGCGGACTTCCTCGAGGGGAGCGACGAGGGGATGGTCGGCATCGTCGCCACGGTGGGCGAGCGCACGGTGGTGCTGCGCGCCGACCAGGTGCTGGGGCAGGACGAAGTGATGATCAAGCCGCTGGAGGGGCTCAAGCCCCGCGGCATCGCCGGCGCCACGCTCTCGTCCGAGGGCGTGCTGGTGCTGGTGCTCGAGCTCCAGGAGCTCATCGAGAGCGCGGCGCCCGCCGGCTCCGCGGTGACGGCCTGAGCGCCCGGACGAACGGACAGGGAGGAGAAGCCCGATGAAGACGAAGCTGAAGAAGCTGAAGCCGCCGAGCCTGGGCCTGCGGACCGTGACGGGCCGCCTCGTGGTGGTCGGTGCGGGCGCGGCCCTGATGGTGGCGCTGGTGGCCGGCGCCGGGGAGTACGCGCAGCGCGAGGCCGAGCGCACGCTCGGGACGGCCCTCGACAACAACGTGACCGCCGCCGACGCGCTGGACAACATCTCCGAGGCCCGCGTGCTGGTCGTCACGGCCATCAAGGAATTCAAGAACCAGGTCGGACGCGGCGGCGACCCGGCCGCCTTCCAGAAATACGGCGACCTGCACAAGACGGCCATCGCCCTCCTGGGCGAGCAGCTCGAGGAGCTCAAGGCCCGCGCCGAGGCGGTGGGCCTGAAGGCCGAGGAAGTCGAGGCGGCGCAGGCCGAGTTCCAGGCCATGTCGAAGGCCTACGCCGAGGCGATCGCCGGCTACGACGCCACGAAGATGGGGGAATCGCTCCTGCGGATCGACCACGAGATCGCGGGCAAGGACCGGCCGCTGACGGCCAAGCTCAAGGAGTTCTCCGAGCACGCCCACGAGCACCTGGCCAACGACAACAAGGAGACGCGCGAGGAGGCCAAGGCGGCGCTCGTGCGCATGCGCCTGGTCACCGCCGGCATCGGCGCGGCCGGGCTCCTGCTGCTGGGACTGCTGGCGTTCTCCTTCGCGCGGTGGCTTCGGGCCACGCTCGGGGGCGAGCCGGCGCAGGCCAAGGCCGCGGCCGAGCGCATCGCCGCCGGCGACCTCACGGGCGAGATCGCCGTGCGCCGCGGCGACCAGGCCAGCGTGATGGCCGCGCTCAAGCGCATGCAGGACGGCTTGCGCGAAGTGCTGCAGTCGGTCGCCGCCAGCGCCGGCCAGCTCACCGGTGCCTCGCAGGGTCTGTCGGTGGCCTCGCAGCAGGTGGCGACGGCGACCACGCAGCAGAGCGAGGCGGCGGCCTCGATGGCCGCGTCGGTGGAGCAGATGACGGTGTCGATCGACCAGCTCACGCAGCACTCGGGCGAGGCGCTGAAGGTCTCGCGGCACACGGGCGAGCTCTCGGCGCAGGGCAACGAGGCGG
>JAKOWJ010000285.1 GCA_029781595.1 Pseudomonadota bacterium | reverse complement strand
GCGCCATTCTTGCGGGCGCGGGCGGGGCTGTCAACCGGGGGGGCGCGCGGGCCGGGCCCGCGGGCAATCAGCCGAGGGGATCCTCGCGGAACTGCGCCTGGATGCGCTCGACCTCGCCGCGGGACTCCTCGAGCGCCTTCACGCACTCGGCGTCCAGGTGGCTGCCGGCCAGCTCGCGCAGCATCTGGAAGGCGACGTCGTTGTCGTACGCCTCCTTGTACGGCCGGCGGCTGGTGAGGGCGTCGAAGACGTCGGCCACCGCGACGATGCGCGCCTCGAGCGGGATGGCGTCGCCGACGAGGCCGTAGGGATAGCCCCGGCCGTCCACGCGCTCGTGGTGCAGCAGCGCGATGTTGCGCACGAGCGTGGTGTCGGCCAGCGTCTCCAGGCCGAAGTTGGTCACCAGGTCGTCGATGATGGCCTGGCCGCGGTGGCTGTGCGTGCGCATCACCGCCGTCTCGGCCGGGGTGAGGCCCTCGGGCTTGAGCAGGATCGCGTCCGGGATCCCGATCTTGCCGATGTCGTGCAGGGGCGCGTAGGCCTGGATGCGCTCGACGTACTCGTCGTCCAGGCCGTGGGCGTCCGCGAGCTTCTTCGCGACCAGCCGCGCGTAGCGCGACATGCGGTCCAGGTGGCTGCCCGTCTCGGGATCGCGCTGGTGGATCATGTGCCGCGCGCTCTCCAGCGCCGCCGAGAGCGTGCGGACCGCGGTCAGCTCCTGGATCACCAGCAGCGAGACCAGGTGGCCGAAGATGTCGAGCTGGGCGAGGGCGGTCTCGGCGAACACGTCCGGCTCGCGCGAATTGAAGAACACGAAGCCCAGGAAGGTGCCGTTCGAGAAGATGGGCATCGTGTAGCTCGCCGCGTAGCCGGCGCGGCCCAGGCGGCGGGAGTGCTCGCTCTCCGAGGACTCGAAGGTGAGCATGTTCTGGATGACGCGCGGGCGCCCCTCCTCCAGCAGCCGCTTGAGCGAGGGCACCTCGTCGAGCGGCGCCTCGTAGTGCGGCAGCGGGTTCTCGCCGTCCGTGGAGTGCACGAAGGTCTTGAGCAGCGCCGTCTTGGGGTCGTAGATGGCCACCGCGATGCGCGCGACGAAGGGCAGGAACGAGCGCACCGCCCAGTGGATCTCCTGGATGCGCGCGCGCAGCGGACCGTCGGCGTTGAGCGCCTGCAGGGCGTCGTGGTGGGCGCCGTCGATCGTCACGCAGGCTTGCCCCGGGGCGGCGAGGGGGTGGGCTTGATGCCCAGCTTGTCGGCGGCGCGCACCAGCTCGGCCACCGACTTCACCATCATCTTCTCCATGATCCGGCCGCGGTGCACCTTCACCGTCTTCTCCGTCGTGCCGATCTCGGCGGCGATCACCTTGTTGCGCTTGCCGGCGATCACGTGGGAGAGCACCTCGCGCTCGCGCGGCGTGAGGTCGCCGTAGCGCAGCGCGATGTCGCGCTTGGCGGCCTTGTCGCTGGAGGCGGCGCGGGCGCGCTCGATGGCGCGGCCCAGCGCGGCCAGGAGCGTGGCGGCCTCCACGGGCTTGAGCAGGAAGTCCACGGCCCCGCGCTTCATGGAGGCGACGGCGCCGGGCACGTCGCCGTGCCCCGTGAGGAAGACCACCGCGATCTCCGGGCGCAGCGCCTGCAGGCGCGCGTGCAGCTCCAGCCCGCTCTTGCCGGGCAGGCCGATGTCGAGCAGGGCGCAGGAGGGGCCGGCGACCTCCGGCAGGAAGTCGAGGAATTCCTCGGCGGTGGCGAAGGCGCGCGGCTCGGCGCCCTCGGCGCGCAGCAGCCGGGTGAGCGAGGCGCGCACCGACGGGTCGTCGTCGACGATGTAGAGTCCCACGCCCTCGGCGGCGATCATTGCGGTTCCTCCCTGGGTAGGTGGATTGTAAACGCGAGTCCGCGCCCGGCGTTGCGCGCGACCGCGAGGCGCCCGCCGTGGGCCTCCACGAGCGAGCGGGTGACGAGCAGGCCCAGCCCCGTGCCGCGGGCCTTCGTGGTGTGGAAGGTCTGGAACATGCGCCCGAGCGCCTCGTCGCCGGCGCCCGGGCCGGTGTCCGAGATGCGGATGCGCACGCCGCCCTTCTCCCTGCGCGCGGCGATCTCCAGCCGCCGCGGGTGCGCGGGCGCCTCGGCCTCCATGGCCTCGATCGCGTTGAGCACGAGGTTCAGGAGGGCCTGGTGCAGCTGGATGGGGTCGGCCATGACCCGCGGCAGGCCGTCGCCCGCCACGAGGCGCGCCTCGATGCGCGCGTGGCGAAGGCGCGTGCGCACGAAGTCGAGGACCTCGCCCGCCACCCGCGCGCAGTCCACCGCCTCGGCCGCCACGGGCTGCCGGCGCACCAGCCGGTGGGCGCGCATCACGATCTCGCCGGCGCGGCGCGCGTCCTTGGCGATGGCCGCCAGCGCCTCGCGGATCTCGTCCACGTTGCAGCTGTCCAGGAAGCGCATCGCCGCCTCGGCGTTGGCGACGATGGCGGCCAGCGGCTGGTTCACCTCGTGGGCGAGCGAGGCGCCCAGCGCCGCCACGGTGCGCACACGGGAGGCGTGCGCCACGGCCGCCTGCATCTCCCGCTCGCGCTCGCGCGCCACGTGCAGCTCGGTCACGTCCGACTGCGTGCCCACGTGGTGCGTCACGCGGCCCCTGGCGTCGCGGATGGGGGCGATGCGCAGGAAGTTCCAGAACGGCGTGCCGTCCTTGCGGTAGTTGAGGATCTCGCCCTGGAACACGCGCCCCTGCTGCAGGGCGATGGCGATCTGGCGGACCGTCTCGGGATCCGTGCCGGGCCCCTGCACCACGCGGCAGTTGGTGCCCAGGATGTCCTCGGCCGGGTAGCCCACCAGGCGCTCGAAGGACGGGCTCACGTAGACGATGGGCGCGTCGGGCACCGAGGCGTCGGAGATGACGATGCCGTCGTCGGCCACGTCCAGTGCCGCGGCCTTGAGCCAGTCCTGGGAGGGCGCGTCCTCCCCCGCGGCGGCCGGCGCGGGGGCGGCGCGGCGCGGGGCGCGGCGGCTGGCGGGCTTGCGTGCGGCCACGGCGGAGCCTGCCTCAGCCCGTGTAGGTGCGAAGCCGCTCGACGTCCGGCACCGTCACGGTGCGTCCGTCGAGGACGATGAGGCCGGCCGAGGCCAGCTCGTGAAGGATGCGCGAGAAGTACTCCGGCGTGAGGTTCAGGCGCGAGGCGACGATCATCTTGTTGGCGGGCAGCGTGAGCGTGGCGGGGCCCCCGCTGTCGGCGGCCGGGTCCTCCTCGCGCAGCAGGTAGCCGATCACGCGCTCGAGCCCGGAGCGCAGCGAGTACGACTCCACGTCGCGGATGAGCTGGTGGAGCTTTCTCGACATGCCGGCGAGCAGGCGCCGCGCGAAGCGCGGGTCGCGGTCGATCTCGTCGAACACCACGCTCTTGGACACGTGCAGCAGGAGCGAGTCGCGAAGCGCCTGGGCGGAGACGACGTAGGGCGTGTCCATGAACAGGATGGCCTCGCCGAACGAGATGCCCGGGCCCATGATCTCGATCACCTTCTCGGAGCCCTGCGGCGAGGTCACGAAGAGCTTGACCTGCCCGTAGAGCACCACGTGGAAGCCCTCGCAGCGCTCTCCCCGGGAGAAAAGGGCCTCTCCCTTCTGGGCGTACAGGCGCCGGGTGCCCGCGGCGAGGCGGCCGATCTCCTCCGGCGTGAGGTCGCTGAAGAGGGGCAGGTTCGCGAGGAACTGCTCGACCGGGATGTCCGGCCCGCGGGCGCGCGGGTCTGCGGGGGGCATGGAGGCGGGAGTGGCGTCGTTGTCCGTCATGATACCCCCGCGGCCGGCGCGCCCGCCGGCGGCGGTAGAATGACGGCCCGCCGCCTTCCCCCGGCGCACGCCATGACCGCCGCCACCCTAGCCACGCCCGCCCGGGCGACCGCCGCCGAGCCGCACGGCCACCGCGCCGTGGCCGCCTGGCTCCTCGCCTGCTGCGCGCTGGTGTTCGCCATGGTCGTCGTGGGCGGCGCCACGCGCCTCACGCACTCGGGGCTGTCCATCGTCGAGTGGCAGCCGCTCGTGGGCGCCGTCCCGCCGCTGGACGAGGCCGCGTGGGCGCGCACCTTCGCCCAGTACCAGCTCACGCCGGAGTTCCGCCTGCGCAACCACGACATGGACCTCGAGGGGTTCAAGTCGATCTTCTGGTGGGAGTACTTCCACCGCCTGCTGGGCCGGCTGATCGGCGTCGCCTTCCTCGTGCCCTTCCTCGTGTTCTGGGCCCGTGGCCGCATCGGCCGCCCCCTCGGCGGGCGCCTGGCCGCGATCTTCGTGCTGGGCGGCCTGCAGGGCGCGATGGGCTGGTACATGGTGAAGAGCGGCCTGGTGGACGACCCGCGCGTGAGCCAGTTCCGCCTCGCGGCGCACCTGGGGCTCGCCCTGCTCATCTTCGCGGCCATGTTCTGGGTCGCGCACGGGCTGCTGCGGCCCGCGCCGTCCGGGGCGCCGGCGCCGCTGCGGCGCGCGGGGGCGGCGTTCGCCGCGCTCGTGCTCGCGATGGCGCTCACCGGCGCGCTGGTCGCGGGCATCCGCGCCGGGTTCGCCTACAACACCTGGCCGCTGATGAACGGCCACTGGATCCCGCCCGAGATCCTGATGATCGAGCCGTGGTGGCGCAACTTCGGCTACAACATGGCGGCGGTGCAGTTCGTGCACCGCACGCTCGCGCTCGGCGTGCTGGCGGGCGCCTGGCTCCTCGCCTGGCGCGTGCACGCCGCGCCCGCGGCCGGCGCGGAGTCGCGCCTCGCGGCGAAGGTGCTGGCCGCTGCCGTGCTCGCCCAGGTGGGGCTGGGCATCGCCACGCTGCTCGAGCGCGTGCCGGTCGCCCTCGGCGCCGCGCACCAGGCCGGGGCCGTGATCGTCTTCGCCTCGGCGCTCTGGCTGGCGCGCAGCCTGCGCTAGGGCCGCCGCGGCGGGTCGCTCCCGCCGGGGGCGGGCGGGCAGGATGCGCCGTGGCGGTGCGCGATCGCGCGGGCGACGGCCCGCGAGCGCGCCTCGCCCAGCGAGCCCAGCACGACGGCGAGCTCGGCCTCCTCCTGCTCGAGGTGGTCGCGCATCGCCTGCGCGAAGCCAGCGGCCGCCTCGCGCGCGCCCGGCTGCGCGGCGAGCAGCGCCTCGCGCGCGGCCTGCCACTGCGCGAGCAGCTCGCGGTGCGCCACGAGCAGCGAGGAGACCAGCTCGAAGGCCTGCTCGCGGCGCGCCGGCGTCTGCGCCGCCTCGAGCAGGGCCGGGAACATGTCCGACTCCTCGTCCGCCAGGTGCACGGCGAGCGCCGCGTCGATCTCGCCGGCCAGATCGCGCGTGCCTTCCGCGCCGGCGGGAGCCTGCGCCAGCCGCTCCAGCAGGCCCGCGATGCACCGGTGGCAGCGGCGAAGCGATTCGCGCGGCGGTTCGGTCGGGTCGGCGCAGGGTTCGGTCATGGGCGCGGTGGCGGGCAGGGCAGGGGCCAGCCTACCGGCGGCGCGCGGGCGCCGGATTAAAGGAGATCAAGAAAAGCGCGGGCCGCGCCGTCAGCCCAGGTGCAGCCCGCCGTCGAGGTCGAGGACCGTCCCCGTGACGTAGCCCGCGAGGGGCGAGGCGAGGAAGCGCACCGCGTGCGCGAACTCCTCGGGCTCGCCGAAGCGCCCGGCCGGGATGGCCGCCAGGGCCTGCCGGCGCTGGGCCTCGGTGAGCAGCTCCGTCGTGCCGGGCGAGCGCACGAACACCGGCGCGATCGCGTTGGCGGTGACGCCGCGGGCCGCGCCCTCGCGCGCGAGGCTCGCGGTGAGCGCCGCCACCGCGCCCGCGGCCGCGGCGTCGGCCGTGCCGGCCCCCGGGCCCACCGGCCGCGCGCTGCCCACGTTCACGATGCGCCCCCAGCCGCGCGAGGCCATCTCGGGCAGCACCGCGCGCGACCACAGGAAGGTGCCGTCCACGCGGGCGGCCATCACGCGCCGCCACGCGCCTTCGTCGGTGGCCGCGATCCCGGCGCCGGCCGTGGCGCCGGCCGCGTTGACCAGGATGTCCACCGGGCCCAGCTCGGCGCGCACGCGCTCGTGCGCCGCGCGCACGGCCACCGGGTCCGTGACGTCGGCGGCCACGACGATGCGCCCGCCGCGCAGGAAACGCGACAGCATGTCCAGGCGCATCGCGTCCAGGTCCACCAGCGCCACCCGCAGGCCGTCCTCGAGCAGCGCGCGCGCCGCCGCCAGGCCCAGGGCCCCGGCCCCGCCCGTCACCACCGCGACGCGCTCGGCGGCGCTCACGCGGCGCGCCGCATCAGGCGCTCTCCAGCGCCGGCGCCGGCTGGCCGGCGCCCTTGCGCTTGCGGCAGGCCGCGAGGAAGGCCGCGAGCAGGGGCCGGCCGTCGAGGATCTGCGGGTCCGACGGGTCCATGAACTCCGGGTGCCACTGCACGCCGGCCACGAAGCTGGGCCCCTGCCAGCGCACGGCCTCGACGATGCCGTCGGGCTCGCTCACCGCCTCCACCACGAGGTCGCGGCCCAGGCCCTTCACGGCCTGGTGGTGGATGGTGTTGATGCGCGCCGACCGGCAGTCGGGATACAGCCGCGAGAGCCAGCCGCCCTCCAGCACGCGCATGGCGTGGAAGGTCCCCTCGTAGCGCCGGTCGTCCCGGTGCTGCACCGCCTCGCCCACCTGGGTGCCGATGTCCTGGTAGAGCGAGCCGCCGAGGGCCACGTTGATGAGCTGGCAGCCGCGGCAGATGCCGAACACGGGCTTGCCCTGGCGCACGAACTCCTCGAAGAGCGCGATCTCGTAGCGGTCGCGGATGCGGTCGCCGGACCACGCGGGGTTCAGCGGCGTCTCGCCGTAGGTCTCGGGCGCGATGTCCTCGCCGCCCTGGAGCACCAGGCCGTCGAGCATGTCCACGTAGTCCCTGACGGTGATGCGCGAGGGCAGGTGCGGCGAGGCGAGGCTCAGCTCCGGGACCATGAAGGCGAGCACCTCGCCCGACATCACCCAGTTGGCCACCGACTGCTCGAGGTACTGCACGCTCTTGCCGGGCAGGAAGAATCGCCGGGGATCCGGGTACAGGAGCCGGGCCGAGATGCCGATCCGCAGGGGTTCCATTGCGAAACTATATCGCTTCGCGGGCGCGCCCGGCGCCGGCCGCCGCCCCGGCGAAGGGGCCTTGATCGCCGACAAGCCGCCGCGCGGGCGCCCGTGGTGCACTGGAATCGCGGCCGGGCCGACGGCGCGGCCGCCACGAAGCTGTCACCGTCGCGAGGCAACCTCCCCCCCGGGGAGCAGGCCGTGGACGGCGTCCGCATGGAAAAGTCGCGCATCGTCGAAGCGCTCGGGGAAGAGGGGCTGCGCCTGCCGGCGCTGCTCAACGAGGCCCTCGCGGCCAACGACCGCGCCAAGGTCCTGTTCACGGTCCTGCAGCTCGCCCGGGGCTGCGCCGACCACCCCGGCGCCGCGATGCCGGCCCTTCGCGCCGAGAGCGAGGCGGGCGGCGCGGCCGCGGCCGGCTTCGACGACATGGCGGCCGCCGCGCTGCGCAGGCCCGAGGGCGACTACTACCTGCCGGGCGTGGACCGGCTGTGCGCGCGGCTGCACGGGGAGCTCGAGGCGATGCTCGCCCCGCTGCCGGCCGCCGGCGTGGACGCCTCCGCCTTCGCGGCGCGCCTGGCCCGGCTCGCCCGGGCGCCCTGGTGCGGCGAGGACGACGTGATCTCCGCCGCGCAGATCGCCACCCTGGCCTCGGGCGGCGGCGAGGGCGGCGACAGCGTCCACCGCCTGGTGATGGACGTGCACAAGGCGCTCAACGCCCTGCAGGCCGGCATCGCCTCCGAGACGATCGACGGCGCCAGCGCCTATTGCCTCGCCCCCGGCGACCGGGCGCGGGTGTCCGCCTTCATGCGCGGCGTGAACCGCACGGCCGCGCTCAAGTTCGACCACCCGGGCCTGGGCACCACCGCCACGCGCGACGGCGCGCGGCTCGTGATCCAGAACGACATCGGCACGACCGACGCCCACGTGCTCGTGGTGCACGTCGAGCCGCCGCGCGTGCGCGTCACCTACACCGACGTGCACATGCAGCGGCTGCTCTTCTTCCAGTCGCTCTTCGACGGCCGGCGCGTGGAGTGGGAGGACACGCTCTCGCGCACCGACCGGCACGTGGAGGACGGCATCTACCACCTGTGCGTGGGCACCTTCGCCGCCGAGGCGGACGCGGAGCTGGAGGACCACCTCGCCTTCCTGGGCTCGCGCCTGGTCTTCCTCATCGACTGGAACCGCGCGCGCAAGCGCCTGCGCCTGCTGCTGCCGAAGAAGGAGGCGATGGAGCTGCTCAAGTGGGCCGCGGACAACGACCACGGCCACATGGCGTTCCTGCGCGCGGGCGGCGAGCAGATGATCTTCGACGCCCTGGCCTTCGTCTCGCGCGCCCCGGCCTCCTTCGGCGCCCGCCTGGACGACGTGCTGGGCCGCGAGGCGGCGGTGCGCTTCATGCGGTTCGTGGTGCGCGCGTGCGCGCAGGGCCTCGCGGAGGGCCGGCCCGAGGACCTCGTGCGCGACGAGGTGCGGGCCGAGCTCGTGAACTACTTCCGCTCGGCGCAGGAGGGCGTGCTCGACGTCGCGGCCGAGCACGCGGCCTTCGCGCTGGAGATCGCCGCCGGCATCCGCGACGCGCTGATGGCCCCGGCCGGCGGCGACGGGGCCCGCGCCCTCGCGCGCAACGCCGCGCGCGCCAAGGCCTGGGAGCACCGCGCCGACGAGCTGGTGAACGACGCGCGCGCGCAGTCCCGGCGCCAGTCGGAGCGCGCCCAGGCCTACCGCGCGCTCATCGAGCTGGCCGACGACGTGGTCGACGAGCTCGAGGAGGCGGCCTTCCACCTCTCGCTGCTGCCGCGCGAGCCGGGCGACGGCGCGCTCCTCGCGGCGCTGCGCCCGCTGGCCGCGCTGGCCGTGGAGAGCGCGCAGGAGTACCTCAAGGCGGTGGAGACGGCGCGCACGCTGCACCGCGGCAGCCCCCGGGAGGACACGCAGGACTTCCTCGAGGCCGTGCACCGCATCATGACCCTGGAGCGGCGCAGCGACGAGGCGCACCGCGCCGCCAAGTCGCTGGTGCCCTCGCGCGCGGAGCCCTACGCGCAGCTCTACGGATTCGTCGAGTGCGCGCGCAACCTCGAGGCCTCCACCGACGCCCTCATGCACGCGGCGGTGAGCCTGCGCGAGGCGGTGCTCGGCGAGATGGTGGTGCAGTGAACGCTCCCGCCGCGCTCCCGGTGTCCGGCATCGGCCTCGCCAAGGCCGCCGAGGTGGCGCCGGCCGCGCTCGTCGGCTTCAAGGCGCACAACCTGCAGGCGATGGCGGCGGCGGGCCTGCCGGTGCCGCCGGGCTTCGTGCTCGGCACGCCGTGGTGCGCCTGGCACCGGCGGGACCCGGCGGTCGCGAGGGAGCGGCTGCGCGAGGCGCTCGCGGAGTGGATGCGCCGCCTGGAGCAGGCCTGCGGGCTCGCCTTCGGGGGCGACCGCCGGCCGCTGCTGGTGTCCGTGCGCTCCGGCGCGGCCGTGTCGATGCCGGGCATGCTCGACACGGTGCTGAACGTCGGCCTGTGCGACCGCGCGGTGCACGGGATGCTTCGCCTCACGGGCAACCCGAGGCTGGTGTGGGATTCGTACCGGCGGCTGGTGCAGCAGTACGCGCACGTGGTGTGCGGCGCGGACGAGGCGCCCTTCGACGCGCTGGCGGAGGCGGCCGTCGCGCGCACGGGCGTGGGCAACGCGCGCGAGCTCGACTTCGAGAGCCTGGCGGCGCTCGCGCGCGAGAGCCTGGCGCTCTACGCCGACGCGACGGGCGCGCCCTTCCCGCAGGACCCCCGCGAACAGCTCGAGTCGGCGGCCGTCGCGGTGCTCGGCTCCTGGGGCTCGCCGCGCGCCGCCGAGTACCGGCGCCTGCACGGCATCGACGAGTCGCTCGGCACCTCGGTCACCGTGCAGCGGATGGTGTTCGGCAACGCGGGCGGCACTTCCGGCGCCGGCGTGGGCTTCACGCGCGACCCCGCCACGGGCGAGAACCGCCTGTACCTGGACTTCCTCTTCAACGCCCAGGGCGAGGACGTGGTCTCCGGGCGCCACGCCGTCACCGACACCGCGCGCCTGCCGGCGTCCCTGCCGGAGGTGGCGCAGCGGCTCGAGGCGCTGCGCGGCCCGCTCGAGGCCGCGTTCGGCGACGCGCAGGAGTTCGAGTTCACCGTGCAGGACGGGCGGCTGCACCTGCTGCAGGCGCGCGCGGCCAAGCGCACGCCCTGGGCGGCGCTGCGCATCGCCGTCGAGCAGGTGCGCGAGGGGCTCGTCACGCCGGCGCAGGGACTCGGCCGGCTCGCGGGCATCGACCTCGGGGCGCTGGAGCGCCGGCGGGTGGCCGACCCCACCGAGGTGGCGCTGGCCGAGGCCGTGCCCGCCAGCGTGGGACTCGCGGTGGGCCAGGTGGCGCTCGACACGGCGGCCTGCGAGCGGCTGCGCGCGCGCGGCCGGCCGGCGATCCTCGTGCGGCAGGACACCCGCACCGAGGACATCGCGGGCATCGCGCTGGCCGACGGCATCCTCACGGCGCAGGGCGGGCGAACCTCTCACGCGGCGGTGGTGGCGCGCCAGCTGGGCAAGGTGTGCCTGGTGGGCTGCCGCAGCCTGCGCATCGACGAGGCCTCGCGCACGATCTCCTTCGGGGGCGTGACGCTGCGCGAGGGCGAGACGGTGTGCCTGGACGCGGAGAACGGCCGCGTGCTCGACGGCGAGCCCGACTTCGTGGTGGAGCGGCCCGAGGCCCTGCTGGAGGAGGTGGCGCGCTGGCGCGCCGCCGCCGTGGCGGACGCGGCCTAGCGCTCAGTCCCAGGCGGCCACCGCGCACTTCGCGCTGCGCCGCGCCACCGTGGCCGGGAAGTCGCGCAGCGCCGCGCGCATCGGGCGAGAGGCGCCGTCGTGGCAGGTGAGGCAGGCGCCCACGGCGAGGATGCGCTTCTGCTCCTCGGCCGTGAACGGGCGCGCGCCCTCCCGCGTGGACGCCGGGTCGGTGCGCGTGCCGAGGAACCCCGTCCACGCGTCGGCGGGCAGGCCGTCGGGCCCGGGCGCCGCGGAAGGAACGAAGCGCCAGCGGCCCGTGCGCCCCTTCGCCTCGAAGCGCAGCTCGCCGCGGCCGAATCCGAGGGCGACGGGATCGGCGTGGCACGAGCGGCAGTCGCGCACCTCGCGCCGCGTGGTGTGCGGCTCCAGCGGGGCGAAGAGGCGCCGGAAGAGGCTCGCCGCCGGCCGCCCGTCGTGCGCCGGCACGTCGAGCGTGAGGATCATGCCCGGCACGAAGGTCTCGATGCGCTCGCGCGGCGCGCCGCCGCCCGCCGCGTGCGGCCGCACGCCGAGCGTGGGGGCATCGGCGACGAAGGGCCCGGCCTTCTCCGTCCACTCGCCCGTCACCTCGCGGCCCGCCAGCCAGTCGAAGGCGGTGCCGGCCGGGTCGTAGGCCGTGTGGCAGCTCGTGCAGCGCGGCGCCCAGGCCGAGTGGCAGCTGCCGCAGGACAGGCGGGCGTGTCCCGCCTCGGGCGCGCAGGCGGCCGAGGCGCGCTTGAGCGGCCGGCGCTCGCCCGTGCGCTTGCGCACCATCTGCGCTTCGCCCGCGTCGTCGACCACCACGTTCACCAGCGCCTCGCCGCCGGCGGTGGTCCCGAAGCGTCGCGGCGCCGGGCCCGGCCACGCGCGCAGCGCGAGCAGGCGACGCGACTCGGGATCGAGCGCGGCGGCGGCGACCGTGCGCAGGCTCCCGCCCGCGGGCGCGTGGCAGTCCGCGCACGCCACGCGCAGCTGGCCGTCCTTGCCCGCGTGCGCGCGGCCGTCGCCCATCACCTCGTTCGAGGTGTGGCAGTCGATGCAGTCCAGGCCGCGCTCGTGGTGGACGTCGTCGCGCCGGCGCTCGAAGACGCGGTCGCCCTCGACGAGGCGGTAGCGCGGGTCCGGCTTCGCGCCGGCGTCGAGCACGCCCGGGGGCGCCTCGGCCAGCTCGTGCCAGCCCTCGTAGCTCGTGGCGATGCGCCCGGACCGGCTGTGGCACGCGAAGCACTGGCCGTTGCCCACGTCCAGCGAGATCGCCGGATGCACGGAGGGCGGCTCGGCGGCGCCGGACTTCCTCGCGGCCTCGTAGCGGCGCAGCGCCGCCAGCGCCGGCGCGTCGTAGACCAGGTGGCAGGCGTTGCAGCCGCCGCCGCGCGTGCCCTCGTCGTTGGGGCCGAGCGCCTCCTTGCGCGCGCCCAGGTGGCACAGCGCGCAGAGCTGGCGCTGGTGCGTGTCGGCCGGCGAGTGCCCGAGCGAGGCCACGTGCAGCGGCACGCCTTCCGGGGGAACGGCCTCGCCGAAGACGCGGCGGTCCGTGCGCACGATGCCGCTCATCGTCGCCATCACCGAGCGCTCGACGCGCGGCACCACCGCGGCGTGGCAGGCGCCCTGGCCGCACTGGCGCGACGCGGTCGCGAGCTCGCCGGGGATGGCCGCCATCCCCGCGTGGGCGCGCGCCTTCACCAGCGTGAGCGGGTCGCCGCCGTGGCACGCCGCGCAGCCCACGGCCTCCGGGCGGTGCGCGTTGCCCAGGCCCGTCACGCCCTTGTGGCAGACGAGGCAGCCCTCGGGACGGCCCTGGGCCAGGGGCAGGGGCACCGGGGCCGCGGGCGTCGCGGCGAACGCGAACCCGGCGCGCAGGTTGCCGGCGCCCGCGGGCCAGCCGGGCCGCAGCTCCCAGCCCTCGCCGCGCAGGAAGGCCGCCCCGGCGCACAGTCCCAGGTAGGCGAGCGTCGCCCCCGCGAGCGTCCAGCGGACCGCCGTGGCCCGCGTCGGGCGGAGGACGCGCACCGCGTAGAGCGCGGCGAGGGCGAGCGCGCCGGCGGCCACCGCGGCGAGCGGGGTGGCGGTCCAGTGCAGGATCTCCTGCAGGCCGAGGAAGTACCACGGGCCCTTGAGCGCCGGGTCCTGCCCGTCGTGCAGCCCGGGCGCGAGGAAGAGCGCGAGCAGGCTGGCGCCCGCGGTGACGGCGGCGAAGGAGACCGCGCGCGGCCAGAGCCGGCGCGAGTGCTCGACGGCGAAGAGCCAGACCACGATCGTCGCCGTGGCGGCGTGCTGCACGTAGACCACGTCCAGGCGCGAGCCCGTGCCGAGC
>JAKOWJ010000282.1 GCA_029781595.1 Pseudomonadota bacterium | reverse complement strand
GAACTTCCTGCTCTCGCGGCGCTTCGAGATCGAGGGCCGGCTGCGCCGCGCGCTCGAGCAGGAGGAGTTCTTCCTGCGCTACCAGCCGCAGGTCGACACCGCCACCGGGCGCATCGTGGGCATGGAGTCGCTCGTGCGCTGGAACGACCCGGAGCGCGGCGAGATCCACCCCCAGGAGTTCATCCCCGTGGCCGAGGACCTCGGCCTCATCGTGGAGCTGGGCGAGTGGGTGTTCCGCACGGCCTGCCGCCAGCTCAAGGCCTGGGAGGCCGAGGGCACGGGCGAGGTCACCGTCTCGGTGAACCTCTCGCCGCGCCAGTTCATGTCGCGCCGCCTCGTGCCCTCGCTCCTTTCCATCGTGCGCGAGGCCGGCGCCGACCCGCGCCGCGTGGAGGTGGAGATCACCGAGACCATGGTCATGAGGAACCTCGAGCAGTCCATCGAGATCCTCTCGCAGCTGCGCTCCGTGGGCATGGGCGTGTCCGTCGACGACTTCGGCATCGGCTACTCCTCGCTGGGCCAGCTCAAGCGCCTGCCCGCCACGGGGCTGAAGATCGACCGCTCGTTCATATCGCACGTGCCGGAGGATGCCTCCAGCGGCTCCATCGCCGAGGCCATCATCGCCATGGCGAGGAGCCTGAAGCTGCGCGTGGTGGCCGAGGGCGTGGAGAACCGCGCGCAGCTCGACTTCCTGCGCCTGCACCGCTGCGACGCCTTCCAGGGCTACTACTTCTCGCAGCCGCTCACCGCGCTGGAGGCCTCCGCGATGCTTCGCGCGCAGGCCGGGGGCGCGGCCTCGCGCTCGGCGGCGGCCGGCTAGCGGCGCGCTAGGGGGTGGCGGCCACCACGCGCGAGCGCGCGAGCGGCGGGTTCTGCGCGAGGTAGCGGCGGATGCCCTGGAGGATGGCGCTCGCCATCCGGTCCTGGTAGGCCGAGTCCTTCAGCCGCTTCTCCTCCTGGGGATTGGAGATGAAGGCCGTCTCGACCAGGATGGACGGCACGTCCGGCGCCTTGAGCACGGCGAAGCCGGCCTGCTCCACCGAGCTCTTGTGCAGGCGGTTCACGTCGCCCAGCTCGCCCAGCACCGCCTTGCCGAGCTTGAGCGAGTCGTTGATCGTCGCCGTGAGCGAGAGATCCAGCAGGGTCCTCGCGAGCACCGGGTCCTTCACGTCGAGGTTCACGCCGCCGATGAGGTCGGACTCGTTCTCGCGCTTGGCGAGCCAGCGCGCCGCCGTGGAGGTGGCCCCGCGCTCGGACAGCGCGAAGACCGACGAGCCGCGCGCGTGCGACTGCACGAAGGCGTCGGCGTGCACGGAGACGAAGAGGTCCGCCTGCACGCGCCGCGCCTTCTGCACGCGCTGGGCCAGCGGGATGAAGTAGTCGCCGTCGCGCGTGAGCAGCGCGCGCATGCCGGGCTCCTGGTCGATGCGCGCCTTCAGGCGCCGGGCGATGGCGAGCGTCACGTCCTTCTCGAGCGTGCCGCCGCGGCCGTGCGCGCCCGGGTCCTCGCCCCCGTGCCCGGCGTCGATCACCACCGTGACCAGGCGCGCCACCTTGGGCGGGCGGGCCTTCGCCACCTTGCCGGCGCGGGCGGCCGGGTCGAGCTTCACCACCGGCAGCGGTGGCGCGGCGGGCTCGGCCGGCGCCGCGGGCGCGGCCCCGGGCGGCGGCGGGCCCTCCTCGAGCGGCGCGCGCGCGATCTCGCCGATGGGGTCCGGCTTCGGCGCCACCAGCGCGAGCAGCGGGTCCTTCGGCGTCTCGGGATACAGGTCCAGAACGAGGCGGTGCTTGTAGCCGCCGGCCGGCGCGAGCGGGAAGACGGAGGGCCGCACCGCGCTCTTCAGGTCGAACACCACGCGCGCCACGCCCGGGCGGTTGAGCGCCACGCGCACCTGCTTGATGTACGGGTCGTCCGGGCGGACCTTGCCCACCAGGCTCTTCAGCTCGTCGGTGACGTCCACGCCCTCCAGGTCCAGCACCAGGCGGTCGGGATCGGGCACCGCGAAGAACTCGTGGCGCACCGGCTTCGCCGTCTCGAAGGTGACGCGCGTGTACTCCTCGGCCGGCCACACGCGCGAGGCGAGCACCGCCTGTCCCGCGAGGGCCGCGGGCGCGGCGAGCGCGATCAGGAAAGCCGCAGCTGCGCGAGCCAGCGCTCGCCGGAATCCGTGTGCGCCGTCAGCGTCGCGAGGCGGCCCGGTTCGGCCAGCGCCAGCGCGATGTCCAGGTCCGCCGGGGGCAGGAGCGAGCGCGCCCGTTCCGGCCACTCGACCAGACAGGCGTTGCGCCCGTTGAAGATGTCCCGAAACCCGGCGTCTATCCATTCCGATGGGTCGTGGAACCGATAAAAATCAAAGTGATACAAGTTTAACCTCGAAACTTCATAAAGTTCAACCAGGGAATAGGTGGGGCTCTTCACCCGCCCGGCGAACCCCAGGGCCCGCAGCAGGCCCCGCACG
>JAKOWJ010000253.1 GCA_029781595.1 Pseudomonadota bacterium | reverse complement strand
GGCTGCTCGCCGAGGGCTTCCGGTCGCCGGCGGTGCACTGGCTCGCCAACTACGGCTGCCGCGACGACTACGGCACGGACTACCGCGAGGCCTCGGCCTGGGCGGGGATCCACTACTTCGCGAGCCGCAACGCCGCGGCGCGCGACGCGGAGTCCGACTCCGTGCTCACCTGGCCGGAGGGCAACGGCTTCGTCGTGCGCGAGCTGCTGGCGCGCTACCGCTTTCCCGTGACCCCGGGCGCGCTGGTGCACCGGGTCGAGGAGGGGCCGCGCGGCGTGCGCGTGGGCGCGTGGCTGCCGGCCGAGTCGCGCCTCGTCGAGTACGAGGCCGAGCACGTGGTCTGGGCCGCCCAGTACCCCGTCGCGGCGCGCGCCCTGCGCGCGGCCGACCCTTCGCTCGCCGCGCTCCTCGCGACCTGGCAGCACGCGCCGTGGCTGGTGGCCAACCTCACCCTGTCGGAGCCGCCGTACGTGGACCACGGCGCGCCGCTCGCCTGGGACAACGTGATCCTCGAGAGCGAGGCGCTCGGCTACGTGGTGGCCACGCACCAGGACGTCGCCTCGCGGCCGGGGCCCACGGTGCTCACCTGGTACCTGCCGCTCACGGGCGCGGCGCCGGCGCGGGCCCGGGAGCGCCTGCTGGCCACGCCGCGGGAGGCCTGGGCCGAGGCCGCCCTCGGCGACCTGGGCGGGCCGCACCCGGAGATCCGCGAGCTCGCCACGCGCGTGGACGTGTTCGCCAACGGCCACGCGATGGTGCGCCCGCTGCCGGGCGTGGTGTGGGGCGAGGCGCGCGCGCGGGTGGCGGGGCGCCGCGGGCGCCTGCACTTCGCCCACGCGGACGCGAGCGGCATCTCGATCTTCGAGGAGGCCAACGACCGGGGCGTCGCCGCGGCCGAGTCGGTGCTCGCCGCCCTGGGCGCGCGCGTCGAGACCTTCCGCTGGCGCGGCTGAGGGCCGGCTACTTCCCGCGCCCGGCGAGGACTTCGCGCACCTTGTCCGGGCGGTCGGAGATGAGGCCGTCCACGCCCATGTCGAGGAGCCTCGCCATCATCGCCGGGTCGTTCACCGTCCACGGGATCACGACGATGCCCAGCGCGTGCGCCTCGGCGACCATCTCCGGGTTCAGGAAGGTCTGGTTGGGCGCCCAGATCTTCCCGCCGGCGGCGTGGATGGCCTTCGGCACGGAGCCGCCGTGGGCCTCGGGCGCGAAGCCCGCGAGCCACGGCGAGGGCTTCCCGAAGGCGGCCGGCTTGAGCGTGCGCGGCGAGGTGAGGTACATGGTGCGCATCTCCGGCGCCTCCTTCTGCACCACCTGCAGCGTGCGCCAGTCGAAGGACTGGACCATCATCCGCTTCGCCATGCCGTACTTGCGGATCTCGGCGATCACGCGGCGGGCGAATTCCTCCGGTGGCAGCGTCGCGTCCGGCTCCAGGGGCGAGAGCTTCGTCTCGCAGTCGAAGCCGACCTTCTCGTTGCCGGCGGACTTCACCAGCTCGAAGAGATCGGCCAGGCGCGGGATGCGCGTGCCGTCCACGGGCTGCTGGTCCGGGAAGCCCGCGGCGTAGGCGCTGCCGGGCTTCAGGCGCCCCACGTCGTAGCGCTGCAGCTCCTCGAAGGTGAGGTCGTGCAGGTTGGGACCGGGCCGCTCCAGCCACTTGCCGTCGGGCCCGCGCGTGACGTCCGGGTTCAGGCGCACGTCGTGGTGCACCACGACCACGCCGTCCTTCGTGACGCCCATGTCGCACTCGATCGTGTCCACCCCGATCTCGAGCGCCTTCTTCCAGGCGGGCGGGGTGTTCTCGGGGGCGAGGCCGCGCGCGCCGCGGTGGCCCTGCAGGTCGAAGGCGAGGGCGGGCGCGGCGGCGAGGCAGGCGGCCAGCAGGGCCGCGGGGAGGGTCGGGCGGGAGAGTCGGGTCATGGTCCTGTGGGCGTCGTGGAAGCCGGACCCGACTCTACCTCAATCGCCGGCGACGGGCGCCGGCGCGGCCGGGCCGCGCCGGCCCAGGAGGCGCAGCACGATCCGCTTGAGGAAGCGCCAGGTCATGCGCACGAGCACCAGCGTGAGCAGCGCCTCCGCGACCGTGAGCACGAAGGCCACCAGCGGGTTCCAGCGCGCCTCGCGCATCCGGTACTTCGCGAAGGCGCGGTCGCGCGCGATCTCGATGGAGTCGTAGAACGTCGGCACCACCAGCAGGGTGAGGATGGTCGAGGTGATGACGCCCCCGATGATCGCCACCGCCATGGGGCGGTAGAACTCGCCGCCCTCGCCCAGGGCCAGGGCCACGGGCGTCATGCCCGCGATGAGCGCGAAGGTGGTCATGAGGATGGGCCGCAGCCGCACGCGCCCGGCGTGCATGAGCGCCTCCTCGCGGCCGACGCCCTGCGCCTCCTCCTCGCGAGCGCAGTCCAGGAGCAGGATGGCGTTCTTGGCCACCAGGCCCATGAGCATGATCACGCCGATGAAGCTCATGAGGTTGAGCGTGCCGCC
>JAKOWJ010000237.1 GCA_029781595.1 Pseudomonadota bacterium | reverse complement strand
CCTCGGCGCGCGGCCTGTCGGCGGCGCGGACGACCCTCGGGGGCGCCGTGTCGTCGAGCAGCAGCCATGCGGACGGCACCTCGAGGGCGCCCGCGATGGCGGCCAGCGCCTCGAGCGAGGGAAGGGCCTTGTCGTTCTCGATCTGCGACAGGTAGCCCACATTGAGCCCGCTGCGCTCGCCGACCTGGGCGAGGGTCAGGCCGCGATCCTGGCGCCAGCGCCGCGTCTGGCGGCCCACGCCCAGCCGCGGGGCCGGACCAGGAGACGCGTTCTTCTCCGACATGCCGCTTGCCCTCCAGCAAACGTCGTGGCACACTCACATCCACGACAATCTTCATTTGCCGTCACCAAAGTGTCAAGGAAGGCCCGCGTGCAACCGTCTGACGTCCCCCTGGGCACGGGTGCGCATGAGGCCCGCGCGCCCGGGGGCGCCCGCGAGGCCACCACCTACCCGGCGGGCGACGGCGCCAGCGGGCGCCCGGCATCCGGCCCATTGCCCGCGCTCTACCTGGGCCACGGCGCCCCGCCCCTGCTCGACGACCCGCTGTGGATGGGCGAGCTGGCCGCCTGGTCGGCCGCGCTGCCGAGGACGAAGGCGATCCTCATCGTGAGCGCCCACTGGCAGACCGCGCCGATGGCCCTGTCCGCCACCCGGACGGTCCCGCTCGTCTACGACTTCTACGGTTTCCCGCAGCGCTCCTACGACCTCGCCTACCCGGCCCCCGGGGCGCCGGACCTCGCCGCCAGGGTGCGGGCCCTCATGCCCGCGGGCGAGCCCGTCCTCGAGCGCGAGGCGCGCGGCCTCGACCACGGCGCGTGGGTGCCGCTGATGGCGATGTACCCCGACGCCGACATCCCCGTCCTCCAGATGTCGATGCCCGACCTCGACCCGGAGCACCTGTTCGGCGTCGGCCGCCGCCTGGCGCCCCTGCGCGACGAGGGCGTGCTGGTCATCGGCTCGGGCTTCATGACGCACGGCCTGCCCTTCGTGGGCGAGTACTTCGCGGGCAGGCCGGGCGCGCCGCAGTGGTCGCGCGACTTCGACGCCTGGGCTGCCGAGGCCCTCGCGACGGGCGACCTCGACACCCTGGTCGCCTTCCGCGACAAGGCGCCGGGCATGCCCTACGCGCACCCCACCGTGGAGCACTTCGCGCCGCTGTTCGTGACCCTGGGCGCGGCCGCCAGGCCCGACGAGGCGCCGCGGACGGCCATCGAGGGCTTCTTCGTCGGCCTCTCGAAGCGCTCGATCGAGGCGCGGTAGCCCGAAGCGCGGCTCCCCTGCCGGAGGGCCTCGTGGTGAGCCCGCTGGGATTCGAACCCAGGACCAAGGGATTAAAAGTCCCCTGCTCTACCGCTGAGCTACGGGCCCACAGGTCGTGGCGGAGTCCTGTGCTCGGACAGAGCGGGCAACCCGGGCTGCACGCCGGTCCTGCGGCGAGCCCGCAGCGCCACCTTCTCGCGCACGGCCGGATCTTACCCTGCCGATCCCCGCCG
>JAKOWJ010000232.1 GCA_029781595.1 Pseudomonadota bacterium | reverse complement strand
CGAACACGCACGACTGCGCGTGGTCGCGGTGGGTGAGCGGGATGCCGGCGTAGGACGCCGCGCCCAGCGCCGCCGTGATGCCGGGCACCACCTCGAAGCGCACGCCGTTCGCGCCGAGCGTCTCGATCTCCTCCCCGCCCCGGCCGAAGACGAAGGGGTCGCCGGCCTTCAGGCGCAGGACCTTGCGGCCCCGCCGGGCCTGGCTCACGAGCAGCTCGTTGATCGACTCCTGGCGCATCGCGTGGTCGCTGCGGCGCTTGCCCACGTAGATGCGCTCCGTGCGCGCCGGCACGAGGGCCATGATGGCCTCGGAGACGAGGTTGTCGTAGAGCACCACGTCGGCCTCGCCGATGAGGCGCAGCGCCTTGACCGTGAGCAGGTCCGGGTCGCCCGGGCCGGTGCCGACCAGGAAGACCTCGCCGGGGCCGCTCACGCCGGCTCCCCGCCCTCGACGGGCGCGAAGACGAAGCGGAAATCCCCGGGCTCGATCTCCACGAAGTCCAGGCGCACGCCCTCGAGCAGGTCCGCGCTGGCCGGGGCCACGACGAGATACACGCCGTCGACCTCGGTCACCTGGTCGCCGGGCCGCGACTGGTCGAAGCCCATGCCGAACTCCACCGTGCCGTCCCCGCCCTCGCGTGCGGCCACCCGCAGCACCGCCGTCTCCAGCCCCGACTCCCGGGCCGAGTCGCGGATCCGCGCCACCGCCGCCGCCGTCACCGTGATCATTCCTCGCGTCCCTTCCCTATCCTTCCGCGCGGGCCACGGCCGCGGCGCGGTCCGCCTTCACGCGGGCCACGTGCCCGAGGAAGCGCCGCACCCAGCCGTTGCCCCCGGCGTTGCGCAGGTGCGCGTACGAGGCCAGCACGTTGCCGGCGACGATCCCGTCGCGACCGCCGCCCGTGCCCTCGCCGCGCACCACGCGGTAGGCGTAGGCGAGGCCCGGGCCGACGTTCTCGAGCGTCGAGTAGTGGAACTCGTGCGCCTGCACCGGCGCATCGCCGGGCCACGGGTGGTCCGCGGTTTCCTCGAGCTTCACGTAGCCCTTGCCCGCCGGCTTGGCGTGCATCACGACATCCGCCGGCAGGGCGCCCACCATCTCCCACACGTGGCCGCGCCAGGCGAGGGAGCGCGCCAGGTACATCAGGCCGCCGCACTCGGCGTAAACGGGAAGGCCCTCCTCGATGGCGTGCCGCAGCGAGTGCCGGAACGGCGCGTTGGCGGCCAGCTCGGCTCCCAGGGACTCCGGGAAGCCGCCGCCGATGAAGAGCCCGTCGACATCGGGCAGCGCCGCGTCGCGCAGGGTGTCCACCGGCACGAGTGTCGCGCCGGCCTCGCGGAAGGCCTCGAGGTCGTCGGTGTAGTAGAAGCCGAAGGCGCGGTCCTGCGCGATGGCGATGCGCAGCGGCGCCCCGGGCGTGACCGGGGGCCGCGCGGGTGCCGCCCCGGGCGGCTGCGCCGTGCCCGCGAGGGACAGGATGGCATCCAGGTCGACGCTCGCACTCACCGCCTCGGCCATCGCCGCCACGCGCGAGCGCGCGTCGGCCATCTCGCCGGCGGGCACCAGTCCCAGGTGCCGCTCCAGCACGCCCAGGCGCCGGTCCTCGCCCACGGCGCCGAGCACCGCCAGGTCCGTGTAACGCTCGATGGCGGCCCGCAGCTTGGCCTCGTGGCGGGAGCCGCCCACGCGGTTCAGGATCACGCCGGCCACGCGGGTCTCGCGGTCGAACGTGGCCAGGCCGTGCAGCAGCGCCGCGGCCCCGCGCGACATGCCGCGAACGTCGAGCACCAGCACGACGGGCAGCCCGAGCAGGCGCGCGAGCGCCGCGTTGCTGTCGCGGCCCTCGAGGTCGAATCCGTCGTGCAGGCCGAGGTTGCCCTCGACGAGCGCGAAGTCGGTGCCGGCGGCGTGGCGCGACCAGTCGGCCGAGACTTCCTGGGCGCCCTGCAGGTGAAGATCGAGGTTGCGGCAGGCGCGGCCCGCCGCCAGGCCCAGCCACTGCGGGTCGATGTAGTCGGGGCCCTTCTTGAACGGCTGCAGGCGCAGGCCGCGGGCGGCGAGGGCCGCGAGCATTCCCGTCGCGAGCGTCGTCTTGCCCGACGAACGCCAGGCCGCCGACAGGAGCACGCCGCCCATCCGCCCGCCGCCTCGCCGGTCAGGCCGCCGGCTTCGGGGCCGGTGCGACCGGGCCCTCGTCGCGCGGCAGGATGGGCAGCGCGCGGGCGCCGGCCAGCGCGATGACGAACGCCGCCGCCAGCCCGCCCAGGCCCAGCAGGAGCTCCGGCAGGCTCGGCGAATAGCGATCCACCCGGCCGTCGCCGAAGCTGCTCGACGCCTCGTACCCGGGGAAGATCTCCAGCGGGAAGGCCTGTCCCCCGATGATGAAGACGTAGAGGAACGCGAGGGCGCCCAGCACCGCGAGCGCGGCGGCGGCGTTGGTCGCCCGCGGGCCCGCCAGCTTCGGGTGGAACACCAGCGCGACGGGCACGACCGTGCCGGCCACGACGTAGCCCAGCCAGAACACCGCCGGGTACGGCGCGCCGTCCACCAGGAGGAAGCGCTCGAGCGCCGCCTGCCTGGCCCAGTAGAGGTTGGTCAGGTGGTGGACCACCACGAAATACAGCGCGGCCACGAGGAAGATGCCGAGGAGGCGCCGCACGCGCGCCTGCAGCGCCGCATCCATGGCCGAGCCCGACAGGCGCGCGAAGCCGGCCTGCGCGAGCTGGAAGACCGCGAGCCCCCAGGCGAGCGAGAGCGCGATGAACAGCGGGGCGATGACGCCGGAGGCGTAGGCCTGCCGCGCGACGAGGAACCCGAAGATGGAGCCCGTGCCGGTGGTGAGGATGATCCGCCACGCGAAGGCCGCCAGGCCCGCGGGCTTGGCGGCGGCGGCGAACCGTCGCTCGGCGAGCGTCCACAGGTACACGGCGCACAGCGCGAACAGGCCGTTGTAGAGGATCATGTTCCACGCGAAGATCGAGCGGAAATTGTAGTGCGTCGCCGCGACGACCAGCCGCTCGGGCCGGCCCAGGTCCAGCACCAGCACCATGAGGCCCCCGGCGAGCAGCGCCACCGTGAGCAGCACCGACAGCGGCGCGAAGGGCTTGTAGGCCTTCTCCCCGAACACCGAGCCGATCGAGGCCACGTTGAGCGCGCCCGAGGCCGCGACGATGAGGAAGATGGCGAACACGTGCGGCAGGCCCCAGACCACCTGGTTGTTCATGCCCGTCACGACGTGGCCGTGCACCTCCATGTAGTGGGCCGCGCCCAGCGCCACGGCCACCACCGCGCCGCCCGCGGCGAGGAGGGACCAGGCCAGGCGCGCTTGCGAAGCGGAAGAGGTCGCCATCGTCCTAGAGCCCCTGGTAGCGCACGCCGTTGTCGGTGCGCAGGTCCGCGCGCAACTGCGTGGTGGCCACGCTGCGGATGCGCTTCGAGATCTCGCTCTGCGGGTCGTTCAGGTCGCCGAAGAGGATCGCCCCGTGACCGGCGGCCTCGCAGGACTCGGCGCAGGCGGGGCGCCCGCCGCGGTCCACCCGCTGCACGCACAGCGTGCACGCCTCCACGCAGCCCTTGCCGCGCGGCACCTCGGTCTTCTGCCCGGTGGTCGGCTCGTGCACGAAGCTGCGCGCCTTGTAGGGGCAGGCCATCATGCAGTAGCGGCAGCCGATGCAGGTGTGGCGGTCGACGAGCACGATGCCGTCGGCGCGCTTGAACGAGGCGCCCGTGGGGCACACGTCCACGCACGGCGGCTCGGCGCAGTGCTGGCACATCACGGGCGCGGAGAGCGTGGCGCCCGAGCGCAGGTCCTTCAGGTCCACCTTGCGGATCCACTGCGAGTCGGTCGGGCGCGTCGTGCCGGGCAGCCCGTTCTCGCGGTTGCAGGCGTCGACGCACTCGCGGCAGCCGCTCGCGCACTTGGTCGTGTCGATCAGCATGCCCCAGCGCACCTTGGCGCTCACCGGTCCCGAGGTCGCGGGCGGGCCGGCGGGCGGGGTGGCCGGCGCCGCCGCCTTCGCGTAGTCGTACAGGAACACGCCGGGCGCGATCATCGCGCCGGCGGCGACGGCGGCCTGGCCGAGGAAGTCGCGGCGGCGCTTGTCGACGGGGTTCATCGGAGAGGCTCCCCGGCGGCGGACGCCACGGCCGCGGGCCGGGCCTTGGGCGTGTGGCACTCGAAGCAGTCGAGCTTGACCGCGGCGTAGACGTGGCAGCCCTGGCAGAAGTGCGTGTCGGAGCCGAGCACGCTGTCGTCGGCCCGGCTGGCGTGGCAGCTCACGCAGCCCGCGAGGCTGTGCTTCGCCGGCCGAACCCCGCGGCGCACGGTGTCGTCGCGGTCGTGCTTGAGGAACTCCATGTGCGAGCGGCGCATGAGCTTCGGATCCTCCACGCAGGGACCCGACCGGGGCGCGTCGAGCTTCGGGCCCGCCGCCACGGCGACCGGGCCCGCGGCCAGCGCGAGCGCCGCCGCCAGGAGCGCGGCGGCGGCCCGGGCCGCAAGGCGGAACGCGGCCATGGATGCCCTACTCCCCCAGCCCCATCTGGATGTATCCCGTGGGGCACACGTCGCGGCAGATGTGGCAGCCGATGCACTTGTCGTAGTCGGTGTCCACGTAGCGGCCGGTCGTGCTCTGGCTCTTCTTCACCTTGAAGACGGCCGTCTGCGGGCAGTACACCACGCAGTTGTCGCACTCGAAGCACAGGCCGCAGCTCATGCAGCGCTTGGCCTCGGCGATGGCCTCCGCCTCCGAGAGCTGGCCCAACCGCTCCTCGAAGTTGCCGAGCGCCGACTCCTTGGTGAGCGTGATGAACTTGCGCTTCACGCGCGCCGCGTAGCCGAAGTGGCCGAGGAAGAGCTCTTTGTGCGTGATGACGTGCCGGTCGGAGCGGTTGTCGTAGTTGTGCACGGCGACCTTGGACCCGTCGGTGCCCCGCAGCGGCTCCTTCGCGGGCTCGACGTCCAGCCCCTTCTCGTGCATCTTGCGCAGCAGGTCGAACTGGTGCACGTCGATCTTGGGCCGCTTCTCGGGCTCCTCGCCGAGCAGGAAGCGGTCGATGCCGTCGGCCGCGATGGACCCGTGGCCGATGGCCGTGGTGAGCAGGTGCGGGCGCAGCACGTCGCCGCCGGCGAACACGCCTTCCTGGCCCGCCACGCGGTAGTTGCGGTCCGCCGTCACGCCGCCCTTGCCGTTGTCGAACTGCTCCAGGCCCGTGAAGTCCACCGCCTGGCCGATGGCCGAGACGATGAGGTCCGCGGGGATGTCCTCCTCCGTGCCCGGCTTCATGTCGATCTGCAGGCGCCCGCCGACGAACTTCGCCTCGCACTGCGCCACGCGCAGCGCCGTGGCGCGCCCGTCCGGGCCCTTCACGATGCCCACGGGAGCCCAGCCGCCGCGGATGTCGATGCCCTCGGCGGAGGCCTGCTCGATCTCGTGCTTGTTGGCCTGCATCTTGTCGACGTTGAACACCGAGGTGAGCGTCACCTCCGCGCCCTGCGTGACGGACACGTGCGCCACGTCGTGGGCGAGGTGGCCCGCGATGGCGCCCTCGAAATCCGTGGGCTTGGCGTGCTCGATGTGCCCGAGGCGGCGCGCGACCGTGGCCACGTCGATGGAGGTGTCGCCGCCGCCGACCACGACCACGCGCTTGCCCACGTGCCGCAGGCGCCCGTCGTTGAAGGCCTTCAGGAACGCGGTGGCGGTCACCACGTTCGGGGCCTGGGAGTCCGCGACCGGCAGCGGCCGGCCGCCCTGCGCGCCCATGCCGAGGAACACCGCGTCGAATTCCTTGCGGATCTGCTCCATCGTCACGTCGGTGCCCACCCGGCACTTCAGCCGCGTCTGGACGCCCAGGTCGAGGATGCGCTGGATCTCCGCGTCCAGGCTGTCGCGCGGCGTGCGGAAGCCCGGGATGCCGTAGCGCATCATGCCGCCGAGGTGCTCGTGCTCGTCGAACACGGTGACCGCATGCCCCTTGAGGGCGAGCTGGTAGGCGCAGGACAGGCCCGCGGGGCCTCCGCCGATCACCGCGACCTTCTTGCCGGTCGCCTTGTCCGGCCTGGGGTACGCGAGCTTGTTGGCGTTGGCGTAGTCGCCGAGGAAGTGCTCGACGGAATTGATGCCGACGTGGTCCTCGACCTCGTTGCGGTTGCAGCCCGTCTCGCACGGCGCCGGGCAGACCCGGCCCATCACCGAGGGGAACGGGTTGGCCTCCGTGAGCCGGCGCCAGGCGTACTCCTGCCAGGGCACGCCCTGCGGCGGCTTCTCCGTCTGGCGCACGACCTGCAGCCAGCCGCGGATGTCCTCGCCCGCCGGGCAGCTGCCCTGGCACGGGGGAGTCGACTGGATGTAGGTCGGGCACTTGTGCGACCACGAGGACTGGAAGATCACCTCCTGCCAGCGAGGCGGCTTGTCGTCGCCGTCCTTGTAGCGTCGGAAGGTGAGGGCTTGGGTTTCCTGGGGGTTGGCGGCCACGGGATCCTCTGGCTGTCGGATGGTGTCGGGTTCGGGACGCGGCTACTGCTTCGCGCCGAGGCGGATGGCGGTGCTCACGAGCTGGTGCACGCCGCCGACCATGCTGCGGTTGAATCCGTAGTACGGCAGGACCTTGGTGAACTGCGCCTTGCAGATGGCGCAGATGGTCGCCATGAAGTTCACGCCATGGCGGTCGGCGACCTCGCGCAGAGACTCCATGCGAGGCAGGGCGCCCTTCACGCGCAGGTCCAGGATCTCGTCGGTGAGCAGCCCGCCGCCCCCGCCGCAGCAGAAGGTCGCCTCGTGGGTCGTGCCGGGGCGCATCTCGACGTACCGGTTGGCCACCGCGCGGATGAGCGCGCGCGGGATCTCGAACTGCCCGCCGGGCTCGTCGCCCATGCGCGAGGCCCGGGCCACGTTGCACGAGTCGTGGAACGTGACCACGCGGTGGTCGTTCGCCTCCTTGTCGAGCACCAGGGCGCCCTTCTGCACCAGGTCCCAGGTGAGCTCGCAGATGTGCGTCGGCTGCCGGTAGCGGTGGTCCAGCTGGGACTGCAGCTGGCGCGCGAAGGGGTCCTCGCCGCCGGAGCCGATGCCCGCCAGGGTGTTCCAGAAGCTGTAGGCGACGCGCCACGCGTGGCCGCACTCGCCCACCACGATGCGCTTGACGCCCAGCTCGAGCGCCTGCTCGCGGATGCGCAGCGCGATGGCGCGCATCTGGTCGTAGTTGCCGATGAACAGGCCGAAGTTGGCCGCCTCCGAAGCCTTCGAGGAGAGCGTCCACGAGATCCCGGCGGCGTGGAAGACCTTGGCGTAGCCGATGAGGCTGTCCACGTGCGGCTCGGCGAAGAAGTCGGCCGAGGGCGTGATGAGCAGCACCTCCGCGCCCTTCTGGTCGAGCGGGAATTTCACGTCCGCGCCCGTGTCCTCCTTCACGTCCTCCTCGAGGCCGAGCAGCGTGTCCTCCAGCGCCGGCCCGGGCAGGCCCAGGTTGTTGCCGATGCGGTGGACCTTGCCGATGATCTCGTTGGAGTACTTCTGGCCGTAGCCCACGCTGTCCAGGATCTCGCGCGCGGCCATGGTCACCTCGGCCGTGTCGATGCCGTACGGGCAGAACACCGAGCAGCGGCGGCACTCCGAGCACTGGTGGTAGTACTTGTACCAGTCGTCGAGCATGTCCTTCGTGAGCTCGCGCGCCCCGACCAGCTTCGGGAAGAGCTTGCCGGGCAGCGTGTAGTGCCGGCGGTAGACGCCGCGCAGCAGCTCCTGGCGGGCCACGGGCATGTTCTTCGGGTCGCCCGTGCCGAGGAAGTAGTGGCACTTGTCCGTGCACGCGCCGCAGTGCACGCAGGCGTCCAGGTACACGCGAAGGCCCCGGTACTTGCCCACCATCTCGCCGAGCTTGGCGATCGCGCGGTCGTGCCAGTCCTCGGGCAGCGCGCCGGGGAAGCCCAGCGCCTCCTGCATCTTGTCCGTGGCGACATAGGGCTTGGAGGCCGCCATCGCGTCCGGGCTCACGGCGGGCGCGACGGGGAACTCGCGAAGGGCGGGAGCGGTGATCTCGGCCATGGCGGCTACTTCGTCTCGAGCCGCGCGGCCCACTCGGCCAGGTGGCGGCGCTCGCGCGGGTCGTCCACCTGGTTGCGGCCCGGGCTGAAGAACAGTCCCGGCGCGTGCAGGAGCTTGGAGAACGGGAACACGAGCATCAGCGCGCACACCAGCGCGAGGTGCACGGCGAGGAGCGGGTCGGCCGGGATCTCGCGGACCTGGAGGACGAACAGGCCCCGGATGAACGACTTCACGGCCACGATGTCGGTGTGGGCCACGTACTTCATCGCCAGGCCGCTCGCCGCGATGGCCAGGAGCAGCGCGAGCATCAGGTGGTCGGACGGCGTGGAGATGTAGCGGATGCGGTCGACCAGGAAGCGCCGCGCCCACAGGCCGGCGAGGCCGGCGGCCATCGCGAAGCCCGCGTACACGCCGAAGGGCTGCACGAAGGCGACCCAGTCCCACACCGGGTCGGTGAAGTAGCGCAGGTGCCGCGCCAGCACGAGCGCGAGCCCGGCGTGGAACGTCCAGCCGAAGAGCCAGGTCCACAGGCTCGCCTTGAACAGGCTCTCGAACAGCACCACCTCCCGGGCGAGCCGCACGGCCACGCCGCCGCGCGTGGTCGGCGCGGGGGTGGTCGGGATCTTCAGCGGCGCGGGCGTGGTCGCGTACTGGCGGATCCGCCACGCGAGCCCGGCCACGAACACGGCGGCGCTGGCGTAAAGGAGCCCGGCGAGAATGGCGGCCATTCTTCGGTCCTGGAGTCGGTCCGGGCGGGAGCGCGGGGCTCCCGGCCCGGAAGGCGGGTCAGACGCAGCCCGTCGGCTTGGGCAGGCCGGCGATCTTGCAGGCCTGCTTGGCGGGACCGTAGGGGAAGAGCTCGTAGAGGTACTGGTTGCTGCCCTTCTCCGGCCCCAGCTTCTTGCCGATGGCCTTGGTGAGCACGCGAACCGCCGGGGCGATCTGGTACTCGTTGTAGTACTCGCGCAGGAAGTTGACCACTTCCCAGTGGTTTTCCGTCATGTCGATCTTCTCGGCCTTGGCGATCTCGCCCGCCAGGTCCTCGTTCCAGTCGGCGAGGTTGACGAGATAGCCCTCCTCGTCCGTCTCGAAGGCCTTGCCGTTCACTTCGATGGTGCCCATCGTTTCTCCTTTCGCGTCGCTAGCTCTGGCGGTTTGCCGGTTTCCGCGCTACAGCCAGGACTGCACGCGGGGGTTCTTTGCCACGAGGTCGACGAACCCGGCGTAGTCGACCATGGAGACGCCGTCGGCGACGGCGCCGGCCCGTGCCCGGGCCTCGAGGTCCGGCGCGAGGACGTAGACCTTGACCTGCGAGGCCATGGCGGCCGCGAGGCCCTCGCCCGCCGCGTGGCCCCTGGTCGCCGCGTACACGGCGTCCTCGATGAGCAGGACGCAGTGCCCGGGCCGGGCGTGGGCGAGGCAGCTCGCGAGCGCGGTGCGCTCGGAGGGGGACTTGTTCACGATGTGGAGCATGGCGTCGGGGTCCTCAGAAGCTGATCATCACGTCCATCTCGTCCATGAGCGCGGCCATCTCGGCCTTGCCCAGGACCTGCACGTCCACCAGGAGGTCGTCCTCGGTGAGCCCGCGCGACTCGAGCGACTCGCGCTCGACGTAGAGCTTCTCGATGTCGTAGCCCTCGAGGGCCCGGTACGTGGGCGAGAAGTTCTTCGACTCGATGGCCTTGGTGTTCTGGCCCTTCGCGAGCTGGTAGACCCCGTCGTCCAGGAAGGCGAGCCCCACGTCCTGGTCGAAGGCGGCGCTGATGAGCACCACCTCCAGGCCCTCGAGCGCGTACACGCTGCCGTAGGGCGCCTTGCGGTTCACGAACAGGAATTTCTTGACGGTTCCGGCTTGGTCCATGGCGCGCTTCTCAGTCCCCGAAGACGACCAGCCGGTCCGACTGGATCGCCGATTCCACGAGCTGCCCCAGGCCCGAGATGCGGAAGCCCTGGGCGAGGTTCGACTCCACGATGCCTCGGCGCAGCGCCGCGGCCACGCACACCACGAGGTCCACGCCGTGCTCCTCCGCGAGCCTGGACCACCGGGCCACGACGTTGCGGTCGTCCTGCGGCGGCTCGGTGAGCTTGGTCGCGTTGTTCACGCCGTCGTGGTAGAAGAACACGCGCTCGATCTGGTGCCCCGCCGCGATCGCCGCCCGGCAGAACAGGTACGCCGAGTCGCTCGACTGGTGCTGGTAGGGCCCTTCGTTGACCATCACTCCGATCTTCACTTCGTCTTGCTCCGGTCTCTAGAAGCGGATGTGCGCCGACGCGTTGAGGTTGGACCGCGAGCCGCGCCAGTCGTCGATGAGGTACTTGGTGAAGGGCAGGCCCGTCTTCTCGAAGAAGCGCGGCCAGCCGATGCGCTCGACCCAGTCCGACAGCCGCTCCCAGGGGCGCGCGTCGGCCTTGTAGGTGTAGAGGATCTTCTTCACGACCTCGGAGACCTCCGGCCAGCGCGGCGGGTTGTTGGGCAGGCCCGAGGCCACCATCTTCATGAAGGTGGGCTTGCCGCGGGCGTTGGAGTTCTTGCCGCCCACCCAGATCGCGAGCTTGGAGTGCTCGGGGTCGTTGATCTGCATCGGCGGGCACGGCGGGTAGCACGCGCCGCAGCAGATGCACTTCTTCTCGTCCACCTCGAGGGAGGGCTTGCCGTTCACCAGCGCCGGGCGGATGGCCGCCACCGGGCAGCGGGCCACCACGGCCGGGCGCTCGCAGACGTTCGCCACCAGGTCGTGGTTGATCTTCGGCGGCTTGGTGTGCTGGATGATCACCGCGATGTCGGCCTGGCCGCCGCAGTTGATCTCGCAGCACGAGGCCGACAGGTGCACGCGGTTGGGCATCTCCTCGCGGATGAACTCCTGGTGCAGGTCGTCCATGAGGGCCTTCACGGCGCCGGAGGCGTCCGTGCCGGGAATGTCGCAGTGCAGCCACCCCTGGGTGTGGGCGATCATCGACACGGAGTTGCCCGTGCCGCCCACCGGGAAGCCGTTCTTCTGCAGGGCCTCGATGAGCGGGGCGACCTTCCTCTCGTCGGACACCATGAACTCGATGTTGGAGCGGATGGTGAAGCGCACGTGCCCGTCGGCGAACTGGTCGGCGATGTCGCAGAGCTTGCGGATCGTGTAGACGTCCATCTGGCGCTGGGTGCCGGCGCGAACGCTCCAGACCTCCTCGCCCGAGTAGGAGACGTGGTGCAGCACGCCCGGGCGCGGGCGGTCGTGGTACTTCCAGTTGCCGTAGTTCTTCTTGAGCGTCGGGTGCAGGTACTGCTGGTTGTCCGGCACGCCGGACTCGATGGCGCGGCGCGGGGTGGCGGTGGCGGTGGACATGTCGGTGCTCCGTGGTCTCTCGGTTCGGACTGGCGTTCAGGCGGCCTGCTTCTTGGCCTGCACCTTGGCGACCTCCTCGTCCCACCCGTCGGTGCGGACGTAGGGGTTCATGCGCGGCGTGGCGACCATGTTGGGGTCGACCTCCAGGCCCACGCCCTCCAGGAAGTTCACCAGGCCGATGCGCTCGATCGTCTCGCCGACGCGCTCGTGCTCCAGGGCGTTCTCGGCGAAGAAATCGACGACGCGCTGGGCGAGGTCCACCAGCTTCTCGCGGTCCTCGTCCGACTCGAGCTTCATGAAGGGGACGATCACCGTGCCCATGAGGTCGCCGATCTTGAGCGTGCGCTTGCCGCCGCACAGGATCGTGGCGCCCTTGTCCTTGCCCGGCGAGAGGCCGCCCGTCATCACGTTGATGCAGTGCATGCAGCGCACGCAGTCGCGGTTCTCGATCGCGATGGCCTGGGTGTCGGAGACCTTCACGGCCGAGATGGTCGGGCCCGTGGGGATCTTCGCGGCGTCGACGAGCTGGATGGCCTTGGTCGGGCAGCGGCTCACCACGTCGTTCACGAGATCCGTCACGCCGTGCTTGGCGAAGTAGGCGCGGGCGAGCTTCTCGTCCGTTCGGATGTTGTCGCGCCACGTGCCGATGATGGCCATGTCCGAGCGCTGGATGGAGTTCATGCAGTCGTTCGGGCAGCCGGAGAACTTGAACTTGAACTTGTAGGGCAGCGACGGGCGGTGGATGTCGTCGAGGAAGTTGTTGAGCACCGTGCGGTGCGCGGCCGCCTCGTCGTAGCACGACTGCTCGCAGCGCGCGGCCCCCACGCACGACATGGAGGTGCGCACGGCCGGGCCCGCCCCGCCCAGGTCGAAGCCCAGCTCGTTGATCTCGTCGAAGGCGTCCTGGACCTTGTCGGTGCGCACGCCCTGGAACATGATGTCGCCGCTCTGGCCGTGGAAGGCGATGAGGCCGGAGCCGTGGCGCTCCCAGGAGTCGCACAGCTTGCGCAGGATGTCGGTGTTGTAGTGCATGCCGGGCGGGGGCATCACGCGCAGCGTGTGGAACTCCGCCGCGTCGGGGAACTTCGGCTTGCCCGCGTCGTCCTTCAGCTCGGTGAAGCGCGGGATGATGCCGCCGCCGTAGCCGAAGACGCTCACGGTGCCGCCCTTCCAGTAGCCCTTCTTGGTCTCGTAGGAGGTCTCGAGCTGGCCGAGCAGGTCGACCATCATGTCGTTGTCCTTGGCCAGGCGCTTCAGGCCCGTCACGAAGCTCGGCCACGGGCCGGTCTCCAGCTCGTCGAGCATCGGCGTCGAGTGCATTTTCTTTGCCATTGCGGCCTCCTCGTGTCTCGTTCGGTTACCCCAGGTCCCGGCGCAGCCTGCCCGCCGAAGGTCGACCGATGCTACGGCCCCCCCAGGGGCTCCGCCATCCCTCTGACGGTGGGGGGGGACCTCCTAAGGGGGGGGCGGTAGCTACCCTTTTGGGTTATGCGCGGCGTCCTTCGCCCGGGGGGTAGACGGGCGGCCCGCCGCGGGGCGTAAAGTAGGCCCCTCGCGGCGCCCCGGGCGCCGCCTCCCCTCCCCCCCCCGTCTCCCATGGACCGCCCCGCCCCGCTCGCCTCGATCACCGTGCCTCTCGGTGGCCAGCGCATCGACCTGCACCCGGTGGATTTCGACGCCGGCGGCATGACGATGCTCCGCGTGCGCATCCGGGAGGGCAGCCGCTTCACCGTCTTCGACATCGACCCCGGCACCGCCGTGGCCTGGGGCGAGGCCCTGGCCGCCTGGGGCCGGTCCCAGCCCGGGAGCCCGCCTTGAGCGCCGTGCCGCATTCCCTCGAGACGGGCTGCGGCCCGTCCGCCGCCCTGCTGCCGGAGATGGTCGACGTGATCTTCGGCCTCGCGGGAGAGAGCCTGCCCCGCGACTTCGAGTGGCCCCTGTTCCGCGAGGTGACACGTGTCGTGCCCTGGCTCGCCAAGACGCCCCGCGCGGGCATCCTGCCGCTGCGCGGTCCCCGGACGGCCGAGGGGGGCGTCATGGTCACGCACCGCTCCCGCCTGGTCATCCGGCTGCCGCGCGACCGCGTCTGCTCGGCCAGCGCCCTCGAGCGCGCCGAGCTCGCCGTGGCAGGCGCCCGGCTCACCCTGGGCGAAGGTTCCTTCCGCAAGCACCAGCCCTCCGCCACGCTCTACTCCCCCCGCGTGAACACGGGGGAGGCGGACGAGGTTCGCTTCCTCGCCGGCCTCGAGACCGAGCTGGAGGCCCTCGGCGTCCGGGGCCGCCTCATCTGCGGGCGGCGCGTGCAGGTGCAGCTCGAGCAGGGGGCCGAGACGGCCTACCCCGTGGCGGTCCACGACCTGCGCGAGGCCGACTCCCTCGTCCTGCAGCGTGCCGGGCTGGGCCGGGGACAGGCCGTCGGCTGCGGGCTGCTGGTCCCCCACAAGACCATCCAGGCGGCCGAGTGACGGCCCGGAGGCGAGCGCCATGACCTTTCCCGTCCTCGCCGAGCCCTCCGCCATGGTCGACCTCACCGGTCTCACCTGCCCCGGCCCGATTCTCGGGGCGCGCGAGATCCTCGAGGGCCTGCGCCCGGGCCAGGTGCTGCTCGTCCTCTCGGACTGTCCCGGCACCCGAGACGACCTCTTCGCGTGGGCCCGGCAGACGGGCAACGAAGTCGTGCACACGGAGCCCCGCGAGCGCGGCGCCACGGGCTTCTACGTGCGCAAGGGGCGCTCCGGGGCCATCGCGGCGCACGTTCGCCTGGACCTGCGGGGCGTCTCCTGCCCCGGCCCCCTCGTCG
>JAKOWJ010000223.1 GCA_029781595.1 Pseudomonadota bacterium | reverse complement strand
TGCGGGTTCGCGCCGGTCGTCCGGGGCGCTCACCGCGCGCCTCCCGGGCGCCGCGGGAGCGGGCGCGCACGCCCCCGGGCCGGCCGTGCGCACGGTCGCTGGCGGGCGGGGCGCGGTCGGCCCCGGTACTTGTGCATTGCCATGAGCCGGTCCCCTCGGGGTGGCGGAGTCACAATCGCCGGCTTGGGATCGTGGTATTCGGGGTTATCGGACTCCGCTACGCCGATGTTAGGGGGGGCGGGCCCCCGGAACTTGACTTTGGTCATCCCCCGGGGACGGCGCTTGACCCGAGTCAAGCGGAATTCTCCCGGGCCTTCGGTACTCTAATTTCCCGTCCGCCCCACGCCGGCCCGCGAGCGGGCCGACCCAGGCCGGCCACGACACCCGAGAACATGAACGATCGCGCCGCACCGCTCTCGAAGATCCGCAAGGCCCGTCCCGTGCCCAAGGGGCGCGCCGTCGACCCGGCCGTCCGCGCGCAGGTCGCCGACCTGCTGGGCGAGGCGCCGCGCGCGCCGGAGTACCTCATCGAGAACCTGCACAAGGTGCAGGACCGCTTCGGTTGCCTCCCGGCCGCGCACCTGGCGGCCCTCGCCGAGGCCATGGGCCTTTCGCAGGCCGAGGTCTTCGAGGTCGCGACCTTCTACCACCACTTCGACGTGGTGAGGGAGGGCGAATCCGCCCCGCCCGCCGTCACCGTCCGCGTGTGCGAGACCCTCTCGTGCCGCATGGCGGGCAGCGAGGGGCTCCTCGAGCGCCTGAAGGCCACGCTGGGCGCGGGCGTGCGCGTCGTGGCCGCCCCCTGCATCGGCCGCTGCGCCGAGGCGCCGGCCGTGAGCGTGGGCCAGAACGCCTTCGGCGAGGCCACGGTCGAGAAGGTGGCCCGCGTGGTGCGCGAGGGGAACGTGCGCGCGCCCCGGACGGCCCACGTCACGTACGCGGAGTACCGGAAGGCGGGCGGCTACGCCCTGTGGGCCGATTGCCTCGCGGGCCGTCGCGAGCTCGAGCCCGTGCTCAAGACGCTGGAAGACGCCGGCCTTCGGGGCCTGGGCGGCGCGGGCTTTCCCGCGGGCCGCAAGTGGCGCATCGTGCGCGCCGAGCCCGGTCCGCGTCACATGGCCGTCAACATCGACGAGGGCGAGCCCGGCACCTTCAAGGACCGCCACTACCTCGAGCGCGATCCGCACCGCTTCCTGGAGGGCATGCTCGTGGCCGCGTGGGCGGTGGGCATCGAGCGCATCTGGATCTACCTGCGGGACGAATACCACGCCTGCCGCGAGGCGCTCGAGCGCGAGCTCGCGGCGCTCCGCGCCGACCCGCCGGGCCCGCTGCCGGCGATCGAGCTGCGCCGCGGCGCCGGCGCCTACATCTGCGGCGAGGAGTCGGCGATGATCGAGTCGATCGAGGGCAGGCGGGGCATGCCGCGCCTTCGTCCGCCGTACGTGGCGCAGGTGGGCGTGTTCGGCCGGCCGACGCTCGAGCACAACTTCGAGACGCTCTACTGGATCCGCGAGATCCTCGAGAAGGGCGCGGACTGGTTCGCCTCCCAGGGCCGGCACGGGCGCAAGGGCCTGCGCTCGTTCTCCGTGTCGGGCCGCGTGAAGCGCCCCGGCGTGCACCTGGCGCCCGCGGGCATCACGGTGAAGGAGCTCATCGAGGAATACTGCGGCGGCATGCTCGAGGGCCACGCCTTCCGGGCCTACCTGCCGGGCGGGGCCTCGGGCGGGATCCTGCCGGCCTCGATGGGCGACATCCCGCTGGACTTCGACACGCTGCAGCCGCACGGCTGCTTCATCGGCTCGGCGGCGGTGATCGTGCTCTCCGACCAGGACCGGGCGCGCGACGCGGCGCTGAACATGATGCGCTTCTTCGAGGACGAGTCCTGCGGCCAGTGCACGCCCTGCCGCGCGGGCACGGCCAAGGCGGCGCGGCTGATGCAGGCCCCCAAGTGGGACGCCGCGCTCCTCGAGGAGCTCTCGCAGGCGATGGCCGACGCCTCCATCTGCGGCCTGGGGCAGGCGGCGCCCAACCCCATCCGCTGCGTCATCAAGCACTTCCCTCACGAGATCTGAGGGGTTCGCGAGTGATGCGGCCCAAAGGCAGGGGACACGGATGAACACGGATGAACACGGATTTCGGGATCGCCGCGGGATCGACTGCGCGGTGATGGGGTCGTCACGCGCCTGGACGCCCTGTACATCCGCGTTCATCCGCGTTCATCCGTGTTCATCCGTGTTCCAAAGGGGTACTTCCCGATGAATGCGATGAACGAGCCGGTCGCGAAGGCCGAGACGATCGACTTCAAGCTCAACGGCGAGACCGTCTCCGCCCTCGCGGGCGAGACGATCCTCCAGGCCGCGAAGCGCCACGGCGTCGAGATCCCCCACCTCTGCTACAAGGAGGGCTACCGCCCCGACGGCAACTGCCGCGCCTGCATGGTGGAGATCAAGGGCGAGCGCGTCCTCGCCCCCTCGTGCTGCCGCGCGCCCGCCAAGGACATGGAGGTCTCCAGCGTCTCGCCGCGCGCGGCGCACTCGCAGAAGATGGTGCTGGAGCTGCTGCAGTCGGACGCGCCGCAGGCCGACCTCAAGCCCGGCGCCAACGAGCTGCGGCTGTGGAGCGAGCGCCTGGGCGTGGGCCGGCCGCGGTTCGCGTCGCGCGAGCAGCCCGCCGCGGACGCCTCCCACCCCGCCATGTGGGTGAACCTGGACGCCTGCATCCAGTGCACGCGCTGCGTGCGCGCCTGCCGCGAGGAGCAGGTGAACGACGTCATCGGCTACTCGTGGCGCGGCGGGCACGCGAAGATCACCTTCGACCTGGACGACCCCATGGGCGAGTCCACGTGCGTCGCCTGCGGCGAGTGCGTGCAGGCCTGCCCCACGGGGGCGCTCGCGCCGGCCAGGGGCGCCTACGCGGTGAAGGCGGACCGCACCGTGGACTCGGTGTGCCCCTTCTGCGGCGTGGGCTGCCAGCTCACCTACCACGTGAAGGACAACCGCATCGTGCGCGTCGAGGGCCGGGGCGGCCCGGCCAACCTGGACCGCCTGTGCGTGAAGGGCCGCTTCGGCTTCGACTACGCGCACCACCCGCACCGGCTCACCAGGCCCCTGGTGCGGCGGGCGGACGCGCCCAAGCACGCCGACTTCACCGTCGACCCGGAGAACTGGCGCGAGGTCTTCCGCGAGGCCACGTGGGAGGAGGCGCTGGACCTGGCCGCCGCGGGCCTGGCGCGCGTGCGCGACCGCGACGGGGGCGCCGCGCTCGCCGGCTTCGGCAGCGCCAAGGGCTCCAACGAGGAGGCCTACCTCTTCCAGAAGCTGGTGCGCACCGGCTTCGGCTCCAACAACGTGGACCACTGCACGCGCCTGTGCCACGCCTCGAGCGTGGCCGCGCTCCTGGAGGGCATCGGCTCCGGGGCGGTGTCCAACCAGGTCTCCGACGTGGCGAAGGCCGAGGTGATCTTCCTCATCGGCTCGAACCCCACCTCCAACCACCCGGTGGCGGCCACCTGGATCAAGAACGCCGTCAAGCGCGGCGCGAAGCTCGTCGTGGCCGATCCCCGCCGCACGGACATCGCCCGCCACGCCTGGCGCGTGCTGCAGTTCAAGCCGGACATGGACGTGGCGCTGCTCAACGCGATGATCTTCACGATCCTCGAGGAGAACCTCGTGGACCCGGAGTTCATCCGCCAGCGCACCGTCGGCTTCGAGGCCCTGAAGGAAAACGCGAAGGGCTTCAGCCCCGAGCTCATGGGCCCGCTGTGCGGCATTCCCGCCGAGACCATCCGCGAGGTCGCGCGCGCCTACGCCACCTCGAAGGGTTCGATGATCCTCTGGGGCATGGGCATCTCGCAGCACGTGCACGGCACCGACAACGCGCGCTGCCTCATCGCGCTCACGCTCATGACGGGCCAGATCGGCCGCCCCGGCACGGGCCTGCACCCGCTGCGCGGGCAGAACAACGTGCAGGGCGCCTCCGACGCCGGGCTCATCCCCATGATGTACCCGGACTACCAGCGCGTGGACAATCCCGAGGCCAACGCGAGGTTCGAGAAGTACTGGGGAAGCAAGCTCGACACGAAGCCGGGCCTCACCGTGGTGGAGATCATGGACGCCGCGTGCGAGGGCCGCATCAAGGCCATGTACGTGATGGGCGAGAACCCGGCCATGAGCGACCCCAACGCGCACCACGCGCGCGAGGGCCTCGCCAGGCTCGAGCACCTGGTGGTGCAGGACATCTTCCTCACCGAGACGGCCTACCTCGCCGACGTGGTGCTGCCGGCCTCGGCCTGGCCCGAGAAGACCGGCACGGTGACCAACACGGACCGCATCGTGCAGCTCGGCCGCCGCGCGCTGGAGGCGCCGGGCGAGGCGCGCCAGGACCTGTGGATCACCCAGCAGATCGCCAGGCGCCTGGGCCTGGACTGGGACTACGCCGGCCCCGAGAGCGGCGTGGCCGCCGTCTACGACGAGATGCGCGGGGCGATGAACTCCATCGCCGGCATCTCCTGGGCGCGCCTGGAGGCGCAGTCGGCCGTCACCTACCCCTGCCGCACCGAGGACGACCCCGGGCAGCCCGTGGTGTTCACGGACCGGTTTCCGACGAAGGACGGCCGGGCGAGATTCGTCCCCGCCGACCTCATCCCCGCCAACGAGCGGCCCGACGCCGACTACCCCTTCGTGCTCATCACCGGGCGCCAGCTCGAGCACTGGCACACGGGCTCCATGACGCGGCGGGCCGCCGTGCTGGACGCGATCGAGCCGCGCGCGGTGGCCTCGCTGCACCCGCTGGACCTGGAGGCGATGGGCGCCGGGCCGGGCGACGTCGTCACCGTGGCCTCGCGCCGCGGGAAGGTGGCGCTGCACGCGCGCGCCGACGAGGGCACGCCGCGCGGCTCGGTCTTCATCCCCTTCGCCTTCTACGAGGCGGCCGCGAACCTGCTCACCAACCCGGCGCTGGACCCGTTCGGCAAGATCGCCGAGCTCAAGTACTGCGCCGTGCGGGTGGAGAAGGGCGGCGAGGCCGGGGTGCTCTCGAGCTACGGGGGCGGCCAGGCCTTCGAGGCCGCGACCTGACGGGCGGGGCGCCCGCCTAGGCCTAGGCGAGGCCCAGCAGGCGCGCCACCGCCTCCCGCGCGCTCATGCCCGCGGCGAGGCCCAGGCGCGAGGCCGGGCCGTTCACCCGCGAGAGCACGCCCTCGTCGTAGGTGGAGCGCGCGTCGCCGATGCGCGCGCTGGCGCCCCACACCGTGGCCGCCGGCATGCCGCGCGATTCCAGCA
>JAKOWJ010000211.1 GCA_029781595.1 Pseudomonadota bacterium | reverse complement strand
CGACGATGCCCGCCACCTCCTTCTCCACGGCCACCTCGGCCGTGCGGTCCTTCCACTCGACCACCGTGCCCAGGCGGGCGCCGTGGTCGTCCTCTATCGGGTTGGCCGTGAGCGAGAACGTGCGCCCGCCGATCTCGATCTGCGCGCGGTGGACGCCCTTCAGGCCCGCGAGGAGGTTCCTCTGGCGCGACGGGTCGCGGTGGAACTGGTCGAAGCTCGCGCCCTGCAGGCGGGAGGCGTCGAACTGCGGCAGCGCCTTGCGGATGTCCGCCTGCGCGGCGCCGAGCATGTCCAGCACGGCGCGGTTGAGGTAGCGGATGGTGCCGTCGGCGTCCGCCATCATCACGTTGGTCGACGCCACGTCCAGCGCGCGCTTCACGCTCAGCGTCTCGGCGAGGTTCCTGCGGTCGGCCTCCGCGCGTGCCAGCAGGTTCGACTGCATGGTCTCCAGCGCCGCGAGCACGCGGCTCGTCTCGTCGGTGCCCGGCACCGTGATCGCGTTGTCCAGGCGCCCATCCGCCACGGCGCCGGCCACCTCGGCAGCGCGCGCCAGGGGCCGCGTGATCGAGCGCGCGACGGCCCAGGCGACGATGGCCCCGGCCAGCGCCAGGACGGCCATCAGCGCAGCCATCTCGAGCTGGTTGCGGCGCTCGCCGGCGATGCGCTCGGCCAGGATGCGCGCGACCTCCCGCGAGGCGTCCTTGTAGAGCGCGTCGACCGCGCCGATGGAGCGCGTGGCGGCCGCGAAGAACTCGCCCGGCGGCTGCGTGAGCGCGCGGGCCTCGGCGATGTCGCGCCTCGCGTCCGCGATGAGCGCCGCCGAGGCCGCCTGCGCCGCCTGCACCTTCGCGGCGAGCGCGGCCTTCGCCTCGGGGCTCGCCTCGAAGGCCTTCGCGAAGGCCGCCGCGGAGCGCTGGCGGTGGGATTCGGCCTGGCCCAGCACCGTGAGCAGCTGCACGCGCTCGTCGGCCGTCAGGCTCTTCGCGGCCAGCCGGGCGGTGCCCAGCCCCCGTGCCTGGCCCAGGCTCTCGCCCAGGCCGGGCAGCGTCGCGTAGGCCGCCTGGATCATGAAGTAGCTCGCCGCCGCCGGGTCGAGCGAGAGCTCGTGCTCGTCCAGCGCGCTGTCGAGGAAGTCGAGCATCGACTTCACGAGCGCCGTGTGCCGCGCGAAGCTCTCGGACGCGGTGACCTGGCGGTCCTGCACGGCCGCGGCCACGTCCTTCCACTTGCCCTCCAGCTCGCCCAGGCGCTTGCGCAGGCCCGGCTCGTCGTCGACTTCCTTGCGCAGCGCGGCGAACGCGGCGTCGGCCTCGGCCCGGCGCGCGGCCCGCTTGGCCTCGAGCGCGGCATCGCCCGCCAGGGCGCCGCCGGAAAGGCCCCGGTGCTGCTGCACCAGCGAGATGGCCGCCACGGTGCGGTCGATGGCCACGACGCCGCTGGCTTCGTGGGCGGTGGTCGCGGTCTCGGCCGCCAGGCGCTGGAAGAAGATCGCCGTGGGTACCACGGCCATCACGAGCGCGAGGGCGCCCAGGATCGCGAGCTTGGCGGGGACGGAAAGGCGGGAGAGGTTCATGGCGTTCACCGGCCGGCCTCAGGCGGAAGCGGGCTCGTCGACGAGCTCCATGTCGCGGCCCGACATGAGGGCCTCGATGTCGGCCACGATCACCAGGCGCCCCTCCTGCGAGGCGAGGCCGCGGATGAAGCCGGTGTCGATGGAGGCGCAGAACTCGGG